>NSJM01000073.1 GCA_002634395.1 Candidatus Methylomirabilis sp.
AGACGATGTGGTAGAGCAGGACGGAGACGTTGTGGCTGCGGTGGATGCGCTCACTCACACCCCCAGCTTATCACAACCGGACGCGGCAAGCCGCGGGGTATCGACCCTCAACGGAATGAAGAATGAAGCAGAGTGGAGTTGTCAGTGGCGGTAAGCACCTCCAAGCCGCCGGGTAAGCTCGCAGACTCCTTGCGCAGCTCCTTGACGGCGAGGCTCGACCGTGACGAGACATTCTCTGCGTCGTGAGTGATAAGCGTTACCTGAACTCCACGCGCAAGGGCCGATACAATGGCGTCGAGCAGGAGCCCAACGCCTCTCGCTTCAAGGTAGGGTGAGACCACAAGTACCGAATGCTGGGCCCCTCGGACCAACGTCGTTGCAGCTTTCGAGTATCCGCTGGGATCTGCTAGATGGGCGAGTTCCGCGGGAAGGGTCCACACCACTCTGGGCCGGTCAGGTTGCGTGGTCTTGCCGGAATACAACTGGGACAGGAAGTCGGCTAGAGCGTAGGCATTAACCGAGCCCCCAGAGCAAACTACTTGCTTCTGAAGCAGCGCCTGCCAAAGAATCTGTTCTCCGTTCGGGCCCAGCAGGCCGCGACACCACAGCAACTCCTCCGGGCGCAAGGCCACATCGATTTTCATCCAAAGCGCCTGGCCAAGACGACGAGCACCGCTGACGCCCGGAAGTTTAGACACAAGCTCATCGAAGGCGGAGCTCATTTTGCAGGCATCACGGCCCACGCCTGGGACCAATAGCCCTCTCGAAGCAGCGCGCCGTCAAGCTCTCCGTGCTGTGGAGTCGGACCTCCATAGAGCATTGCTCTCGACAACTCGCGGTTAAAGGCTACGCAGTTGTGTTCGCGGTGAGTGCATCCTGCGCAACTACCGCCTTCGTCTGTGCAAATAGGATCGTAGATACATTCACGACCCGACTGCACACCGTCCCATAGCCATGTGCTCAGACGCTGCTCGAACAACGTAGTCAGGCCGCCAATCTTCGTCTCGGCGTAACGGTTTGCGTACAGGATGAAGGAAAGTGTGCCCGGGATAAGGTACTCACCGATGCTGGAAGGCGCGAACCCGCTCCACTCTATCCGCTTCAAGAACACATGGCTCATCGTATGCAGGAGCGTCCTTACCGTCACTGCGCGGCTATCCCCGTAGTTCGGCTGGTACACGGATTCACGTAGACCAGGCACGTTCGCGAACAACCACGCCCAAGCAGTGTCGGCGGACGAAGGCGTCGGCCCCGCCGCGAGCCCATTGGCGACGAGCCAGGACAGCACCCGAATGGGGTCAAGCTGGAACCACAATGCCTCGGTTTCTGACGCTACAACATAGAGAGGGAACTTGCCGTTCTCGTCTGCAGCGAATGGGTTGATGACGGCACGAGAAGGCTCTCTGGCAGTCCGCGTGTAACCAAATGCGCACAGTGCCAAGGGGAAGTCGTTGATGATCCGGATGCTTTGAATGCCCAGCAAGGTTGCCGCTCTGGTCGCAGCCGCCTCAATCTCAGAGGCTTGTGCGTCATCGCCTCTTGCGTGAAGCATCCTGGCTACGTCGGGGATCGTCGTGATGCTTGTTCTGTCCAGCAACGTTACGTGCTCGGTGAGCCACCGACGCGGCGGGCCGGACAATTCGCCCACCGCGCTACCGAGCAGGGCGGTCACCTTGTCAATTGCTACCTGGCCGGGAGGTTGAGCTTTCCGCGCGTCGTACTCTCTAACCTTAGGGTGGTGGGGGTTGGCCGCCCTAAGGGCTTCAATGAGCTCCTCAACTTCGCCATCGCTATCCGCGCCCTTGCTTTCAGAGCGTTGCTTCAGGACTTCGGCTACGGGTTTATCCAGAAGTCGCCAAACACGCGCAAGCCAAAGCGCATGCGCTCCATCTGCCGCGCGGAATCTCGCTTCCGCGTCCTCGGGGAAGTTGACGAATGCCAGTGTATGGGCGATGTAAAGAGACGGGTCTCCGGTGGGGATAACCTTGAGCCACTTCTCGTACGGTGGCGCGTTATTGCTGAGCGAATCGTTGTAAGCGCATTTGCACGGGGTCATCCGCATGCCCTGAATGTCCGCCCCGCACAAGCGGCAACGCCAGCGCGCCTGGCGCACCCTTCCGGGGTCATAGAACATTAAGTGCTCTGGCCCGTGGCCGTTGGGACATTTCTTGAATGGGAGCTTGAGCTCCTCCAATCGTCCGCAGTTGTGCGCCTGCACGTAGCGCATCTGAGACATCGAGCCGCCGCAATAAGGGCACTTCCCAGGCGCGCCTCCTGCCTTTTGAAGGCGGTCATAGCTTGCAACTCGCCCGCATTTCCGACAGCAGAAGTTTAGTGGATATGGCGCAAACCGAACCTCTCTAGGGGCACCCACTGAGTATCGGCTACGCTTGGCTTCGTCTCTGGGGTCAGGGTATTTCTCGTGAAAGCCCGGGGTCGCCCATTGAGACAAGGCTCCGCTCAAGGCATCAAAGAGCGCTTCGTGGTTGACCGGCACATCGCTCTGCGCAACGCTCTCGACTTTGCAAAGCCCATAGTCATCGTGCTCGAAAATCGCCTGGGGCAGATGACGATAGAGAACTTGAGTCTGCCCCCGTGTGAACGGCTTGTGGGACGCCATCACATCACTCCCTACTTTTCTGCAGCCACTGCAAGACCCGCCAGTCGGTGTCAGGCTGGAAGGGAATGCCGACCTCTACATCGCGAAGGCTTGTCATCGGCGTCGGTCGCACGGCGTCCTTCACATACTTCTCGTGGCTGCCGTAAATGGACCCGTACACCCGTCCAAACTCATCCATGAGGGCGGCTTCGAGACTTTGTTCGAGTCGCTGGTCGTAGACCTCTTCTCCAAGGGCGTAGGCACTCTTGAGCTCTTCCAGGAACCGGTCAACGCCAACCGAGTCGATGAGCCGCAGGGCCTCATGACGCTGCTTGGCGTTTTGGTTGCTGGTTTGTGCCACGTACTTTCCATACAGTAGCCCAAGGGTAATGCCAGGGAGTGTCCGGCGCGCGGCATGCTTAGCAAAGCGATTTACCGGAACGGGCGAAACCATCCGATCGAGGTGTTCGTGGTACTCGCGGAATCGGTGGTAGATGCTGCTTGCCCTAAGCGAGTAGGCAGGTAGCACTACGACCACAAGGCCAACGTGTTTGCGACCGCTGCGGCTGGACGCCTGAATGTACTCGGCAGTTTCCTCCGGCACCCCGTCCATGGTTATGGCATTGATCCGTTCGAGGTCTACGCCGTGGCTAATCATGTTGGTGGCCACGACGGCATCCAGAAACTGCGGATCTTCCCACTGTGGCGGATTCTCGACCTTGTGCACCAGCTCTGCGACCTCGGCGCCGGAGGAACGGCTTGAGTGGTACTCTACGGTCATCTCGCGCTCGGTACCAGGCCGAAGCCTTGGGGCGGCGTCATCGAGCTTCTGATATACCCGGGAGCCGCGTGCAAGGCTTCCCACGTAGTTGAGTGTGGTCGTGTAGTAGCGCATCAAGGCACGCACGTCGTCTTCGATGGATGCGTCGTGCAGGAAGGCCAGCGCCTCGTGCGGATTACTGATAAGCCGGTCAATCTCGGCCTGCATAACCTCTGTGCAGAACGCAGCTGCATCGGCCTGGTGCATTGAGACGCTGCGAAAAGCGGCAAACACGCGCGCAATATTCGGGGAGCCGTCCGGGTCCCAGTCCGGTTCAGCGTAGAAGCTCGTGAATCTATCGTACCCCCGTCCCGGGAAGCGCCGGGCGTCCTTAACACCGTAGACGTGGCGCACTTGATGTTCGAAGCCCTCGATGGTAGCAGTTGCTGCAACGACTTTGGCGGGGCGACCGCTTAAGTCTTGCTCACAGTGGCGCACAAGGGTTTCGTAGTGGCCAGCGAACGCACCGAGTTCCTCTTGGAGAAGGTGCAACTCGTCCTGGATATGCAGAGCGGGAGAGGGGTCGTAGGGCGAAACCGGCTTGCGGTTTGCCTTCTTCTTGAATATTTCGCAGCCAAAGACCCCGCAGTAGTCCCCGAACGAATACCCGTGTTTCGGACACAGCCAGCGGGCGCCACCCCAGAGCATTCCATGCTTCACTTGATGCCCCACGGAGGCCATCTTATCGATGGTTCCCACAATTAACGCAGGCAAGTGTCGATAAACCTCATCGTCTGAGATGTCGAGTGGAAGGTGGGCGTTGCAAGCAGAGCAGACGTGCTCGAAACACATAGCGGTCTCATTCGTCCGCACCTGGACCGTGCCGCGGCCGCCACACGCAGGGCAGTCCGGAATAACCCGGAGCCGCTCGGCTTCCTCTGGCTTCTTGTATCGATTGAGGGTCTCCTCCGACACGCTATTGGGCGTCGTGGTGCCGCCCACGAAGTAGCCCAGCCGCAAAGGGTCTGAGTTCTTGGCCGCCTCGCCCAGCAAGGCTTTGCGTTCCTGCTCGGCTTCCCAAATGACTCGCATGGCGCGCTGCAGTTGTTGCACGCTCAGCATTCGAAGCGGGAAACGAAGCCAAGCGGTGATACCAAAGGCCTTCCCGCGAAGCCGATCATAGAGGATGGCACAGCAGGTAAGCCCAAGATACGCTTCGGTTTTTCCGCTCCCGGTTCGGAACCACAACACATCCCCCCAGTCGAGGATGTCTGCCCAAGAGTGCTTCTGCCCGGGCGGGTACTCGCCCGAAACGATGGATTCACGAACCGCCAGTGCCGGCAGTTGAGTAACGATGAAAACCAACTGGAAAAGCCGCCACGAGTCGTAGCCCAGGGCAAGCCTGCCGAATGCTCGATTCATGGCGCGAAAGGCGATCAACAATCTTGAGTCTGTCTGAAGGGCTGCGATGCCTGCCGCGAACCGGCCAATTTCTGCCCGGAATCCCTCTAGGTCTTTCGCGCATTCGGATAGCGCATTGGAATCCAGTGAAAGCTCATTGGCGTCGACAATACGGCTTTCCCAGTCCTTGGCAAAGGACTGCATAGCCTCGAAGATGGCACCGAGCGTGTCAAAAGGCTTCGCGTCAAGGTCCGAGAAGCGGGCCGCAGGCTGGTCCTTAGTTACGATGCGGATTTGGTCAAAACCAGCCAATGAGCCGGTTTTAAGCGAGTGCTTGTCTTCGGCCACCACGACGCTGGTGTTGTGACCCACAGCCCAGACCCGGCGGTCGTACTGGTAATCGCGCGGCACCGGCAGGATTTCGATTGGTGCCAGCGTTCCCTTTTCCAGGCGGGCCTTGAGGCGCGCATCCCCGATGATTCGAAACGCGTCCTTGTATGCCGGCCCTTCGGCCACAGTCTCATTCTTGAGATAGCAGCCCACTCGAATCTTCCCGTCCGAGCGAGGCCAAGCGCGCACTTCAACGCGCGCCTGCATGCGCCAGTTGTCTATGTCATGCCCACTGCGAAGCTGCCCAATGAAGGCGCCAAACGTTGTCTCGCCGCTTGTCAGAGATCGCTCCTCCACTTTCGGCCTCGCCCCTGGCCACTTCGGCATCGCGTCTGACTGGCCAAAGGCTGCACCGAGCGCGGCATCGAGCGCGGCTTGACATGCTCCGGCGTCGGCAAAGTTACCGCGTCGGGTCGCCAGGATACGAAACCGCACCCCAGGCACTGAGATGTCCGAGCGCTGCGTCACCTCGGCAATAGGCGAATCCTTTACCACCACACCATCGTCGGTTACGCTCGCTTGCTCAGCGTAAGTGGGCAGATGCCGTGTGAAAACGCAAAACTCGGCATCGACGACTAAGTCCACAAAACCTTCGGCGTTGGGTTCGACAAGCAGCTCGAAGCCCAAGGCAGAAGGAGGACGACGAGTGGCCTCCCCGCCATATGCGCGGTCAGGCACGGTGGACGCTGTCTCGTCGGCCTCGGGGTCTGCTGTGGGCTGAGCTGAGACAGATGAGGCGCTGCCAGAGCCTGTAGGTACCGCGGTTTTGGGACCGGCCCGCTCCGAGTCCTCATTATCAACCTCGGCGTTGTCCGGCACTTCCGCCTCGTAGTCAAGCGTAACAACTTCTCGTTTGACCGGACCGAGAACGCCTAGCTGGCACCAGTCCAAGGGGTTAATGTTGACCCGGCGCTTGCCTTCTCGGCCGCCCAGACGCTGCTCCAGGACATCTACGAAATGGCGAATGATCGCAAGCTCATCGCGATAGGTTGGCGTGTAGGTGCTTTTCGTCTCGGGCTTACTCATACGCGTCTCTTGCCATTAGGGATTCGGATAGAAATGGCGCACTTCAACCACCTCAAGGAGTTCAACGGCGCTTAGGACGTCGCTCAGACTCGCATCCATTCTTCGGGCACCTTCCAGGGCTTCCTCGTAGCCATTACCGGAAGCAATTGCTCGAAGCAGGGCCGTGAGCGCCCGCCCTATCTTTCGATTTCGACCTCGCTCCTGCTGAATGCACGCAAATACTTTGCGCATCATCGATTCAGTGGGAAAACACTGCGTGGCCCTTGCCACGATGAAGAAGTCGTGCGCCTGCTGGGGGGCCATGACGTCGTCTTCATCCCGGAACCACGAGGACATGGCCGCCTCCTCCAATTCCAGACCATCGAGACTAAGCGCCTCGTAAAGGCGACCGCGGTCCCCTCTGAAGCGAGCAATAAGGTTCCTTTTGGCCTCGTCCCA
This sequence comes from Candidatus Methylomirabilis sp., assembly GCA_002634395.1. Taxonomy (GTDB): domain Bacteria; phylum Methylomirabilota; class Methylomirabilia; order Methylomirabilales; family Methylomirabilaceae; genus Methylomirabilis; species Methylomirabilis tolerans. The sequence continues at coordinate 6,615 of NSJM01000073.1, forward strand.
GAGCTCGAGCTTGATTCTTTGGTCGCTTGGCAGTTGCTGATAGACGGCTTCTCGCAGTCGCCTGAAGAGGTCGTCGTATTCGCCGTCGACAAAGGAAATGACGTGGTGCCCCGCCTCGAGCTTCTGCGCGAAGATGCGCTGCATCTCCTCGGATTCGGGAAAGTAGACGTCCACCTTAAATCCCAGCGGGTAGCGTCGCGACGCTCCTTCGAGGAAACGGACCTCGACAAGGCCTGCCTGCTCGAAACGAGACCCCGCGGCCCCTGACAAAGGCGCCCACTCCCCGTACTCGACTCCGGTAGTTGCAGAGGAGCGGACAAGATCCTCGATGTCCAACGCAGTACTCACCTCAGCACTGGCCACCAACTCGACGGGCTTTCCACTGCCGTGCAGAGCGCGAATTCGCGGCGGCGGCATCGGGGGTACTGGGGTTGTCGACGCAGAAGTGTGAAGCCCGATGGTCTTTAGGAACGCGACTCTGTTCACATCATCTTGAAGTTCACTCATGAACTTGTACAGCCCAGTCTGTGCTGCCTGCTCCAAGCCCGCTTCGAATGGGTAGACAAGTTCTTCTACCGGAAGCTTCGGGTACACGTCCAGGTATCGAAGCCACGCTGAGTGAGGCCCAGCCAGCAGCGTTCTCGCGTACAGGCCCGTGCAGACAAACTTGGCTTCTTCGGCAAACGACATAACTTCAACAATCCCATCTGCGGTCGCATCGAGTGCATCGTCAACGACATCTGCGAGCATCCCAGACAGACGCTTTGCTTCGTGCCTGGAGCCAACCACAATGCGCAGGACTTCTCCCTCGTCGTGCTCGCGTAGCCAACTATCCAGACGGTTTGCTAGTACCCAGAACTTCGCAGGCTCAGCCCTTTTCAGGAGGGTCTGGTAGGCGGCTTCGACGGACTGGACAATTCCCGGCCAGGCCACCTCCCACAGCGGGTTCTCGTGGCCTTCGACCTTTTTGAGCCCGTCGATACGTACTCGGAGGCTCCCAACCCACGCTTTTGCTCCCTCCTCTTCAAGCTGAGCCAGTGGGACGGTCATCTGGCGCAGGCGATTGATGATGCCCCAGGCGCTACGAAGACCTGGTATTGCATTGCCATTGGCCTCGCGCAGCACGTCCGAGAGACGCCCGTATGCGGTCGAAAGTGCCGCATCGAGCTCCGGGTCCTCGTCACAGACCCAGAGGGTTCTGTCGGGCGGCTGCAATGCCGTCTTTGCTGGGCTTCCTGCAAGTTCCTCGCACTTTGCGGCAGACTGAGGGTCCCAGAGCCAGGCAGACGCGGATTGTGGATAGCCAAACGATTGCATTGTCGCTCTGTCCAGGGGTGGCGATACGACAATTCGAAGCGAGCTTAATCGTTTCGCTATTCGCAACAGCTCAGACAGTCTGCCGAGCGTCCTTGGGTGACTTGCATCAATCACAACCGCACCGAAAGACCAGTTCGTGGACTTGCTCGTCGCCCATCCGGGGTTAGTGACAAAGACGCGTGGCTTGGTGCCTTTCTTGGCCTGCCGATACTTGGATAGCGTGTCGACGTCCCACAGCTCGCCTAAGGGAAGGTGGACAGTTAGCTTGAGCTCCTCGAGGGCCTCTCGAGCTGGGCTTGCCGCGGGAGTCACCAGGAGAAGGTCTCCTTTGAACAGGTGACCAACCTCAGCATCTGGCAGGTAGGAACCACCCTGACAGTGCGCAAAATCTCCGACCAAAAGTCCAGCCGTGAGATACCTTGCGGTCGAGTCCCTTGCACCGGGAACGAGGAAAAACAGGGTCTGCGCTTTGGCGTTGGCCTGGAGTGCGGAGCGCACCGTAAGAACAGCGCTGACCTTCTCGAATCCGGAGCCCCATGAGGGGAGGATTCGCTTGCGAAGCAGCGCCTCCGCAACTGGGTGCTGGACGCTAGCAAGAGCTGATTCCCACATCAGTCACGCCACTAGCACTTTCCTTGACCGTAACCGGTCAAGCTCTCTGCGGTAGAAGTCCGGCAACCCTTCTGGTGACCTTTCCGCTACGGCAGCCGCCAAGGCACGCCCCATTGCAACCAGGTTCTTTTCTGCGGCGGAAGTTGGTTTCAGGGCAACCTGCAGCTTTGGCGATGCCGCCGTTGCATGAACGCATTCGATTACAAGGTCGTGGAGCATGCTTCCCGCATAGCGCTTCGAGTGGTCCGCGCGATTTTCTGCCTGGACCACAGCGATGCCCAGGACCATAAAGCCGGCTCGGGACAAAGCCCCTGCCAAGGCCTGCCACGCGGCCATCTTAGTGTTGTGAAACGTGAGCACGAGTCGGCCATTGGAGGCAAGGGTTCTATGGGTTTCCTTGAGACACGCAGCGATGGCTTTCTCGTAGTCTTTAGCCCCTTTGCCGCGGGTCGAGTTGGGGACCGCTTCTTGCGACTCATCGACCGGCGGTGTGTGGCGGTAGGCGCCGAGCCAAACGTGAAACAACCGAGCGAGCTCGCCGTACTGCACATCGTCAAAGTACGGCGGGTCGGTGAGCGTCAGCTGTATGGATTTATCAGGCAGGGCCTGAGTAGCGCTGCTTCCGATAGCTACAACGACGTTTTCGCGCCCATGCGACGAACGCCTTCCGTAGCGGGCTACCCTCTTCACTGCTGGCATCCTGGAGCAGCTCTCTTGGAGCCACTCCAAAGCCGCGCAGGCGGATTCCAGTCGCCGTCGGAGCGTACCCCGTCCCACTGGCGAAAGTGGGTTGCTTTCTACTGCGAGCGTCGTACTTGCATAGTGATGATTCGCCATTGCCTCGAAGGGCTTCAGGTGAAAGCGGTCCCAACGGCTGAGGAAGGCGGGCATCTCCGCTAGTCCAAGCGTTGCATACGCCAGACGGTCCCTTACCGCATCAGAGGCGGACATCTTACGGACGACGTCCAGCGCCTTTAGAAGAATATTCACCTGCCTGCGAGTGTAGAGGTCCCCCCAAGATCTAAAACCGGTGTCGGCGAGCCGTTTGGTTTCCTTCCCGGGCAGAATAGGCTGGGAAAGGTATTCGCTCAGGCTCGATGCGTCTTCATCCCCAACGGGGTCTCCTCCTTGAACCCTGCGCAGCATTGCGCGCAGATGGCCCCCGTTGGTTACCAGTTCTTGCACCAACACAGCTTTCCAGCACGGCGACGTTGTGATGAGCTGCTTCAAAGTCAACTTTGCATCGCAGTGCGGGCAAGCAGTCAGCGTCTCCACGCCATCAATGAGACGCTTATGGCACTGAGAACAGATGAGACGTTTCGAATTCTCGGAGCGAAGCGAAACCGAGCCGCATCGCACGCACCCGAAGTAGGCGTTCTTCTCCGCTTGCCTCCGAGATGCCAGTGAAACCATTGACTTCGGAAACATATGAATGTCCGCACGGCAGTTGGGGCAGCTACAGACGCGAACGCGTAGGATGTGACTAAGTTCTCGTCCATCGTGCCGCTGATAGCTCGCTCTGAAAGCCTGTAGTGTCTCGAACAGCAGTCCTGCGGCTTCTTCTAGCTCCTCTAATTTGGCTGGCGAGAGGGCGGTTGCAAGCCCGTCCGCTGGCCATGGATACACGTCCTGCGAGTAAACCTTCAACCCCCGCCGGACTGCTTCGAACGCGACGGTGCCTCCCCCGCTGAAGGGGTCCGATACCATCATGCCCCTACCATAGCGCTCGATTGCCGAATCTAGCAACGCGCCCATGACGCCGTGTGACCGGCGAGCCCACCACCGGTACGCTGAGACCACCGGCGCGTAGTGCTCCCGATTGCTCTGCTCACGGGCTACGTGCTTGCTGAGCCGCCGCCAGTCAATCCTAGAAAGCAGCGTCGCGGTGAATGCCGTCATATCCAAACCATAATCGTCGTCTCACGGAGTGCAACAACCAGTTCTCGCTTTGGCGGTCCGTATTCGATGATTTCTGTTCGTTACGATGATCAGATCTGACTTGTCGAGCAACTCGGGTTCAGGCCGATTAGTCGGCCTTGTTGTCTAGCCAACCTAAGGCCTACACGATGCCACCGCGCCAGGCGACCACGCCCTCAGGTCCGGACGAGGCTGCTTCTACAGACTCAACGTCCCGCATGAGCGGCCGAGCGTAAGCGAAGTCCGGCGCCCCGAGTACGGAGCGTGGACTCGATGTGCGGCAATGTTGGACCTGACCCCTGAGGTCCTCATAATTAAATCTGTCTCCCTTTCGCGCGGGGACAGTCAGTATAGTTGATTCGGTTACAACACCGAAAGTCCCATTTGGTGATTAGAGAAACTGCCCTCAAAATACCCACTTGGAGTTCTGAGACGTTAGACCCTAATGCGCTGGTCAATCAATGTAGTTATACCGAGCCTTCTTTTGCGCCCAATTTAGCAAATCGTCTTTCCTGCGTTCAGAAAACTCGCGCGTAGCGTATTTTGACTTTAATGTCTCCCACACCGGTCCCAGACTCTGCGGATCGAATGCTGGCGACCTTTGTCCCTTAAACCTTCGAATCGCCTCAATGGCGCGCGCATCTAATACTGTGTTCGCGGGACCCGCGCTGAATCCGTAATAGTTAAGGTACTTTTTTACTTCGAAAACCATGAACGATTTTTCCCAACCTCGTATTGGTACGGGTAGGCTGACAGATTTCATTCCAGGGTCGCTTCGGGTAAAAAACTTGAAGCCTTTTGCATATTCCCGATAATGCGCTTCAAACTCTGATATCAGTATGTAATTATGCAATTCCTTTTTGTCGTTGAGGTAACATGTACCTTGTTCTTTCGGCAATCCATACTTATCGTAATTCACGCCATTGGCGAGATGCGCGGCGATTCCCAAAGGTAATGTCCACACAAAATTAGCAACCTCGATGAAACGTGAAGCAACTGGGTTCTTTTCCTTTCCCCAAAACTTTGCAGCCAACCCCGAACCAATCAACCACGCCAAGTTATAGCAGCCCGAGGGTTCGCTAAAACCATCGGCCTGTCGAATGGCGGTCGCACTTAATGCCTGATCGCAGATTTGATTGTCCGATCCGGCTGCCTCGTAGCACATATCGTGCGCATAACACATTACATCTACGTCGTCGATCGGGGGCCAAATCGATTCCAGCGCCCAAATAGACTCCGGGTTCCCAGACTTCAAACCAAAGTCCGGGTGTCCTGCGCCACAATATTTTCCGTATCTAAACGTAGCCGCTCCCAGAACCAGCGGTTTTGGTTCACCCTTCGTGGTGTAACTGGGGATGCTTACACAACTAACAATGGCTAAGCATGATGCAGCTACGCACGCGAGACATAACTTAGAACCTGATCGAATATCCCACGGGCTGAAGAATTTCATGGAGTGATGGGAGATCTGGCCCCATTCTGTTGGGCTGTACTGTTAACTGAGTTCTTCGATAACATTCTCTACGCCTGTACTTCCAACATAGCGAAATCCATCTGTTATCTTTATTTTCTTTCTATGCGAGTTACATTTCGGCACGTTGGCGAGGAAGCGGTCATAACCGGTCAGCCGAGCTGGCGACACCCTCCCGCTCCCGTTGGGAATAGGGATATAAATCATCATGGTGTGCACATCGTTGTGGCCAAGCAACTCCTGGACGGTCCGGATGTCATAGCCGTCTTCAAGGACAGTCTTTATCTTCGTCACGCGCTCGGGAGAATAGGGTGGAGGTCTCCTGAAAACAGCACGGCCCTTCGACTCATGATGCCCCAAAGGGCTATATCGGTCGTCGCCTTCGGCGTGATGCCGGTTCCAGCTAGAAGCAAGTTCCCGCCACTCACCATGTCTGCATCCTCACCTTTGGCAAAAAAGGATAGAACCGAGTAGCTGATGTGTAGCATTCAGCTTACGGGGGTGTCAATGAAAAAGACCGCACCGGACCCGATAAAATGAGTGCTTTGAGGGTCGCGCTGGTGGGTCTGGCAGTGTAGATTTCAACTACAAATCTGCACAAGTATCGTAGTACTCGGGAGGGAACCGCTCGCTGGAGCCGCGTGATTGCCGGCGCGAAGCACCGTACAGAAAGGGGAAGGCTTGCCGCAAGGCCGATGGCGCGGCGCGAAGCGTCCGCGCCATCTTTCGCGTTCACCCGCCACGCAGTCGGCGGATTCAAGGCGGAGTTAGGCATCAGCCCAGGTCGAGGGCGAACGAGAGAACACGCCTGATCCGGCGCATGGCTTCCTCAGGAAGCTTTCCAAGTTTCCGCTCACACCGTACCGCCGGAAGAGCACCAAGACCCTGCACATTTACAACGGAGTCTCGATCAAGGAAGGGGAGGCTGGCGAGTTTTCGCTGCTAAACCAAGATCAGCAAGCCACACTTCACCGGGTTGGGGATTCATCGAGAAGATCCAAGACCTCTTGCTCCATGGCCCGTGACCGCATGATGTCCAATACGTCTTGATCTGCCAGGTCCATGATCTCGGTCACCCGTTGTCTCACCTGCTTTGCAGTATCCGGTTTCCACTGCCGCAGTTTTGCTTCTAACCTTTCCACCAAAGTATCCATCGGTTCCTCTGCCTGCTGTCATCCAACATCAAAAGCCTAACCCTCACATCGCGAAATCCAGAGCCGCCAGAATACCCTCGCGGGTCAGGCGAGGATGGGCCACAAGCAACTGCTCGACCGTCTCGCCAGCCGCGAGTTTCTCGAGAATCAGCTCAACGGTAATGCGCGTTCCCGCGACGACCGGTTTGCCCATCATGATTGCGGGGTTAGACTCGATATGAATAGCCACCATGCCTCACCTCAATCTGAGGATAATCCCACAATATGTCCTGACCCGGGCTTTTGATAAGCATAACACAACAGCACCAATTCCTAAGAGTTGGGAATCCAGTAACTTCAATAACTCTGGATTCCCGCTTGCGCGGGAATGACGGGATTAGCGGTGACTTTGACGTGACCCTGGTCTTCATGGGGCCCTCCTTCCGTCACTCTCCGGCGGCGCCGATGATCGCGCGGTCGGGATCGATCTCCTCCCGAAGGATGCGAAGTTTCTCGGGCGTCGGGGGGGAAAGCTCCTCGACCTGTTCAACGATGAGCGGGGTAAACTCCATCTCCTTCAGGGCGTCATCGACGCTCAGGCCGCGCAGGACCCCGAGCAGGATCATCTGGTTGGTCTGATCATGGGTGGGCGGGCGCGCCAGTGTGCTCGCAGGGCCCTCTGCGCCAATACAAGTGAGACACTTGCCCTGTAAATTAGACTAGAGGGCGGGGAGGAGAAGACATCATGGGAACTGAAACGATTACCACACCACAGGACCTTGCAGTCGCCAGCCGAATCCCTGCACGTCCGTGGGTCAACCTCGCACGGCCCGCCTCCGTGACGCACAGCTAACGGCGCTCTTTACCTTCACGATCCATCAGCCCCGACGGTGCGCCCAGATCTGCGCGCACCGTCGGGTGGAACGCGAGGTTAGGCCGCCCTCCGTGACCGTTTGACCTGACGAATCCCCCGCAGCGTCTCGGCCTCGGCCTGCTGGGCATGAGAGAGATCCCAGCGGAGTTGGAGATTTAGCCAGAACTCGGGC
>NSJM01000074.1 GCA_002634395.1 Candidatus Methylomirabilis sp.
GATCCCGCCGGCTGGGCGTGCAAGGCGATCCTCAATGTGGCTCGCACCGGAAAATTCTCCAGCGACCGCGCCATCGCCGAGTACGCCCGGGAGATCTGGAACATCCAGCCCGTTCGCTAGCGCACCGATACAACTTCGGGCTACCGTTCGCGTGAAAACACCGGATGCGCTGCGCCCATGCGCATGAAAGTCCACGGGGCGAGACCAATACCCCGGCTCGTCATTGCGAGCGACCAACGGGAGCGTGGCAATCTCACCGGTCTTTTTCGTAATCACGCGCCCCAAATACTGAGAGATTGCTTCAGTCGCTCCGCTCCTTCACAATGACCCCACAGGAGACCTTCTGGGCCATGACACCGCATACGGCGCCTATTTCGTCGCCGAACGTCCGACCCAGGACATCAGGATACCATACCGATTCCCGCTCAATCCCGAAGTGAAGCATACCGCATGGTGTTCCAGAAATCATGAGATTCCTGAACGCATCCTAAGAGGTCAGACCGTGAGTGATGACATGGTCGAGAGCACTGAGATATGAAATGTAACGGGGTCGCGATATGGAGTGACGGGATAACAATCGCGGACCTAGGTCACGGCAGATGCGACCTGTTTGATGAGCCGTTTTTTGACGACCGGCCCAAGCAGCGGTTGAACGTGTGGCTAGGCGGCGGCAGACACTTTCTGTCGTAGTGCCCGCTCAATTTTCTGCGGCAGATCAACGAACTAGAAATAGTCTGCGGGATACAGGTAATCCTCACCGGATTCGTCGATGATGCGCAGCAGCCCTTGCTCCTCGGCTCTCTTATCCGGCAAGACCTGATAGACTTTCCGAATGACCAAGTCCTCGCTTCCATATATTCTTGAGGCAGATCGCAAATCGGCGAGAGGATCTGTTCTTCATAGGCTTACTCCAATAGAGGAGTTCAGAGATACTCTTGCAGGATGAGAACCTTTATGTCAGCGATCTGTTTCAATTTCATATCATTTGTCAGGAAGGCATCAGAACCGACTTCCAGGGCGGCCGCAATCTGCACGGCATCGACCGTCTTGAGGACAGGATAACGGCCTCTCAATCTGCCGGCGGACTCAGCGATGCCTTCGGAGATCTCGACCAGCGTCAGACGCTTGCCGTGTTTGAGGAAGTCAGCGAATTTCCTGGCGAGCTTTTCGTCTCCGCTCTCGATCGGTTTGGGCAGGACCTCAGCGAGGGTCATAACTGACGAATGGGCGATGAGATTTCCTGATTGAAAAGCGGTGACAACTTCTTTGGCGAGGACGCCGAATTTCGGGTGGGCTTCTATGTAGTAGATGATCGGGGACGTGTCAATGAAGATGCTGTCGATCCCGGCAAGCTCTTCCGAGAGCGTCACGTCCGATCCTCTCTCAGGCGGTTCACGTAGTCCTGAGCATCCTCACCTTTCCAGAGCCCTTTACCGAGACCGTACAGATGCTTCCAGTCCAGCTCTTTCTTCACCGCGAGCTCGGTCTTCCTCAACTGGTGAGCGAGCTTCTCCACTAGCTTAAGCTGGTCCTTCGGAGAAAGCCTCTCAATCGCTTTTTCGATTTTCCCAAGGGTGCTTGGCCTTGACATAGTTCATTCCCCTTTTACGTTATTTTGAATACCACACCACACAACGATTTACAATCTCTGAGTTCGTCCTGTGGCGGCCTTGCTGTGGCCACGCGCTCGCGCGCAGACCGTCGCCCTCAGCGCCGGCAGTTCGGGAAAGATGGGGCTGCCAGCAAGCGGCGGGTCAGGACATGATCGGAGGCGCCGAGGGAGGCTATGCGACGGGGTTGCGACATGGAATGACAGAATCAGAATCGCGGACCTAAGTCACGGCAGATTTTCGTTGTTTTGTGCCACCATCTTTCTTGCTCCACCGAAATTCAGTATAGTGTCCTCGGAATCCGTACCCTTGACGTGGAGAAGCCTCATACCTCCAAACCAAACTGAAAGGGTTTGTACCATCGCGTACGGAGACTTTTGCCCTTGTACCCAATTGATGCGAGGAGCGCGATGGTACAGAATGATCGCAGGGGTAGGTATTCTCCTCGGATACTGACCTTAGGTTCGTGACCGGGAAATGTCTTTCCCCAAGTGAGCTGATGAATTAGGTCATTCCGATTCCTTACCCACTTTTCGAACTGCCGTTTATTCCTCCGCAGATTGAAAGCCGTTGCAAGAGCATGGAAACGCTCTCCATGGGGCCAATGCTTCTTCTTGCGGTGCAGTGGGATGTCACCATTTTTCTGGGCTACGAACCACGCGGCATCGAAGACGGCATACTGCCAGGAAAAGCGCTCCCAATCCCATTGGTAGGCAGAAATATGATTGTGGAGATGGAGCGCACTAACGATGGCAGTTTGCACTTTTCTGGGCGCTTTGCGAAACCACCGAGAAGCCAGGTCCAGTACATTGGTCGTGGCCTTGTGAGATGAGATGAACAGCCCATTCTCCCGCTTTCGCTGGCGCCCTGTGACAAACCAAGCCTCATGTTGTAGTTCGATTCCATAGATCGTTCCGAGAAGATAAATCAGGAAGGTTGCGATACCATGCATTGCATCATCTCGATCGAGACGATGACGACCATTGTATTTCAGACAGTGCGTGGGAGGAAGACGCCATACCACCGCCTCCTTTTCACTCTCAATTACTTGCTTTCGAACCGTCTTTTCTATGCCTGGATCACAAGGTCTTCGAACCCACTGCACGATTGGCGGATATATCCAGGTCGTATCCGCTCCTAAGCCTCGCCACTGTTCAATTGTCTCTTGGCAATCCGGAAGAGGTTCAATTCTCCAGTCTGGCAGGTCTACTTGGAGATGTCGCGGTAAGACGCCAAATCGGAATTCTACTGCTGCCATAATTGGTTGTCCTGTTTTCTAACTTTTGGGTGAGCTCTCTTGTACATTGTACGGATGACTTCTGTTGTGGTGTTCGGTGCGCGAACAGGTCGAAACTATTCAACCTCCGCTTCCTGCTCAAACACCTGGTCGAGTTCGTTGTTGCTGGCCACACGCAAGACCTTCTTACGGACAGGCTCTCTCCCAATGTCCAGCCGGTAATAACTATCCTTGCCGGTAGGGGCCTTTTTCTTGCGGACCATCTGTATCCGGCTAAACAGTGCCCAATGTTTCTCTGCGAACTCTGCTAAACCCACAGCCTTTGCCAAATTATCTTTCAGGCTGGGGTCGTGGGGTTCCAGGATATCGAAAACAATGCCTTTCGAGTCTCGACGAACTATAATTAGGTCCGGGAACATTGGTTTGACGGTTCCGCCATCGCGATAGGGCATCTCAAGCGACCACGGCTTACGGTCGAGATTTCTGAACCAGCCAACGACTTTGGTGTTCTGCAACTCCTCTGCAACTACTTCCTTCTCCCATGTGCCTAGCTCGGTTCTAAAACTGCCGTCGTTTTCGACATTGAAAAGGTACCGCATTGAAAAGGTACCGGACACCTTTCAGGCCCCAAGTATTTGAATGTGCGGAGGTACGGAAACGCTTCGTCGTCTCGCGCGGCGGGGAAGATGGCGGGTCAGGAATGCGGTGCTCCCCACGGCCCGCTGACTCGTCCAGCCTGGGTCGCGCGCATCCAGCCGGGGATCTGGATTCGGCAAGAGCAGCGTGTGATAGTGCCGCTGGCGTACCTTCGGGTAGGGACTGAGGGCCAGGTAGCTGGGGTGGAACGTGATCTGGCGGTTTGGTGCCCCCAGAGCGTAGGCCGCGCAACTCGACCAGGGGTAGGTGGTCGGATCGTCCACGAGCCCTGCCCGCACCGAGTTCCGATCCAGGTAGCGAAGGGCCGCAAGGGCGTAGCGGTCATCTTCCACGAGGCACGCACGGTAACGCCGCTCCCAGAAGTGGCCCCGGCGTCTCCGGAGCCGGTGGAACGTCTTGGCGGTCTGGGTCATGAACCAGCGGAGGGGGCGGCCGAGGGCGTCGAGCTCCGGCCCTTGGAGCACGAGGTGGAGGTGATTCGACATCAGCGTCTAGGCATACAGCGTGAGCGCATACGTCTGGCGCATCTGCCCCAGATGGGCCAGGAGCACCTCACAGTCTGCCGGGGTGGTGAAAGAGCACTCCCGGTTGTTGCATCGGGCCACCACGTGGATCGTCCCGCCGGGGGCATCGAGGCGTCCGGGGCGTGGCATCGCGACCCCCAGGTTGGGGTAGGGGCGCTCGTCGGTCCGCGGATAGGGCTTCATACGCCTGCGCAGGGTGTCGTGTGCGAAGAATTACCACGCGGCGTCAAGTCCATCGCAGACTTCCGGCTCGATAGGTGTCCGGTACCTTTTTCGGTACCTTTTTTACCTTTTTTACTCTGGCTAAGTTCAAATGATACCGTGACGTAGTTTTGGATCTTCAACTAAGCACAGCTTACGCTTTCACCGACTGCCTTCTTTGTCATCCCATAACCGGTCTATAGGGATGTTGACTCTCTGGCGATTGTCATCATATCTGTACCATGTTAATCGAGGATCAAAGGCATTCACCTCTGCTATATCGCCCCATTTTGTAGGGGCAAGTTCGATGCCATAATAATCGCCCTGTTTTTGGTCATGTCTATTAAAATACACAAAGGTCAGCTCTGGCCCTGCCGACCACCAAAGCTCTATAGGTCCGCAGCGAATATCCCTTTTATCGCTCATGCTAATAGGGTGCCCGAAGATAGAGAAGCTTGGTTTTTTGTAGTAGACTTCTTCTTTCCGGTACTTCACATTAGCCCTTCTGAAGTTGCCAGTCTTGTTCCCCTGATAACAAGACTCATACTCTGCATGTTGTTCGTAGTCGGTTTTCCCCGTCCAATTACGTGTAAATCTAACTGCGCAATAATTCTCCCCTTTGCGAATCAACAATACGCGCCCCAGTGGCATGCCGATAGCGTTTGGACCAATATGTACATCATTGGCTTTAGAGCGTTGCGATTCGTTGGCACTTCCCATTGCAATACCTTCTGATAGAAGTACAGCGATAACTAATGGAATGATCGGCTTTATCAGCCTCATTTTCTACACCCGCCATTGAGAACAGCGCGGGTATTTTGATACGCTTGACCTATAGCGCCTCCACCGAATATATCTCTAAAGAGATGCTGGACCGTGGACCAATTCCAGCCGAAAGCTTTCATGCTTTCCCCTGCATGAATAGGTAAGTCCTGGGCGGCATGAATCCTTCCTGATAGCGGATTGCTTGCGTCACCAATATAGGCATTTGCGGCGACGATGGCTTCAGCAGGTGTTTGATAATCACCATTCGGTAATCGACCGCCCATGGCATGAATCTTCGTGAAGTCAGGATCATGACTAAGAGCACTCCGATCTTCTCTCATGACATTCCATGCTAACGATAGGCTATCTATTACGCCGTACCCTGAATCTCGTGCAGCCGCATACGTAATCCCAAAATGCAAATGGAGAGCAAACTGCCCGTTCGGATCCACAAAGTTCACCGGATCATTCAACACATAACCGTAAAGGTTGGTATCCCCACCGCCAAACCCGATCGGATCCTTCGCCGTCCAGCGGCCGGTTTCGGCGTCGTAGTCGCGGGCGCCGAAGCGCACCAGTCCGGTATCGGCATCGTACAGGCCGCCCGCGAAGCCAAAGGGCTGGAAGCCCCGATGCGTGTCGGTGATCACGTTGGCAAACTCGTCATAGTCCAGTTGCTGAGCGGTGCTGCCATCGGCGGTATTCACTACGAGTCGCGGACTACCGAGATGGTCGCTAACGATTCGATACGTCACTCCAGCCTTGATTAGGTAGTCCGGCACGTTGGCCTTCGTGCCATAGACGAAATGGGACACGACGTTCCCCGATCCATCCAATTCTGCCACCGGGTTTAGCTGGTTCTGATAGAGCCAGCCCTGCACTAGTGTACCATTGACCTTCTTCCCGATCCTTCGGTTCCGCCCGTCCACGACATACTCGATTGTCGTGCCGGTGGGACCCACGACGCGGGTGAGATTCCCCAGCACGTCATACTGATACGTGGTCATCTGGCCGCCGGTCGTCGTCGATTGCAACTCCCCGTTGGCCGTGTAGCCGTAGGTCGTCGCGCCGTATTGGACCAGCCGATCTTGGGCGTCGTAGGTGCCGTTGACCGTCCCGCTGGGAGTGGTCAGGCTCAGCCGGTTACCATTCGAATCGTACGCGTAGGTTGATAGTACCGTCCCGTTTTTCGTGACCTCTTTGAGGCGGCCCGCCGGGTCGAACGCGTAGTCGAAGGTGTCCGTACTGCCGTAGATCGTCTCCACCTTCTGTGTGATGCGACCCAGTCTATCACGGGTGTAGGTCGTGGAGAAGATCGGTGAGTTGCTGACGTCCACTGTGTAGGTGCTCAGTTCGCCGAAGGTGCTGTAGGTGCTGGAATCGGTGACTATACCAAAGGTGCTGCCGGTGATCAGGCCGTTCTGGGCATTGCGGGCGATCGTGAGCGGCCCCGCACTGGTGAGCAGGCTGTCGGCATCGTAGGTAAAGGCCACAGGGTTGGTACCATTGACGGTTTGGCTCGCCACCCGAAAGTCGGTGTCGTAGGATCGCGTCACGCCCCCCGCGACTGCACCCGCCCAGGTAGTCGTTGTCAGGAGTGAGCCATCGTAGGTGTAGGCGAGCGTGCTGCCTGGAGCCGTGATCGAGGCAAGATTCCCGGTGGTGGCGCTATAAGTGTACTGCACCGAACCGGTTGGGGTGACGAGCGTGCTGAGGCGGCCGGCCGTGTCGTAAGCGAAGGCAAACGTTCCGTTATCGGGGCGGGTGAGCGCGGTCAGTGCCCGGTCCGCATCGTAGGCCCTGGTCGTCTGGTTCGTCCCGCCGTCGGAGACCGGCGGTGCGCTGTACTGCTGTTCCAGATCGACCGGCGTGTAGTCGAACGCGTGGGCCGGGCGGCTAGGTGGAGTGAGGGAGGTCAGGTTGCCGTTCAGATCGTAGCTGGACAAGATCACGCGGCCATCGGGGAGGATCTGGGTGAGGGGACGCCCGACCCCATCGTAAGTGAAGCTCGTCACGCGTCCCAGCGGATCGATGATGGATTGCAGGTAGCTCTGACTGTCATAGGCCAGGGTTGTTGTCCTGGCGTCGGGTCCGGCACCAGTTGAGATGGTTGCCAACCGACCGAAGGCGTCGTAGGTCGAGGTCACCGCCGCGAGGCCGCTCAGTTGCGTCGAGGTAGTCCGGCCTTGGGGGTCGATGGTTCGCGTGCTGACCCGGCCCGCCGGGCTGGTGGTCGTGAAGGTCCTGGTCGCCGCGTCGAAGTGGCTGGTGGCGGTCCGGCCGTTGAGGACCCGGGTGTAGTCCATGGTGGTGAGGCTCAAGGGATTGGCAGGATCGGATAGGGTCGCCGTCCGGGCGCTGGTACTGGTCAGGGTCAATCCACCTGGAGTGGCAACGGTGAGCGATTTCGGTACGGGCGCCATCATCCCCCAGCGCGGGTCGCCGGTGTCGGTTCGCGTAGAGGTCATCCCGTCCGAGTCCGTTGTCAGTTCGCTGCCGTCGGTCTTGATCAGCCGCGTGGTCTGCAGCCCGGCGGGATCGGTGTTGACCCGGCGCTCATCGCCGGTGGACAGTTGCTGCACCTGGAAGGTGGAGGTGCGGCCCAGGGCGCTCGTCACCGCGACGCTGTACGTGCGAATGGATGGGTCCTCGGTGCGGGTCAGGGCGAGGAAGCCGGCGGCGGGGTCCTGATCCTTAATGAGGCGGCCCAGACTGTCGTAGGTGAATTGGTGGAGGTTCCCCTTACGATCGGTGAGTGTGGTTAGCAGCCCGTCTGCTGAATAGGTCAGTTGTGTCGTGGCACCGGCCGGGTCGGTGACACTACTCAGGAACCCGTTACTGTCTAGCGCCAAAGTCGTCTGCTGGCCGAAGGGGGCCACAATGGCTGTTGGAGCGCCGCTGCCGTCCCGCTTGATCGTCGTGACATTGCCGTCGCCGTCAGCCACCTGCATAAGGCGGCCGTCACTGTCGTAGGTGAAGGTGTACAGCGTGGCCGCAGTGAGGGCGTGGAGTGTGCGCAGGTGACGACCGTTCGCGTCAAACTGGTACAGTTCACGGCCGTCTTCCGATGAAATGGCCAGGTCTGCAGCCGAAAAGCCTGGCAGTGGCGGCCCTACCCGGCGGATGCGACCATTCCAGGTGTCGGCAATGTAAAGGCTACCGTCCGGCGCTACGGCTACGCCGGCAGCCTCAGTAAGGGCAGCCTGAGTAGCCGGGCCGCCGTCGCCGCAGAACACTAACCGGAACGACCCAGAACCAATTGGAATCCGACAGTCCCAACCCCCGGCCACAGTGGTGATGATCGCATCCGGTCCCACCCGGCGGATGCGATTCTCGACGCGGCCATTAACCCAGGCCCAGACGCTGATATAGACGCTGCCGTCTGCGGCCACGGCGAGCCCCCAAGACTCACCAAGGTCAGCCCCGGTAGCCGGGCCCCCATCGCCGCTGAAGCCGGCAACTCCGGTACCAGCCACGGTTGTGATGATCCCGTCTGGCCCCACCCGGCGGATGCGAGCGTGATAAGTTTCGGCGATATAGACGCTGCCGTCGGGGGCCACGGCGACGCCGCTAGGATCACAAAGCGCAGCCTGAATAGCCGGACCACCGTCGCCAATGGAACCCCAACAATATCCCGTGCCGGCCACGGTGGTGATGACCCCGTCTGGCCCCATCCGGAGAACGCGGTCATTCCACTCGTCAGCGATATAGAGGCTGCCGTCGGGGGCTACGGCGAGGCTAGAGGGCCCACAAACAGCAGTTTGAGTAGCCATGCCGCCGTCGCCGTTGAACGAGCAGTCTCCCGTTCCGGCCACGGTGGTGATGATTCCATTCGGTCCCACCCGGCGGACTCGGCTACTCCACTGGTCGGCAATATAGAGGCTGCCGTCGGGGGCTACGGCGAGGCCGTACGGCCCACAGAGGCTGGCCAGGGTCGCTGGACCCCCATCGCCGCTGAATGAGCAGTCTCCCGTTCCGGCCACGGTGGTGATGGTCCCGTCCGGTCCCACCCGGCGGATGCGATAGTTATAGGTATCGGCAATATAGAGGCTGCCGTCCGGCGCCACGGCGAGGCCGTAGGGTCCACCAAGGGTAGCTTGAGTGGCTGGACCTCCATCGCCGCTGAAGTCCCACTCTCCCCTGCCCGCCACGGTGGTGATGATACGGTTGATATCAGTTGCGCTGCGGCGGCTCCCATCCCCTAAGTAGAGCGTCCTGCCCGCAGAGTCATAGGCGTGATGCGCACTCAGTGTCCAGCCGCCCAATTCCTGGCCGCGAGCGTCCCAGGTTTTAAGGCTGCCGATCCCAACCACATCGGTCCGCCACAGCGTTACCTCCTCGCGCGTGCGACTACCAGTAATGGGAAGGCCATTCCCATTGTACCCGAATCGGTCCGTTATCTGGTAAACCCCGTCGTACGCATAGCCGATCCGCATCGTCGCCGTATACTGACCCTGCACACGGCGGCCATAAGCGTCTTGACCGTCCCAGGTGAAAGTGGTGCGCTGATTCGGCGTGGGCGGGAAGCTCTGCCTGAAGAGCCGTCCGGCTATCAGGACCTCAAGGTCGATCCGTTTCAGGCTGGCGGGAACAGAGGAGCCGCTGAGGGCGATGTCCACGCTGTGGGCCGCCGTACGGCCGGACACCCGGTCGCTGTCGTAATGGAACGAGAACAGCGTCCCGGCCACGGGCAACGCCTCGCCGAGGGTCTGGTTCTGACAGCCGACGATAGAGCCTTCACATTGGTTGGGTTCATCTGGCTGCGGATCTCCTCCCTGTGGAGGCGACCCTTGATAGGCTTCCGCGCCCGGTGGCGGGCTAAAGGGCCAGTTGCAGTCCCAGGTGGAGAGATGCGACACGGGGACGCGCCACAGACTGGCACCGGCCGCATAGCGTGAGGCCAGTTGCACCCGCTCGGCGTCGGTGATCCCCAAGGCGACGCCGTTGTCGGCCAGGCCGTCGCCATCGGTGTCCAGAGCAGCTAGGCCGCCAGTGATACTGAGGACTTTGACAATCCGCCCGCTGTCAGACGTCACCCACACACCCCGGCTGTTGTCGTAGTAGCCCGTCGGTACCGGGATGCCCACCGGGAAGTTCAGGAAGTTGTTGACGTAGAAGAAGACCGGCTGGCTGAGGAGCACGTCCTTACCGCCAAGTTTGGCAATCGCCTCGTCCGCCCCCAGCTCGATCGCGTAGGTGTAAGCGCTATTAGGCGGCAAGGGGGCGGGCATCCGCTTGGGTCCGTCGGGTCCCACGGTATACTCCGTCAGTCGCAGGGTAAGGGTGCTCACCGCCTGGGTGCTGCCGTCGGGCTGCAGGACCCACGCCTGCGTCCCCTGCGGGATCAGGAGCGCGGCCTGCCGGGTACCGTCCGCGTCGGTAACCAGGTTGCCCTGCGCGACCTGCATCGGTACCGACGCTGTGAGGTCCACCGTTGTGGCCTGCGTGTCCCGTAGGATCATCACCACGTCCGGCAGGACAACGAGGTCCTGCCATGGCGCCTGGGCCTGGCGCTGCACGGGTAGGTAGCCTGCATTCTCGTATTGCACTGTCAACAGCCCGCCGCCGTTGACCGCCAGATCAAACCAGCCATCCGAGCGGCTCTGGGTCTGGCCCAACTCCGGGTGACTGAGGATGCTGACCACGATACCGGGCAGGGGTGTCCCCAGGCCGTTCAGGACCCGGCCGCGCAGGACCGCCGCCCGCGTGGGAACGATGGTCCCGGGGGCCACCCCGGTCTGGATCGGATTCGAGCCGGAGTAGAGGAAGGCAGTTGCACTTTTGAGATCGGTCGTGGTGGTCTGCGACAAAGGTGGGGCGACAGTGCTCGGATCAGGGGGCCCTACCGACGGGGTGATTGTAAGGCTGGCCCGGGTGGTCGCCTGTCCGTCCGAGACGGTCACGGTGGCGGTGAAGCTGCCTGCGGTCTGGTAGGTATGACTTTCGGTGACGCTGCTGTTCGGCGTCGTAGCACCATCACCGAACTCCCAGGCGTAGGTGAGCGGATCGCCATCCGGATCGGTTGCTGTAGCGGTGAAGGTGACGGTGAGTGGCAGTGAGCCGCTGGTCTGATCCGCCCCTAGGGTCACCGTCGGGGGACGGTTGACGGAATTCACGGTCACCGTGACGATCGCCGTGGCCGTTCCGCCGCGCCCGTCGCTGATCGCGTAGGTGAAACTGTCGGCGCCGCTCCAGTTGGGCGGCGGGGGTGTGTGACGGTGACGCCGTTGACGGCCACCGTCCCGCCCAGGGTCCCCTGCGTGACCCCCGTGATCGCAAGGGGATCGCCGTCGGGATCGCTATCGTTGCCGAGGACGGTGATGCTCACCGAGGCGTCCTCGTCGGTGACGGCGATATCATCCTGGGCGACGGGTGGGTAGTTCACCTGTGGTGTGATCTCGATCAGGACGTTGTTCGCATCGCCGTCGGCGCCGTCACGGGCATGCAGTCGCCAGACGTATTGTCCCACCACGTCCGGGGTGAAGGACGGTGTGGCTGTGTGCGCATTTTGCAGTGCGCTGCTGGTCAGGGCGCTGCCGGGGGGCCTCGCCACCAGCCACCAATCGAACTGGAGCGGAGCCGGACCGCCATCCGGATCGTTGCTGTCACTCCCGTCAAGCATGACGGACACCAGGCCCGTGACCAGTTGATCCGGACCAGCATCGGCATTCGGCTCTGCGTGGTGGCGCACGTCCACCTCCACGGTCGCCTCGTCCGTATGGGTCCCATCGCTCACCTGCAGGAGTAGTCGATACTCTCCCCGCACGTCTGGGGTAAGCAACGGCATAGCGGTATCGCCGCCGACAATATCGGCGCTGGTCAGGCTGCTGTGGGGCGGGACCCTGCGGAACGACCACACAAAGAGCAGGGGAGCGTCCTCGGGATCATCGCTCTCACCGCCGTCGAGCGCCACGGGCGTGCCGACGAATCCATGCTGATCCCGTCCGGGGCGCGAATTCGGCGGCGCATTCCCCGGCTCAAAGGCGGTCACCTTCAGGTGGGCGGGCCGGCTGTCTTGCAACCCATTAGTGACCACCAGCTCGAACTTATACCTCCCTGGGACATCGGGCGTGAAGGTGGGATTCGGCTGGGTGGGGTCAACGACGGTCGCCGCGCTTCCTCGTGGCGCGTACTGCAGCCTCCAACGGAACGTCAGCAGGCGCGCATCCGGGTCGAAACTGTCACTGCCGTCCAGGGTCGTCGATACTCCGGTAACCGCGTGGAAGTCATCCCCGACATCGGCCACGGGGCGGCCCACGTGCATGGAGACATTAAGCGTTGACCCTGCCAGATCGGATGGGGTCAGAGCGTGGACCATGACGCCGCCGCTGAGGAGGACGCCAAGGCCCCAGAGGAACCTGGTGCGCCAGCGTCGTCCGGATCGCGCGTTCACGACATGAGCTCCGGACGCGGACTCCTGACCCAGCGAATCGGTGCGGAACGGTGGATGTGCAGCGGCGACCGACGGACACGCGCGCGCATTCAGCGCCCTACAGATACGGACAGACAGCGCGCATCATTCGCCAAAAAGGGATACCCAACGCGCGACATTATTGACCTCACTGCACTGTACTAACGCCACTTCGACATACTATACTATAATATATGATATTATAAGTGTGTATATATCAGTATTTGCGCTTGTAACATGGCGCTCCACAGCGTGTCAAACAAAAAATGTGGCACACTCTTCGTGACGTCGTTCTATACAACTGGCAATTATGCCAAGGAAGGGAGTCGGAACAGGTAGCGCCGCTCTCGGTGGCGAGACGACACGGTTCATCCAGAGAACTGTTCAGACGTCGTTGAATTCACTTGCAAGGGTATGCTGATACACGTATGCGTTACGGCAGGAGGTGAAGATGAAGCGAACGACGGTCTTTGCAGATGAAGACATACTGAGAAGATTACGTAAGATTGCGAAGCGCGAGCAGACTACTCTGCCTGAGATTATCAGAACTGCGATCGAACACTACGCCCTACGCCGACGACCAAGGCGTTCCAGCCTTTCACTGGCGGCAATCGACCGATGCGAACGGTCAGATGAGCGAGCGCGACTGGCAGCCGTCGACGGTGACGCACGCGCCGGTCACGAGGCTGGCCTGTTGGGAGGCCAGGAAGACCACGACGGCGGCGACCTCCTCGGGGCGGCCGAATCGGCCCAGCGGCAGTTCGTCCTTGATGAACTGGGCGATCTGGGCCGGGTTCTCGCGCTGTCGCCTGTCCCACGAGCTGCCCGGAAAGAGCGTCGAGCCGGGCGCGACGCTGTTGACCAGAATATTGTGAGGGGCCAGTTCCCTGGCGAGCGATTTGGAGAGGCTGATCACCGCCGCCTTGGAGGCGTTGTAGGTCATCGCCCCTCCCGACTCTCGCCCCCAGATCGAGGCAATATTGATGATCCGCCCGCCGCCTTGCCGCTTCATGACCGGTACTACCAGTTTGGCCATCCGCAGCGTAGAAAAGAAGTTCAGGTCGTACGCCTCCCGCCAATCGTTTTCTGAGAGGATTTCCAACTCTCCGCGGCGCGATCCGCCGATGTTGTTCACCAGGACATCGATCCGGCCATACCGGTCGAGCGTCGCCTGTACGAAGCGCTCGGCTCCATGAGAATCGGTGAGGTCGGTGGATACCGTGAGAAGTTCGACTCCATGGGCGTTGATCGCCGTAGTCGCCTCTTCCAGTGCCGGCAGACCTCGTCCGCAGATACTGAGCTTACACCCCTCCTCGGCGAAGCCCAGAGCAATCGCCCTACCGATCCCACGGCTTCCACCGGTCACCATCACAACCTTCCCACGCAACCCTAACTCCATCTGGTCTCCTCCTGTAGGCGCCCACTTTACCAGAAAAGCTGTCAGCAATCAGCATTCAGCTTCAGACAAACCCCCCTGACCCCCCTTTCGTAAGGGGGGTATTACTGATACGCCTCTTTGCCTCCCCCTTTCGCAAAGGGGGATCGAGGGGGTTTTCGTGCACCGCAGTGCGGCC
>NSJM01000075.1 GCA_002634395.1 Candidatus Methylomirabilis sp.
CGGTGCGCTAGCGAACGGGCTGGATGTTCCAGATCTCCCGGGCGTACTCGGCGATGGCGCGGTCGCTGGAGAATTTTCCGGTGCGAGCCACATTGAGGATCGCCTTGCACGCCCAGCCGGCGGGATCTTTGAACGCCTGAGCAACTCGGTTCCGGGTGTCGATATACGCTTCAAGGTCGGCTAGATGCAGGTAGGGATCGCCGCGATCCAGCACCTGCTCACCAATCCAGCGGAACAGGCCAGGTTGGTTCGGACAGAACAGATTGGATCCGAATGCGTCCATGAGACGTCGTATGTGGGGATTACGGTGATAATAGTCTCGAGGATGATAGGAGCCCCGCTCCCGCATCTGCCGGATCGCGTCGACCTGTAATCCGAAGAGAAAGATGTTCTCTTCGCCGACCTCCTGCATGATCTCGATATTGGCCCCATCATAGGTGCCGACGATGACGGCGCCATTCATCGCGAACTTCATGCTGCCGGTCCCTGAGGCCTCCGTCCCCGCCATTGAGATCTGCTGGTTGACATCCGCAGCCGGAACGATCTGTTCCGCCAGTGAGACGCGGTAGTCGGGAAGAAAGACCACCGTGATCAGCCCCTTCACCCGGGGATCGTTATTGATGACCTGACCCACACTGGTGATCAATTTGATGATCTGCTTTGCGATCCAATACCCCGGCGCCGCCTTCCCGGCAAAGATGTGCACGCGGGGCACAGGCGGTTCCTGCCCGTCTTGAATGACGCACAGATACTGGTGGACGATCTGCATAATATTGAGCAGTTGCCGTTTGTACTCGTGAATCCGTTTGACGTGCACATCGAACAACGCATCCGGACTGACTACGACCCGACCGGCGTCGTAGATGAGTCGCGCCAATCGCACCTTATTCACCCGCCTCATCGCGATAAACGCCTGCCGGAAACCCACATCCTGAGTATACGGTTCCAACGCCCTCAGCTTCTCAAGGTCGGTGATCCATTCGTTGCCGATGGTGTTGCTAATGAGATCGGACAATAGCGGATTGGCTTGAAGCAGCCAGCGTCGCGGTGTCACGCCATTCGTTTTGGTGCTGAATTTGTCCGGCCAGAGTTGAGAGAAATCAGGCGCCAAATGGGTTCTCACCAGTTGAGTGTGGAGCGTCGATACGCCGTTGACGGCATGGCTGCCGACAAGCGCGAGATTGACCATGCGCACGTGCTTCTGCTGCCCCTCCTCAATTAGGGACATGCGCCGCAATCGCTCGTGGTCGCGCGGCCACATGGAGGCCACCTGCGCCAGGAAGCGGCGGTTAATCTCGTAAATGATCTGTAGATGTCGCGGCAGGACGGCCTCGAGCAGCGAGACCGGCCATTTCTCCAACGCTTCCGGCATCAGGGTATGGTTGGTATAGGATAACGTCGCCTGCGTCATCTCCCAGGCGGTCTCCCAAGGTAGGGCATGTTCGTCAACCAGCATCCGCATTAATTCCGCAACGGCCAGAGCCGGATGGGTGTCGTTGAGCTGAATGGCGACCTTGGAGGCGAATCGGTCAAACGTGTCATGACTCTTGCTATACCGGCGGACAATATCCCGGAGGGCGCATGCCACGAGGAGGTATTCCTGAAGCAGCCGCAGTTCCCGACCCGCTTCGATCGAGTCGGCAGGGTAGAGGACCTTCGAGATGGTCTCCGAGGCGATCTGCTGCTCAACCGCCTTCAAATAGTCCCCGTCATTGAAGATCTGCATATCGAACTCCTCGGAGGATCGCGCCGAGTATAAACGCAGCACATTGACCGTAGTTCCACCGTGCCCGACAATCGGCATATCGTGCGGGACGCCGATAATGATCTTCCAATCCATCCACATGGGATTGTACGCGCCGGTGCGATCAATGCCATGCTCGACGCGACCGTACACGGGTACGATATAGGCCTCATCGGGGCGCTCGATCTGCCAGGGGTTGCCGCGGGCCATCCAGTTGTCAGGTTTTTCTCTCTGATACCCACTGTCAATAGCCTGTTTGAACAGGCCGTACTCATAGTTAATGCCGTATCCGTACCCCGGCATACCCATCGTGGCGAGAGAGTCCAGAAAACAGGCCGCCAGACGACCGAGGCCGCCATTGCCCAGCGCGGCTTCAGATTCGCCTTCCAGTACCTCATCGAGATCGACGCCCATCGTCCGGAGCGCTTCCCGGCAGGGATCGAGCATTTCCAGATTACTCAGATTATTTCTCAAGGACTGCCCGAGGAGAAACTCCATGGAGAGATAATGCAGACGCTTAGGATCGACCTGTTGGTATCGGTCCTCGGTGTCCAGCATCCGGTCGACGAGGGCGTCTCGCACCGCGAACGCCACGGCCATAAACCGCTCGCGGTCGGAACAGCGCTCCCATCTATTTCCCAATGAATACCGGGCATGATGGCGGATTGCATCCTGGAAGGCGGATACCGTGAGGGCCACAGGACGACGCGTTCCGGAGTCCGGCCCCGGATCCTGATCAAGTCTCCTGATCGACATCGGTCACTCCCTCAGTGGCGCTTCTCTGGATTGACGTGATGTAAGAAACTTCGTCAGGGTCAGAATATTTGTCCCATGGGATGTCGTATACGTGACCTCGTCCATGGTTGTCCTGATAATTGCAAGTCCCAGCCCTCTTTCGGGAATTCGCTCCAGGCATCCGGGATCAAAGTCGAGCGGCGAAGCGGCCTGGGGCGCGAGGCACTTCGGGTCCATGGTCCTTCCCGCGTCACAGATTTGAAGGAGCAGGTGATCGGGATACTGTCCGAAGATCACCTCCACCTCATGCTCTGCCTCATTGCCGTAGGCGTGCATGATGGCATTGGTGACGGCCTCGACCACACACAGCCCGATCTGGTGCGATTCGATATCAGAAAGCGGGATAAGGGTGCAGAGTCGCTCTACCGCCTGACCGATAAGCGGCACATTCTGCAGGTCGCTGGTGATGGTCAATGTGATCCGTCTGCCGCTCAACTCGCGTTATCCTTTTTCGCCGCCCAGGGCTGACACGGCCTGCTGCTCACTGTCAAAGATCTGAAAGACGCGATCCATTCTCGTCAGCCGGAATAAGGTCATGGTGGTCTCCTGCAACCCGCACACGACAAGATCCCCCCGTCCTCCCATTCGCTTCAGGCTTGAGACAATCGCTCCCAGGCCACTGCTGTCAATAAACTCTACCTTGGAGAGATCCAGTACGATCTTTGTATTCCCGGAAGCGATCAGTTCGGCCATCCGCTCCTTAAAATCAGTCGCGATCCTGGCATCCAGCCGCTCCTCTTGCGGTGCAACCACCCATGCGTCACCTGCTCTCCGCTGCTCGATCTGCATCGCATGTGCTCCTTTGCCTATTCCTGCCGTCGGACCTTCACCGTGACAGTCGCCAGGTACGCTGCTAGCCGCTCGCACAGCGTCGTGATGGTCATTCGATCGCCCCGCGCACTCGCTTCCTCGATCTCCCGTCCTATCTCGCTGATCTCTGGGAACCCATAGCCGCCTCCGGTCCCTTTCATCGTGTGGCCGAGCCGCGTGAGGTCCTCATACTTGCCTTCCTGGACCATCCGTGTGATCTGTTCAACATCCCGGCGTCGATTTTCTAAAAACTCCGGGATCAGGTCTGCCAGTTCCTCATCAACATAGACAACAGTCGTCTGCTCCCCCATCCTCACCTCCCTCAGAAAATCCCACTTATCAAATCCCCCCGTGGCCCCCCTTTGCTCAAGAGGGGGGTGGGGGGGGTTCGTCACCAGCCAGATAGCGGGCTACCGTAGCAAGCATGAGTTCCTTCTTTAGCGGTTTCGCAAGGTAATCGTCCATTCCCTGCTGGAGACACTGCTCCCGATATCCTGCAATCGCATGCGCCGTCATCGCGATGATGGGCGCCCGTCCAACGCCATGCTCGCGTTCCCATGCCCTGATGGTGCGAGTCGCCTCAAACCCATCCATTTCCGGCATCTGCACGTCCATCAGGATGAGATCATAGCGGGCCTGCCGCACCGCGTTCACTGCTGCTGCCCCATTCTCCGCAATCACGACCCAGTACCCGGCTTTCTCCAGAATCCTTTTCGCCAGGTTCTGATTGTCCACGTTATCCTCGGCCAACAGGATGTGTCGCTGAATGGCGGGACGCATGGCCTCCGGGATCGCCGGCTCAGCGGGCGCCACCGCTTCCTCCGTCCTTCGAAGTAACCCCATCAACACATCGAGGAGCTTCGACTGCTTGACCGGCTTGGTCAGGACCACTGTGATTCCCAGTTCCTCTCTCGTGGCGGCAGGCAGCCCCTCCCAGGACGAGAGCATCACCAACTTGATTCCCTGAAGGCGTGAGTCCTGCTGGATTGCCCGCGCCACGGCCACCCCATCCATGTCCGGCATCTGATAATCCATGATGACGATCTGAAAACGGGCCTGCGGGGCGCGTAGCAGCGCCAAGGCCTCATCCCCACCAGCCGCTTCCGCTACAGAGGTGCCCCATGCTTGCAGCGTCCTGCGCAGGATCAGGCGATTGGTCGGATTGTCGTCCACCACCAACACCGCGACGTCGTGTAGATCGGGATAGGCCTGACCTTCCACTCGCGCCGGCTCAGCCTCAGGCTCTGCCACAGACGCCGCAAGATCGACATGGAAGGTGGACCCCTTGCCGACTTCGCTCTCCACCCATATCCGTCCGCCCATCAGCTCCACGAGGGCCTTAGAGATACTCAAGCCGAGTCCGCTCCCCCCAAATCGTCGCGTCGTGGTGGCATCCGCTTGAGCGAATGGATCAAAGATCCTGGCTTGCTGATGTCTGGGAATGCCGATCCCGGTATCGGCCACCAAAACATGAAGCCCAATTTGCCCAGGCGATTCGATCTTCGTCTGCTCAACCTGAAGAGCCACTTCGCCGCGTTCCGTGAACTTGATGGCATTACCCACCAGGTTCACCAACACCTGTCTCAGGCGCGTGGGGTCGCCACGAACCCGCGAGGGCAGCGCGGGATCTACATAGCACGTCAGCTCCAGCCCTTTTTTCTGGGCCCGGATGCTCAAGGCCTCGGCCACACCTTCCACGACTTCCCGCAGGAGAAAACCCACCTCCTCAACGACCATCTGGCCCGCCTCAATCTTGGAGAGATCAAGGATATCATTAATGACCGTCAGCAGCGCCTCGGAAGAGGACTGTACGACCTGCAAGAACTCTCGCTGCTCTGTCGTGAGCACGGTGTCGAGGGTGAGATCCGTCATGCCCATGATGGCGTTGAGCGGGGTCCGGATCTCGTGGCTCATCTTGGCCAAAAAATCACTCTTGGCGCGGTTGGCCGTTTCGGCGGCGGACTTCGCCTGCTGCAGCTCCGCCTCTGCCCGCTTGCGTTCTTCGACCTCCCGTCTCAGCTCTTCGGCTTGACGTTGCACCGAGTTGTACAGCCGGCTGTGCTCAACGACAATGCCTACCTGGTCGGCCAAGGGGAGCAGGCGCTCAATGTCTCGTGCGGAGTACGTCCCGGCCGTCAGGCTGTCGAGGATGAAGACCCCGAGCACCTCTCCTCCAACCAGGAGGGGAAGCTCAAGACAGGACCGGACCCCCTCCTGCGCCAGATAGATCTCATCGCGAAACTTGGCGTCCTTGGCCAGATCGCGCACAAGCCTGGGCTCTCCGTGGGTGAGCATCCATTCGATCGCCGTATCGTTCATCTTGGGCCAGCTCTGTCCCTGGTAGGCGGCGAGTGGGGGATGAGCCACGGAGTAGGCCATCTTGAGCTGATCTCCTTCCGGGAGAATCACCCCCAGGCGGTCATACCGGACGTAGGACTCCACCGCCCTGGCAAACGTCCCGAAGACCTCATCGAGTTCGAGCGATCGGTTCAGCAGCCGGCTCAGCGTAAAGAGCGCCTCCCACCGCGCGGCGAGGTCCTTTGTGGTCGTATACAGTTGAGCCAGTTCGGCATTGGCGGCTGCCAGGTCCGCGTCTGCGCGCTTGCGGGCGGTCACGTCCTGCTTGACCGCGATAAAATGGGTGATCTGATCTCGGCTGTCTCGGACGGGGGCGATGGTCTGCTCCTCGGTGTAGAGATCCCCGTCTTTGCGCCGATTTATCATCTCCCCGTGCCAGACCTGCCCGGCGAGAATCGTCGCCCAGATATGCTGGTAGAACGCGTTATCGTGCTGGCCTGACTTGAGGAGACGCGAATTTCGGCCGAGCAGTTCCTGAGCTGTGTAGCCGGTGAGCTGGGTGACGGCGGAGTTGACCCAGGTAATCGTTCCCTCTCGGTCAGTGATCATGATACCGTTGGCGGCGGCCTCCAGTGCGGTGTGTTGCAGGTGCAGTTGCGCTTCTGCCTGCTTGCGGGCGGTGATGTCACGGATCGCGCTCATGACGATCCCGCCATCCTTGGTAGGATAGTGACTCAACTTGATGTCAACGGGGAACTCACGCCCATCCTTGCGCACGCCGTAGAGTTCCAGACCCACCCCCATGGGCCGCGTCACAGGGTTGGTCAGATAGGTTGCGCGTTGCTCTACGTGCTGACTGCGGAGACGCTCCGGCACCAGCATCTCAACGGGCGCGCCCAGCAACTCCTGCTGCGCATAGCCGAACAGTCTCTCCGCTTCTTCGTTGGCGAGCACGATGCGTCCCGCCTTGTTGACGAGCAATATAGCGTCCGGCGCAGCGTTCACCAGTCCGCGAAACTTGGCCTCGCTTTCGGCAAGGGCGTTGAGCATCTCGTTCAAACTGCCCGCCAGACGACCGAGTTCGTCGGCAGCCAAGACCGGGGCGTATGCCGTCGCCTCACCCGCCGTGCGGGCATCCATCGCCGCTCGAATGGCGCTGACCGGACGCAGAATCAGCCGCTGGAGCAGCGCCCAGGCTACAAGCGAGGTCAGCAGGATCACCGAGCACAGGATGGCGCGCACCTGCCACATGGTCCGGGACACCTGGCGCTCGATCGGACGGGCGTCCAGGCGGACAATGACCGCCCTATCCGCCCTGTCCCTTGGGCCGGCTCCTGCGCCATTCAGATCGAAGGGGAGTATGAACTCGAACTCACCGGTCTCGGTGTGAAAGTGGGGGTACGGCTGTTGTGTCGCCATGGTATTGGTCAGGTGCTGAGTCATGTCCTTCTCGGGCAGGTCAGCAATGGACCGGCCGATCCAGGCCTGCTTCGTTGCAGCCAGGACGCGAAGGGTCTCCCCGCTTGCCACAACAATGAAGGTGACATCCGGCTCCTCACCCAGGGCATGGACGATTCGAATGAGCTCTGCCGATTCGCTCGTTGCCTTCGCGGCCGCCTTGACCGCGTTTGCGAGGTGCTGCACACGGAACCGTGCCTGCTCTTCGAGCCGCTGTGCGAACAGGCGCTGGGTGAACCACACGCTCAGTGCCACCAAGACGACACTGATCACGAGGAGCGGCACGACGATCTTGGTCTTGAGCGAAAGAAATGAGCTGGGAGGCGAGCTAAGCTGCATCGATCTCCTCTACCTCTAGTCGTTACACTCTCTCAAGCGCCAGGAGGGTGACGTCATCTTCAAACTCATCGCTGCCCCTCCAGCGTTCCAGCGTCTGCTGTATGCCCGTCGTTACATCCTGCAAAGGACGGTCTCGCCACTCTTCCAGGAGAGTTATGAGGCGGTCTCTGGAAAAAAGTTCCCCGTTTTTCCCGGTACATTCCGTAATCCCATCGGAGTATAAGAACAGCCTGTCGCCGGGATGAAGGGTGAGGTGTTGTTCGTCATACTTCGCATCGGGTAACATCCCCACAGGAAATCCCCCTGTTCCCAACAGCTCAGCTCTCCCTCCCTTGGGTTGATAGACAGGGGATGGATGGCCGGCCTGGGTTAGGATGGTTCGGGCGCTCCCGGCGTCCACGATGCCGTAGACCATGGTGAAATAATGCATCGCATCGTCGTCGGACTGAAACATCTGGTTGAGGGCGTGGACAGCCTCTGCAGGCGTCGCGACGTCGTAGTGGGGAGGATCGGAGAAGAAACGCATCAATGGACTGCCCTGACTGGATATGGGGGAGAGGACCTTACTCAACGTGACCGACAGCATCGCCGCAGGAATCCCGTGACCGGCAACGTCAAGGATGTAAAAGCCTACCCGGTGTTCATTGAGTTGAAAGAAATTAAAGATATCCCCTGCAACAAAATGACAGGGGACAAATATCCATTCGAACCTGAATCCAGAAACGGTCAGCGCGCTGCTTGGCAGGAGACCGCGCTGCATCTTCACCGCGGCATCAAGGTCCTCGCGAATTCTGGAATAGGCATCCTGTAACTTTTTATTCTGCTCTTCCAGATTACTTTCCAGCGTGACGATCCGTTCCCCCGCTCTGATCCGAACCTTGAGCTCCCCGGCGTTAAAGGGCTTGATCAAAAAATCATCGGCGCCGGCCTCCATCCCCTTGATAAGTTCATCCTTCGAATTCTTAGCCGTCAGGAGGATGATGTAGATGTACCTCGCCAATCTCGCCTCCCTGATCCGGCGGCAGAGCCCTAACCCGTCCAGCTTCGGCATGATCCAGTCGGTGATCACAAAACTGATCGATTCGTTCTGGAGATGCTCCCACGCTTCCACTCCATCGGCCGCAGAGACAACATCGTACTCCCATCGTTGGAGGGTTCGAAGAAGTAGCCTCCGCATATCCGCATCATCGTCAACGATCAGTATCCGCATCGTACACTCCCGAGATCACCAAGTGTGGCCCCTGAAGGGGCTGTCACTGCCAACGCGATGGACAATCACCAATAACAATAATAGTTTAGGACGAGGCGGGCCGAGATGCAACTCCATGATGAAGCCGCGACAGACGAGCGATCAGCTTTCATCGCTCAGCCGTCAGCTTCAGACAACCCCCCCTGACCCCCCTTTCAAAAAGGGGGATATTCCTGATACGCCGCCGCGCCCCCCCCTTTCAAAAAAAGGGGGGGGATACGTATACGTTTCCGTACCTCCCCCTTTTGTAAAGAGGGATTGAGGGGGTTTCGTGATGCATGGGTGGCCCTGGAGCTATGACTATTCTAGCGAATGATGGAGAAATCAAATCCCTGGAGCGTGGCTTGCACGTGATTGAGGAAGGCGCCGGCGTAAGCGCCGTCGATGAGGCGGTGATCGTAGGAAAGGCAGAGGTAGGCCATCGAACGGATGACGATGGCGTCGTCGATCACGACCGGTCGCTTCACCACCTTACCGAAGCCTAAGATGGCTGCCTGCGGCTGAACGATGATCGGTGTCCCGATCAGGGTCCCGAACGCACCGAAGTTGTTGACTGTGAAGGTCCCCTGGTGGACCTCCTCCAGGCTGAGTCGCTTGTCGCGAGCTCGCGCGGCCAGGTCGGCCAACTGTTTCGCCAGGGTCAGGAAGCTCTTCTTGTCAGCCTCCCGCAACACCGGGACGATGAGACCGTCCTCCAGGGCCACGGCGATCCCGATATTGACCGCTTGTTTGACGACAATCCCCTCGCGAGCATAGGAGGCGTTCATGAGCGGATAGGTCCGCAGACCATCCGCGGCGGCCTTCACCACGAAGGGGAGAAAGGTGAGTGTGATTCCGGTCTGCTTGAGAAAGGCCTCGTGGTGGCTCAGCCGGAATCCGTCGATCGCCGTCATATCGACTTCGTGGATCTGCGTTACGTGCGGCGCGGTCTGTTTGCTCCGGACCATGTGCTCAGCGATCGCCTTTCGCATAGAGCTGATCGGAAGGATCCGCTCCTCGACGAATGGGCCAAGCGTTTCGAGGGGTGGTCCGGACGACGGAGTGGCCGTCCGGACTCGGAGGGCGATGAAGTCGAGCAGATCCTTCTTCGTGACGCGTCCATCGGCGCCGGTTCCCCGTACCTGGGTAAGGTCCACGCCGTGCTCCTTGGCCAGTTCGAGGACGGCGGGCGAGTACCAACGGGTTACCGGACTTGCGGCCTGAACGATTTCCTGCTGCGCCACGACTATCGGCTTGCCTGGCGCGACCACACCGGTATCAGATGCCTCCTCGATATAGGCCAGTACGGCTTCGACCGGCGCCGTACTCCCTTCCTGGACGACGATCTCGGACAGTACCCCGGCGGCAGGGGAGGGGATCTCGACATCGACCTTGTCCGTGGAGATGGCGACGAGAGGCTCGTCTTTGGCTACGGGCTCCCCGACCTTCTTGAGCCAGGTGACGACTGTCCCCTCCGCGATGCTCTCGCCCATCTGGGGCATGACGACCTGCATTGGCATGTTGGGCTTTCAGAAACCGGCCAGTTCTCTGGCCTTGCGGGCGATGGTCTCGGCATTGGGTAAGTAGGCTGCCTCCAGCACGGGACTGAAGGGGACAGGCGTGTGTGGAGGCGCCACGCGGACGATCGGGGCATCCAGAGCGTGGAAGAGTTCCTCGGCGATCCGGGCGGCGATCTCGCCCCCGATGCCGCCGGTTTTCGGTGCCTCATGCACCACCATCGCCCGTCCGGTCTTCTTGACCGAGGCGGCGATCGTTGCCATATCCAGCGGCTGAAGCGTTCGGAGATCCACCACCTCCAGGTCGATCCCTTCCGGCATGAGTTGTTCCGCCGCAGCGAGCGAGTGCTGGAGCATGGCGCCGTAAGCGATCACGCTGATGGTACTGCCTGATCTTTTGACCTCCGCCTGGCCGATCGGCACAATATGGTCGCCGTCTGGGACCTCGCCCTTGATGTGACGATAGAGGTACTTGTGCTCGAAGTAGATGACCGGGTTGGGATCGCGGATAGCGGCCTTCAAAAGCCCCTTTGCATCGGCAGGCGAGGAAGGGGCTACAAGCTTGAGACCGGCCACATGGAAGAACCACGCCTCCGGACATTGGGAATGAAACGGTCCCGCGTGGAGTCCGCCACCGTAAGGGGCCCGAATGACCAGGGGGACCGGTTCGCCGAGGCGGTAGTGATGTTTAGCCGCCATGTTCACAATCTGATCGAAGGCGCAGGCGATGAAGTCGGAAAACTGCATCTCGACGACCGGTCGCATCCCCATGAGGGCTGCGCCGATCCCGGCTCCGACGAATGCCGACTCGGACAGTGGCGTATCGATGACACGCTCCGGCCCGAACTTGTCGAGAAACCCCTTGGTGACCTTGAACGCGCCGCCATAGACGCCGATATCCTCTCCGAGCATGAAAACGCGCTCGTCCCGGTCCATCTCTTCCCACAAGGCCTGATGGATCGCTTCGAGATAGGTGATCTCCATCCTGTCTCCCCGTTGGACCTGAAACTTCATGGTCCATGGTTCATAGTAGAACGAAAGGCTCCCTCGTCTTACCTTGAACCTTGAGCCTGGAACCTGGAACTTTGAAGCTTGAACGTTGAACGTTGAACTCCATCAAGAGGCATAGACCCCCTCAAGGAGTTCCTTGGCATCCGGAAGCGGGCTTGATTCCGCAAATAGAACTGCCTCTTCGATTTCCTTCGCGATACGATCGTCGATCGCCTTGGCGGATGCGTCGTCAAGGACCTTCTGGTCCCGCAGATACGCGGCGAATCGATCGATGGGATCTCGCGCTCGCCATTCTTCGAGCAAGGCAGACGGGACATACGAGGCGTCGTCGTGCTCGGCGTGACCTCGCATTCGCATCGTCTTACCTTCTACGAGCGAGGGACCCTCCCCTGCTCGCGCGCGTGCGGCCGCCAGGGAAACGGCATCGCGGACGGCGAGCACGTCGTTGCCATCCACAGTGATACCCGGCATTCCATACGCCTTGGCGCGGTCGGCGACGTGCTCAATAGCCATCTGGTGGCTGAGCGGGGTGGAGTAGGCGTATTGATTGTTATGACAGATGAAGACGACGGGCAGTTTCAGTACCGCCGAGAGGTTCAGTGCCTCGTGGAAGTCGCCGCGACTTGATGCCCCGTCGCCGAAGAATGCCGCGACCACCCGGCGCTCGCGACGAAGCTTGAAGGCCAGTCCCACGCCTGCCGCCACCGGTAGCAGATCGGCCATCGGGCTGATGAAGCCGATGACGCCACGCGTGATGTCGCCGAAATGGACATTGCCGTCCCGTCCCCTGGTCAGCCCGGTTTGCTTAGCGAGGTACTGGGCCATATACTCCTTCGGCGTGATTCCCTTTGTGAGGTTCGCGCCGAGGTCCCGATGGGTGGGGGCGATGACGTCGTCGGGCTCGAGCGCAGCGGCGCTCCCTACCGCAATGGCCTCTTCCCCTGTACTGAGGTAGACGCCGCCGACGATCTTACCCTGTCGGTAGAGCGTGATAACCCGCTGCTCCAGACCGCGAGTGAGCTTGAGATAGTAATAGATATTCAGCAACTCGTCCGATACGGGCTTCTGAATTGCCATCACGCCATCTCTCCCCGGTGTTGTGTAAAGCGGCTTCACCTTGACGGGCCGTAGTATAGTCTGTCCAAACTGTGTTTGTAAATCATTTCATCGTGCCCAAGAATACACGTTAGAATGCGTCACTGCGAGCGTAGCGCAGCAATCCCGCCGTTGTTCCGCGCGTGACTCAGCGTCCCATCGCGAACATCATCAGGACGATGAGGGCAACAGTGACAGCCGCCACAATCAGGAGCAGGCGAGTGGCCCTTCGTGCGTATTTATCTATCCGTCGGTGTGGCACCTCTCCCTCCGCCGCAGTTGGGTTCGCCCCTAGAACTCGCCCTGAATCCATTCTCACCATAGCATACGGCCCTTACGCTCCGCTACAGTCTCCACGAATCGGTGCTGCAGCAGGCTATGAAAGACGCGATGCTATTCATGGGAACTTATTGCTAACTACGCGAGAAGACTGTACCATCTGTCCTGACCTAAAAACCGGTTGGTCGGGATAGACGGGTCAGCTTCCATGAAAGTTGAGCATGTACCTGATAACTGGTAGATACAGGCAGGAAGGGGGGTTGTGGCAGATACTGTTAATGGTGGGGCTATGGGCGCGGAGAGCGGGGAGAGGGCATGAATGAAGCTGCCAGGACACCGTGCAACTGTTGCAAGGAGCCAATAACAAAAGGAGCATCCGTATGCTACCGGTGCGGGAGAAACCAAAAACTTCTGATGCGTGGTCTGGCTCCTACGGCGACATGGCTAGGCGTAATAGCATCTGCCGTTTTGGTACTGTTATCCTGGGGCCAATTCGATGAAGCTAAGCGTCAAAGACTAAGTGCTGATGCAGCCAAGGATAGAGCCGTAGCTGCCGAGCGCTGTGTAACACAAATAGCAGAAAAGACGATTCCGATTTTTGAATCTCTCTTGGAATCAACGGGTGCGTTAGGGGGTTACTCACCGGAGGGAATAGAGAAACTGATACGTCCACTGAAGGAGGCAATACCTAAATGCAAAGATAGCCGAGTCAACCCCCGATAGAGACATCCGCGCGGTAGGCTGGGTTGCGAATTTCGGTGACACCATCTACAATTCTTGACGTTGTGCTTTTGCCGCGTTAGCGTGGCGCTATGGCAAGAATCGCACGGAGCGTCGCGCCGGGCTTACCCCATCATGTTACACGGCGGGGCAATCGAAGGCAGGCGATGTGTTTCTATGAAGAGGACGATGAGGCATACCTTCGTATGATGTATAATAGTGATGTATATAACGGAGGTGTACGATGGTGAGAACGCAGATATACCTGACAGAAGAAGAACGAGAGGGAATAGACGCCATCGCCAAGTCTACAGGGAAGAAGCAGTCCGAGGTGATTCGCGAAGCCGTGGATCGCTTCCTCGCTCTGAGCAAAAGGTCTCGTCGAGAGGCTATTCTGAAGGATGCTGCCGGCATGTGGAGAGACCGTGGTGATTTGCCGGACTTCAGCGCGGCGCGACGTTCTTGGGATAGAGGCTGATGACCTTATGGCGAAGCCTGTTCTGGTCGATACCGATGTGATGGTTGACTTCCTTCGGGGCAAATCGAAAGCGGTGGCCCTGGTCCAGGAACTTTCCGCTTGG
>NSJM01000076.1 GCA_002634395.1 Candidatus Methylomirabilis sp.
GCATGGGGCCTGGTGGGGGTCGTGGCTACTGAACCCTGTCGTCGCCTACCATTGCGCCCGTTCTGACTCGCGCAGGCGGGCCAAGCTCGCCGGGTAGTCGGTCGGATCACGACGCTGTTGAGCGAGTGCGCAGGAATAGGACGCAAGAATGAAAGAGCAACTTCGCATAGGTCTTTCCTTTGGCGTGACGTCGGCCGTCATCACAACATCGGGTCTTATGGTGGGTCTGCACTCAGGGACTCATTCAAAGGTCGCTGTGTTGGGGGGCATCCTGACCATTGCTATTGCTGATGCATTTTCCGATGCGCTTGGGATCCACATGTCGGAAGAATCCGAGAATACGCATACGACAAGGGAGATTTGGGGGACCACCATCGCGACCTTCATGTCGAAGTTTTTCTTTGCCATGACGTTCGCCATTCCCATCCTTCTCCTCCCACTGTTTATCGCCGTCATCGTAAGCCTGGTGTGGGGGCTATCCATTCTGGCGGTTCTGAGCTACGTCATAGCCTGCAGGCAATGCGTGTCGCCGTGGAGAGTAGTGGGTGAACACCTCCTGATCGCATTTGTTGTGATCGGCATTACTCACTGGGTCGGAGATCTCATTGCAACGTGGGGAACCTGAGGTTGTTGAGGAATGCGGCTCTCTCACGCTGCCTTCTACCGGATACCGTTTGCGCGCCGACGGTGAAGGCCGCGTGAAGTTCACTGAAGGGTTAACCGGAATCATTGGAGGAATCTCATGAGCTCGATTCGAGATGAGGTACTCGCCGCCAATAGGGCCTATGCGGCTAATTTTGGAGAGAAGGCCACGCTGCCTATGCCGCCGGGACGACGGTTTGCCATCCTGACCTGTATGGATGCGCGGCTTGATCCGGCCAAGTACGCAGGACTATCGGAAGGGGATGCCCACGTCATTCGTAATGCGGGTGGTCGCACCAGCGATGACGCCATCCGGTCACTG
Source organism: Candidatus Methylomirabilis sp. (assembly GCA_002634395.1). Taxonomy (GTDB): domain Bacteria; phylum Methylomirabilota; class Methylomirabilia; order Methylomirabilales; family Methylomirabilaceae; genus Methylomirabilis; species Methylomirabilis tolerans. The sequence goes on from NSJM01000076.1 coordinate 965, forward strand.
GTGATTTCCTATAAACTCCTTGGAACACGGGAATGGTTCGTCATCCACCACACCAATTGCGGAATGGAGACCTTCACCGACGAGATCATGCGCGGGCTGCTGGCGAAGAGTCTGAAGACTGCAACGATCGATGCCGGGGGATGGCACGATACCGGTGAAGGCCCCGGGTCAACGGAAGGCGCGTTTATCGACTGGTTGACCATCGGGGACCAGGCCGAGAGTGTCTGCGCGGATGTGCGACGCATCAGGGCGCACCCGCTGGTCCCACGCGACGTTCCTGTCTATGGCTACATCTACGACGTGAAGACCGGGCAGCTCGTCGAGGTCCCTGAAGCCACACGAATCGGGACGGCAGCGTAGGCGACTCCGACTGCAGCTTTTATGATATGCGCTGCCTGGAGATATCGACCACCCCGGAGTCGTGGGAAAGAGGTTGGGTCAGTCTTTGATTCGAAACTCCTTGATGATTCGATACTGCTTCATCTTGTAGGCGAACTGCCGTGGTGTGATACCAAGGCGCGCGGCGGCCTTGACCTGGATGCCGCCGGCTTCCTGTAAGGCGCGCATAACCAGCTCCCGTTCGAGTTCACGAAGTCCCTTCCAATCGTCCAGCGCGTGAAGGTTTCGCGCCTGTTCCTCGCGAAGCCTGACGGCGTGCCCGATCAGGGATGCGACAATCGTCAGTACCCGCAGATCGTCCTCCGCTGAGGCGCGCATATCATGGGATGGCCGCTCAACGCTGAGCACTCCCAGGACCTCCCCGCGAATCCTGATCGGCACGCAGATGAAGGTGATGCCCTGAAGATCGAGGGGCTGGCGTGCGCGGGTTTTATTCAGGAAGTGGGGTTCCTTACCGATATCGGGGACCACCATCGGGAGACCCAGCTTCATCACCTTTCCAGTGATCCCTTCTCCGACTCGATACCGATTACGGCGTCGCTCCTCGCCGGTCAACCCGAATGCGGCCTTGATGCGAAGTTCGCGACGTGTGGGATCATAGAAGCAGACGGCGCCCTTCGTCATCCCCATGAAGGCGCTGAGGACTCTAAGGATAGCGGTGAGCCCCTGTACGAGGTCGGTCTGCTCGCTCAAGATCTTCGTGACTTCGTACAGGGCGCTGAACCCGATTATCCTGTGGTCAAGACGTGCCTTTTCGCTGAGCATTTCCATGTGTGCAATCCTGTTCACCAAGGGCTATTCAAAATCGGTGCCAGCAGTGGTGTCGATTTCTGCAAAATAGGGCGGCCGCGCGTCGAGGCCGCCCTATCTCTCACAGGATGTACGCGGTCTCGTCGTGCTGGCTCAGGTCGAGGCCGATCTGCTCTTCCTCATCGTTGACTCTCAGGCCCATCAGCGCATCAATGATCTTGAGCAGCACAATTGTGCCGACGAACGCCAGCGCCATACTTGCAACGACTGCGATCGCCTGTATCCCTAACTGGCCGGGATTGCCGAAGAACAGGCCATTGGGACCATCGGGATTGATCGCCTTTGAGGCGAAGAGGCCTGTTGCAAGCGCTCCCCAGGTTCCGCCGACGCCGTGAACGCCCACGACGTCAAGCGCATCGTCGTAGCCGAGCCGCGCCTTGAGGATACAGGCGGAATAGCACAAGACCCCTGCGCTTGCCCCGATCATGATGGCTGACAACGGACCGACGAATCCTGCTGCTGGGGTAATGGCGACGAGTCCGGCGACGGCGCCGCTCGCTGCCCCCAGAACGGTCGGTTTGCCCCTGAAACTCCACTCCGCCAACATCCAGGCCAGAGTTGCTGCGGCCGCCGCGACATGCGTGACGACAAATGCGCTTGTGGCCAGCTTGTTGGCGGCGACGGCACTCCCTGCGTTAAAGCCGAACCAGCCGAACCAGAGCAGCGCGGCGCCCGTCACCGTCATAGTGAGGTTGTGTGGCGGCATCGGCTCAACCGGATGGCCACGACGTCGGCCGACGATGAGGGCAGCGGCCAGGGCCGACGCACCGGAACTGATATGGACGGCCGTTCCGCCGGCAAAATCCAGCGCTCCCATCGTGCGTAGCCATCCACCGACACCCCAGACCCAGTGTGCGAGTGGGTCATAGATGAGTGTCGACCAGAGCAGGGTAAAGAGCAGAAACGAACTGAACTTCATCCGTTCTGCGAAGGCGCCGGTGATAAGGGCGGGTGTGATCGCAGCGAACATCATTTGGTAGACCATATAGGCCTGATGGGGGATGGTCGCCGCGTAGTCTGGGTTGGGGTCCAGTCCTACACCTTGAAGCCCTACCCAGGCGAGGTTCCCGATAAGCCCCCCCGTATCAGGACCGAATGCGAGAGAATATCCGAATAGCGTCCATTGGATGCTGATCAGGGCGAGGGTAATAAAGCTGTGCATGATCGTCCCCAGCGCGTTTTTTCGACGGACGAGGCCGGCATAGAATAGCGCCAGCCCGGGCGCCGTCATCAACAGTACCAATGCCGAGGAGGTCAGCATCCACGCCGTATCCCCCGAATCGATCTTCGGCGCCGCCGGCGGGGCGGGTGTGGAGACCTCCACGGAAGATTGGTCAGCAACGGCCTGCTGGGCGAGAGACGCGACTGGGGCAAACAGCAGTGCGCCTCCAAGAATCAGCAGGATGACGGCGGTCATAATACTACGTCGTTGTAGCATGGCTGCTCCTTGTTGTGATGTGAGAGAACGTGAGGAACTGGCAACAGTGTTGGACTCGACATTTTTGTAGAACACAACGAAGGTGTACAAGTGAGCAGTTTCCGTGCCAATGCTGGATTATCATTCGTCTTCGCAAGGAAACTCGGAATGTTCAGATAATTCACTGATTACACTTCGACCCATTATTGGGCGATCTCAGCTGGCCTAATATCTTCCGATGTGTGTGACTATGAAATGAGCAGGTTGAAATCGTACTGCTTACAACTTAGGCGTACCGACATTTCACCTTTTTCACCTTGACAGTCATAGGGTGCTATACTATGTATGCTGTGTTCAGAGTTACGCGCGATGGGGTTGATGCGGATATGACCCTGCGAGAGTGAAAGCCGAAGGCGAGTCTGATAACATGGTGCGTAGCGAGATCAGGCGCTACGATAGAGGCGGGCGTTGGCCGATCAGATCACTGCAGGAGAGGACAAAGAAGATCGTCTCATCGTGACGCCGGAGGAGAGCGGTGCAACCCTCTGGTCACGTCGGGATTTCTTTTGTCTCGCAGGGTGGGGCGGGATAGCGGCCGGACTCGGTATTGGCGGCTTGGCATTCGGACGCTTTATGTTTCCCAGAGTGCTCTTCGAGCCGGTATCGGTCTTTAAGGCCGGCCTGCCGGAAGAGTACCCGGTCGGAACCGTCAGTGAACGGTGGAAGCAGGAGGAACGCGTGTGGATTGTCCACGAGCCGGAGGGATTTTACGCGCTTTCCGCGATCTGCACGCATCTCGGCTGTACCCCAAATTGGCTGAATGCAGAGAATAAGTTCAAATGCCCGTGCCACGGCAGCGGTTTCCGCAGAAACGGGATCAACTTTGAAGGTCCCGCCCCTCGTCCGCTGGAGCGAGTCAAGATCGCCATGAGTGATGACGGGCAGCTTGTGATCGACAAGAGTGTTCAGTTTCGCTTCGAGAGAGGAGACTGGTCCCGCCCTGGGGCTTTTCTCGCGCTCAAGGTCTAGCGATGAAAGGGTTCGAACCTGGATGCCCCGTCTGAGCGAGTTGAAGAAAAAGATCGTCGAGTCGCAGTTGTGGCGCTCGATGTTTCGCCACGATTATTCGGATACCCCACGCAATCGAATCCTGCAGGTCATGGCGAATGTCTGGCTCCATCTGCACCCTCCCAAGATTCGACGTCACGCTCTCAGGGTTCGCTTTACCTGGTGCATGGGTGGCATCACCTTCCTGGTGTTCCTGGTGACGGTCGTGACTGGTGTCATCCTGATGTTTTATTATCGTCCGGTGGCCGAGTACGCCTATGCCGATATGAAATACCTGCAGTACGATGTCCCGTTCGGTATGATCATGCGCAACATGCATCGGTGGGCGGCCCATGTCATGGTGATTACGGTGTGGCTGCACATGTTTCGCGTGTTTATGACCGGTTCGTATAAACCTCCGAGGGAGTTCAACTGGGTCGTCGGGGTTGTGCTGCTGACCATCACACTGCTCTTGAGTTTTACCGGGTACCTCCTGCCGTGGGATCAGCTTTCGATCTGGGCCGTGACGGTCGGAACCAACATGGCCCGGGCTACCCCCCTTCTTGGAAGTGAGGGTCCATTCGGTGAGGTGGTCGGCGTCACGCCACGGTATGATGCCAGAGCCTTCCTGCTTGGTGGTACCCTCGTTGGACCTCCTGCGCTCCTCAGGTTCTATGTCCTGCATTGTATCTTGCTGCCCATCCTGGCAAGCCTCCTGATGATCGTACATTTCTGGAGGATCAGGAAAGACGGGGGCGTTTCAGGACCGTTGTAGGGGTCCCGCAGATCGTGGAGGGTGGGGTGAGTTGTTCGGATGTGGAGCGATCAGCTTTTTTCTGGTGTGTTTGCCGACCGTGCCTGAAGCTGACCGCTGAAGGCTGATCGCTGACCGCTTTCCAAGGAAGGAAGCGATGGCTGACGTCAAAGAGAATACGGCGACGAAACCGGCTGCGCGGCCTGCGGACGCAAGTGAACCCGCAGTCGCCGATCGAGTGCACGTCTGGCCCTATCTTGTCCGAAACGAGTTCATCTGCTCGATCATTGTGATGGTGATTCTGACCGTCTGGTCGATTGTGATCGACGCCCCCCTGGAGGAGCCGGCCAATCCCACGCAGACCCCAAATCCCAGTAAGGCTCCGTGGTATTTCCTTGGGCTTCAGGAGATGCTGGTCTATTTCGATCCGTGGTTTGCCGGCGTCGTCCTGCCGAGCTTAATCATTGTTGGGCTCATGATCATCCCGTACGTTGATGTCAACCCTAAGGGAAACGGATATTATACCTTCAGAGAGCGCCCCTTCGCCATTACGACGTTTCTCTTCGGTTTTTTCTTTTTGTGGATTTCGCTGATCATTACGGGTGTCTTCTTCAGAGGCCCCGGGTGGAATCTCTTCTGGCCGTGGGAAACCTGGGATCCCCACCTGGTCGTTGCGATCACCAATGTCGATCTTGCCGCCTGGGGTCCGTTCAAGTGGATGGGCAATCCCAAGGTCTTTGGGGTTGAGGTGATCGGATTCGTCTTGATGGCGCTCTATTTCAGCACGGCGGTCGTGTATTACTATGTCAAACGGGATGCAAGCGACACGATCCGTCAGTTGGGCCCCGTGCGTTACGGGATCGTGGCCTTCCTCTTCCTGACGATGATGAGCCTTCCGATTAAGATGTTTCTTCGCCTGGCATTCAACATCAAGAATGTCTGGGTGACACCCTGGTTTAATGTGTAACGCCTCAGTCGAGGATTTCTGGTGCAGCCGTGGAGATGGTGGCGTACGAGTAAGCTGGCAGAACAGCGATCCTTACGGATCCCGTTCTTTATCGTGGGCATGCTCTTTTTTGTCGTTGCCGTCTGGGCAGTGTGGAACGAAGAGAAGACCAGGCGCCCGTGGAAGGCATACCAGCAAGAGTTCAGTCGACTGGAATATGAGCGGGTCGGTCGGGAACTTGCCGCAGAGCGATCAAAGCTCGAAGCGCCGGACGTTCGGGCCGTTCTCGTCAAGTTGCAGGAGGACCTCAAGGCTGCACGGGCAAGATTGGCCGGACCAGAGGCCGCCAAGGCGCAGCAACTGCTTGCGCAACGTGAAGCTGAGTATGCAGAAGTCAATACGAAGGCCCAGTTTGTCAAGAGCAAGCTGGATGAAGCGCTCTACTGGGTAGATCATGCCATTCATGACAAAAAGGACAGCACACAACCCCGAGCGAAGGCGGCGGCGATTGAACTGCAGTTGCGAGGGCTCACCGCACAGGCGGATGTGCTGAACGCACGGATGGAGGACGCACAGGGGATCGTCAAGCGATTTCAGGTCGATGTGGATGCCATTCAGGGCAGGATCGATGAGTTGGCCGAGCCGGTTCTCACGCTTGAACGGCGTCTGGAGGCAATTAAGGTTCGCTCCCCGGAGGTCAAGCAAATTGTCGTGGAGGGACTGGCGACCAACGAGTTCAAGGTGCCGATTCTGACCGTTGACCGTTGTGCGACCTGCCATCTTGCGATCGATCGGCCTGGGTTCGAGCAGGCCAAACAACCCTTCGCCACTCATCCATATCGGGAGATTCTGTTCGGTAATCATCCGATCGCCCGCTTCGGTTGCACAGCGTGCCACCAGGGACAGGGACCGACCCTTGATGTTGAAGCGGCGCACGGTGAGGTCCGTCACTGGGATCGCCCATTGTTGCGTGGCGACTTCGTGCAGACGAGTTGTCGAAAGTGCCATGCCGACAAGAAGGAGTTCGCGTTGGCGCCCGTCTATTCGCGTGGCAGACAGATGGTGGAGGATCTCGGTTGCTTCGGATGTCACACGATGGCGGGGTTTGAGAAGGCTCAGAAAGTAGGACCGGATCTGACGCGGATTGCCGGCAAGGTCGATCCGAGTTGGCTGGTTCGGTGGATCAAAAAGCCGAAAGGATATCTCCCCAAGACGAAGATGCCCCACTTTGAGCTATCCGATGAAGACGCATCGAACATCGCGGCTTATCTTCTCCGTACTTCCCAGCCGCTTCCGGAGCTTCAGAGCGCGTCGAAGGCTCCCGCTTCGGTCGAACGTGGGAAGGAGATTGTGAGCTCTGTCGGCTGCCTTGGCTGTCACCGAATTCCTGGCATAGAGGCGAAGGCCCCGCTGACCGGTGCTTCGCCGGCTGTGTCGTTGGTTCATGCCGGCACGGCGCAATCGGAACGCGAGCAGGAAGCATCAGAAGGAACCGCCAGGACAGCGCCACAATCAAAACCGGTCAAGACCTGGCTGGTCGCCCCTCCCCCCGTGCCGGAGAATCAGGATTTCGGGCCGGATCTCTCAAAGATAGCCGGCAAGGTGAACGCGGACTGGCTCTTTGCCTGGGTCAAGGATCCAAAGCAGTTTCGGCCGACAACCAGGATGCCGAATCTGCGTCTTTCCGACGACGAGGCTCGGGCGGTCACGGCCTTCCTGATGACGCTTGGACAAAAGCAAAGGGTTGCCGGCCTGGAACAGGAGGTCAGGAGGGCCGATCGGATTACGGCGGGTGAGCGTCTGATCCGTAAACGGGGCTGTTTTGGTTGCCACGACATTAAGGGGTTTGAGACGTCGGAGAAGATTGCGCCGGATCTCAGCAACTTCAGTCAGAAGCGCTTACTGGAGCTGTTCTTCGGCGAGGCCGTCCAGGTGAAGCAGACGTGGCAGGATTATACCTTCTGGAAGCTGAAGAATCCCCAGATTTATGCCACCGAGCGGGTCGAGCAATTGATGCCGAACTTTCGCTTTACTGACGAAGACGCGAACACGCTGCTGGTCTTCCTGAAGAGTCTCAGTAACGAGCGTATCCAGCCGCAGTTCCAGCGGAGTCTTTCCGACGAAGAGCGGGCCATCCAGGATGGGCGGACCCTTGTGAAACGCTACAATTGCAACGGGTGCCACGTCATCGAAGGGCAGGGTGGCGCGATTGCCGCCTTTTACGCCAATGAGACCAGAACGCCGCCCCCCCTTGAGGTAGGGATGATGCATGAGGGGGAGAAGGTCCAGGCTACCTGGCTGTACCAATTTCTTGGGCGACCGATACCGCTGAGACCATGGCTTGACGTTCGGATGCCGACCTTCGGCCTCAGCATCGAGGAAGCCACCACCCTGACGAAATATTTCGCGGTCATGGGGAAGCAGCAGGTTCCCTATGAGTATGCCTCGGTGGGAGAACCGAACATGGAACTGATAAATGCCGGTCGATTGCTGCTGTCGAAGGACTACTTTGACTGCTTCACCTGTCACCAGCAGGGTGAGAAGAAACCCGAAGGCAAACCGGAGGAATGGGCGCCTGATCTTAGTCTGGCTAAGCGTCGCTTGCGGCCGATCTGGATCAGTAAATGGCTGAAGGACCCACAGAAGATCCAGCCGGGAACGAAGATGCCCAGCTACTATCCTGGCGGTCCGGACGATATTCTTGGGGGGAAGGAAGACCGGCAAATTCAGGCGATGACTGAACACCTGATGCGCATGGGAGAGCACTGATTCGTATGATCGGTTCGACAAGAGAAGTCTAACGAAACGGAGTCACACACCGGCAGAAGGAGGCGAAGTTCCATGTATGGGATGCGAGAAATAGTTGCAGTGACCGTGGTGGCGGGCTGTGTTCTCGGAGCCGCCGCTCAGACGTTAGCCTACGAGGGCGGTGCAGTGAAAGACGGTGGGACGATCACCGGGACGATTAAATTCGCCGGAACGCCGCCAGTAAGGAAAGAGCTCCAAGTAACGAAAGATAAGGAGGTCTGCGAGAAGAAACAGCACCTGAGCTGGGATCTTGTTGTCGGTCCTCAAAAAGGTATCGAAAATGCGGTGGTGAGCTTGATTGATGTGAGCAAGGGTGAGAAGTGGGCGATCACGAAAGCCACAGTAGATCAGAATGCGTGTGAATATACGCCTCATGTCGTCGTAGTTCCTACCGGTAGTACGCTGGACATCCTGAACAGCGATGGGATTCTTCACAACGTTCATACCTACAGCAAGGCGAATCCCTCAATCAATAAGGCTCAGCCGAAATTCAAGAAGGTGCTGCCGGTACAGTTTGCGAAACCTGAGATTGTCAAGATGACCTGTGATGCCCACAGTTGGATGCTGGGCTGGCTCGTGGTCTCCGACCATCCGTATGTGGCAGTCACGAACGACAAGGGTGAGTTTACCCTCAACAATGTTCCACCTGGCAACTATAAGCTCGAGGTCTGGCAGGAGACACTCGGCAAGAAGGTGCAGGACGTGACCGTGAAGTCAAAGCAGGAGACCAAACTGACGATCGAACTGGCAAAGTAGCGCACGGCGTGCGGCGTACAGCGAGCCGCTCCATGCACGACGCTGAACGCTTATCATAGTCCAACTTGTGAGGGAAATAATGGCGATTGCAAAGAAATATGTATACTTTTTCGGAAAGGGTCGGGCGGAAGGAAGGGCTGAGCAGAAGAATCTTCTCGGGGGAAAGGGAGCGAACCTCCATGAGATGACGACACTCAAGATCCCTGTACCGCCAGGCTTTACCATTTCTACGGAAGCCTGTATTGAGTACGTGAAGCGGGGCAGGCGTTTCCCTCCCAAGCTATGGGCGGAGATCGAGGCGGATATCGCCAAGCTGGAGCGGGCTATGGGAAAGCGGTTCGGGGATCTGAAGGATCCCCTCCTGGTTTCTGTCCGCTCCGGGGCGCGGATCTCAATGCCGGGGATGATGGACACCGTGTTGAACCTGGGATTGAACGACAGGACGGTACAGGGCCTCATCCAGCGTTCCCAAAACCCCCGCTTCGCCTACGATAGTTACCGGCGGCTTCTTCAGATGTTCGGTGATGTCGTGCTGGGCATTAAGAAAATAGCCTTTGAGGGACTCCTTAGTGAAAAGAAGCGGCAGAAAGGGGTTGCCGCCGATACGGCACTCAGCGCGGAAGATCTGAGGGACCTGGTCGAACAGTTTAAAAAAGTGATTCAGCGCGAAGCCGGTCAAGAGTTTCCCCAGGATCCGAAAGAGCAGCTTCGAATGGCGATCGCAGCCGTATTCGAGTCCTGGAACAACAAACGGGCCGTGGAGTACCGGAGGATCTACAAGGTTCCTGATGACTGGGGCACCGCCGTCAACGTCCAGGCTATGGTCTTCGGTAACCTGGGGGAGAATTCCGGGACAGGAGTCGCCTTCACCCGCGATCCGTCTACAGGGGAGAAGCGCCTCTACGGAGAGTTCCTGCCCAATGCGCAGGGTGAGGATGTGGTGGCTGGGATCAGGACCCCGCATCCCATTGCGGGCATGAAGCAGACGTGGCCTCGGATCTATCGGGAGTTTGAGCGGATCTGTCGAACGCTTGAGCACCACTATTGCGATATGATGGACATTGAGTTTACCATTGAGGACGGAAAGCTCTATATGTTGCAGTGCCGCGTCGGTAAGAGGACGGCCCACGCCGCCATCAAGACTGCTGTCGATATGGCGAAAGAACGGTTGATCGATCGAAAGATGGCCGTCCTGCGTGTGGAGCCCTGGCAGCTCGAACAGCTTCTGCATCCGGCGATCGATCCGAAGGTCAAGGTCCAGAAGATCGCGAAGGGCCTTCCGGCCTCGCCTGGAGCGGCGGTCGGGAAGGCGGTCTTTACTGCGGAGGAAGCAGTGGAAGGCGCGGAGCGAAAAGAGAAGGTGGTCCTGGTCAGGCCGGAGACCTCCCCCGAGGATATCGCGGGCATGGTTGCCGCGCAGGGGATCCTGACCGCCAGGGGCGGCCTCACCAGCCATGCTGCTGTCGTCGCCAGAGGCATGGGGAAGGCGTGTGTCGTCGGCTGTGCCGATATTTTTGTCAATGAGGAGGAGGGGTACTTCCAGGTTGCCGATCTGACTATCCGGCGAGGAGACTCGATTACCATCGATGGCAGTACAGGCAATGTCATCCTCGGGGAGGTGCCGTTGACCCAGCCTGAAGAGCTGACTGGTGAGTTCGGCACACTGATCTCATGGGCGGACCGCTTCCGAACGATCGGTGTCAGGACCAATGCGGATACCCCGAGAGACGCGCAGGTCACGCGGCAGTTCGGAGCCGAGGGGATCGGCCTCTGCCGGACTGAACATATGTTCTTCGAAGGGGATCGAGTCGTTGCCGTGCGAGAGATGATTCTGGCTAAGGACGCTGACGAGCGCCGGAAGGCCCTGGCCAAGCTGCTCCCGATGCAGAAGCAGGATTTTAAGGCGATCTTTGAGCTTATGGATGGCTTGCCTGTCATCATCAGGACGCTCGATCCCCCCCTGCACGAGTTCCTCCCGAGGAAGGACGAGGAGATTCGGAGGGTAGCGGAAAACATGGGGGTGTCAGAGAAAATACTGGAGGACAAGGTTCGCTCCCTTCACGAATTCAACCCGATGCTTGGTCATCGTGGCTGCCGCCTTGGGATCAGTTACCCCGAGATTACTGAGATGCAGGTCCGGGCGATCTTTGAGGCAGCCTGCGAACTGAAAAAGAAAGGAAAGCGTCCCTTCCCGGAGATCATGATTCCTCTTGTGGGTACCCTGAAGGAGTTCCAACTCCAGCGGGAGATCGTGGACCGGGTCGCATCTGAGGTCATGAAAGCATATCGCGTGAAGATCCGCTACCTGGTTGGAACGATGATCGAGCTCCCCAGGGCCTGTATTGTGGCCGATCAGATTGGAGCAGTGGCTGACTTTTTCTCCTTTGGGACAAACGATCTGACGCAGACCACCTTCGGATTCTCTCGGGATGACGCCGGCCGGTTCCTTCCCCTCTATTTAGAGATGGGGATCCTTCAGACGGATCCCTTTGCCGTGCTCGACGAGGAGGGGGTGGGAGCGCTCATGCGGATCGGAATAGAAAAAGGACGACGGGCCAAGCCACAGTTGGAGGTTGGCCTGTGCGGTGAGCACGGAGGTGAGCCCGCGTCCGTTGATCTCTGCCATCGGCTGGGTCTGGATTATGTGAGCTGTTCCCCCTACCGGGTTCCAGTCGCCAAGCTCGCAGCGGCCCATGCCGTTCTGAAGCGGCAGGTTAAGGTCAAAGAGATGGGTGAAAAGTAGGGGACGGCCCTACCAGGTCGTTTTGTGCGAAGGCCGCGTCCAAGGTCGCCTGTTACCATCGACTGACCTGTGACCGAACCATCGCGGTCACAGGTCAGGAATCAGTGTCCTGTAACGTCAGCGGCAACTTGGAATAGGCAACTATCAGAATGCATGGCTCGTTCTGCGCCGGCTTCGAAAGGGGATAGTTCACGTTGTTACGTCGCGCTTCTCGAGAGCAGACTCATGGCTTGGACCACGACTGCTCTCAAGGAGAGGCTTTTTGCGTATCGCCGTGAACACGCTGCCGCTGGTCTCGATCATCACGCCCTCCCTCGGTCAGGGACGATTTATCAGGCAGACCATCGAGAGCGTGATCTCGCAGGACTATCCCAGATTGGAATACCTCGTCATGGACGGGGGCTCCACCGACGACACCCTTGATATCCTGCGCAGCTATGGCACACGACTGATCTGGAGATCGGCGCCCGACCTGGGCCAGGCGGATGCGGTGAATGCAGGCTTCCGCCTCGCTAATGGCGAGATCCTCGGCTGGCTGAATGCCGACGACACCTATCAGCCTGGTGCGGTAACAGCCGCCGTTGAGCATCTTGTCGCGCACCATGAGACGGCTGTCGTATACGGAGACGCCTATTATATCGATGAGCAGAATGCGGTGATCGGGATCTACCCGACGGAAGACTTCAATCTGAACCGCCTGGCCGAGGCGTGCCTCATCTGCCAGCCAACCGCCTTCATCAGGCGCTCAGCCGTCGAATCGGTTGGGATGCTGGACCCCGCCCTCCACTACTGCATGGATTACGATCTCTGGATCAGAGTGGGTCACCGCTTGCGCATCGACCGGATCAACCGGTTTCTTGCCAACAGCCGTCGCTATCTTGAGACCAAATCGTTTGCGCACCGGGAGCAGTTGTTTCAGGAGATTTACACGGTAGTCGAGCGATCATTCGGCCGCGTTCCGCCGCACTGGAAGGCCTGCCGGTCCTATTACCGCCTCGTAGATCTCTCGTGGCCATTAGCCCGATGGGTACTGTGGCCGGCCAGGCGAATCCTGCCTCAAGG
>NSJM01000077.1 GCA_002634395.1 Candidatus Methylomirabilis sp.
AAACGCCCTTCGTTGGAGTACTCCGCCAGCCCTGTCCTGCCTGAGCTGTCGTTCGCGTTCGAGAGTGCTGTGATCAACATCCGTCCCGGCAGGGCATAGAAGGTGTGGGGACCGACCAGACCGCCCGTGTCTTTCACAAAACTCATAATCGTTTTGACCAGCTTGGGCCTGGCTGGATCTGAGGCAACATCGAAGATGAAGATATAGCTGTCGTCCAGACCGCCAGCCCACAGATACCGCCGATCGTCGGTAAACCCAGCATGATGGGCCTCATGTTGCCCCGGCACCGGGGCCCGGTGGATGATCTGCCCGTAGGTCTTGGACTTAGGATGTACGTCGACGGTCACGAGGCTGTCGTTGCCGTCGCCCACCCCCTTAATTCCCAGCGTCCAGACATAGACATAGTCCTCCTGCCCGGTCACCTTCGGGAGGAACGGTGACTGGCAGGTCTCATCGGCGAAGGCCGTCCCAGCCATCAAGGTAATCGCTATCAGCCAGAGCCATCCTACCTGGCGATGATATGGTCTCATGCTTGTTCCCTCCCTGCATTATCGTTTCTCACATGCTCAGCAACACAAACGCGTTGCCGAGCCTGTCCGCGCCCATCTCCTGGCCTTCGGCTCTTTGATATCGTGATCCGCGAGGTTATTTCGGTTTCTCCCTTGCTTCGCCGTCCAGCCCTTCCAGTGTCAAGGCGACGAAGGTATTGCCCAGCGCTGTTGTGACCCGCGTCAGCTCCAGCAGGGCCGCGACGCCGCTGGCATTGTCGTTGGCGCCTGGGGTCGGAAGACGTTGCGCTCACCGAACTCGCCGGCGAGGTGCTCCACGTGCGTCCGCAGACGTGAAACTGAGATCTGCTGGACGATGTTCACGGACCCCAAGCCTGGTTTCGGCGTGCGCGCCATCCTCTCATCCGGTGATGCCGGATCACGCTGGGTTCGACGCTGAGACATGCGGGCCCCTTGTTGAGACATTGCGGAATCGGATATCACAATGGCTCCTAAATGGCATGCTACCAGAAAGTGCGTCGTTAGACCAGAAACCCGATCCGGATTCAATGGCCACATATCATCGCTTCGTGCGGCTCTTGGTCTCAGAAGAGGGTCAGTTAAACCTTAAGCTAGAGCCGATCCTCACCGGGACCCACGTCGGCGCGTCACAAAACACTTGGCACATCCGTCCGATCAGAAGGAATATCGGCCTGCCCGTGATGATCCTTCCCCTTGTACACCTATTGTACACGGAACACGAGCGGGTGCGCGTCTTCCATCCACAATCATCAACAAGGAGGCAAAGAGATGAGGCCGGTTGTGGCGGTGGGTCTGGCAGTGCTCGTCATGGTGTCCAGCACGCCGAACTGGGCGGAGGCCCAAGCACAAGAAAGCACGCTGTCGCAAGTCGGGACAGGAGTCGGAAGCGCGATAGGGACCTTCGTCTATTTCCCGTTCAAGGCAGCTTTCTGCATTCTAGGGGGAGTGGCAAGCGGCGTTACCGCAGTCTTTGCTGGACCTGAGAACGCCGGCAAGGTCGCCAGAACCGCCTGCGGAGGGAGCTGGGTCATTACGTCAGACGTTGTCAAGGGGAAGGAGACGGTGAAGTTTACGGGAGATCCTGCGCCCTCCCAGCAGCGTCCATCCGCCAAGTAAGGGAGAGTGGTCACCGGGGATCTGCCCTGGTGTGGACAGACCCCCGTCCCATGACGTTATTGCATCGCCTCCGCGACCCGTCCGACCAGTTGGGCGGAAGGTGTGAGGGTTTTGTCTCCCGCCTCCTTCCACTGAGCGGGACAGACCTCATGAGGGTGATCGGCGAGATGGCGATTTGCCTTCACCTTCCGAAGGAGCTCGTCGATATTCCTGCCTACGTTATAGAAGTGGATCTCGGCGCTCACTAATTTCCCTTCCGGACTGATGATGAAGGTTCCCCTGAGCGGAAGGCCGGTCTGCTCATCATAGACCCCAAACAGCCGGGCGACAGTCCCCGTGGGATCCGCCCCCATCGGATATCTGGCGCCTTGCAGGAGCTTTTCCTCTCGCTGCCAGGCCAAGTGAACGAACTTGGTGGCGGTACTCACCGTAATGACCTCGGTCTGAAGCGCCCGCAACTGTTCGTACCGCTCTGCCAGAGCGGCATGTTCCGTTGCTCAGACGAAGGTAAAATCGGCCGGGTAGAAGAAGAGCACCGTCCACTTCTCCTTCTGCTTGAGCGTTTCAAGGCTGACCGTCCCGAACCCCCCGTTGGCCGGCTCAAATGTCTCCAACTGAAACTGGGGCACCTCGTCCCCCACCCCCACACTACAGCGCTGATTGTCTGTCATCTGCGTGCCTCCTGTTGTCGTGCTGACTCCAAAGGATGGACCATGCCTCATTCATCTCACTGGGAGGCCGATCGCTCGTCTCCCAGACGCTACATCATAGCTGCGTCCTGAAATACTGACAATAGGTGTGCCCGCTATTGGTCGGTCGAGCCACGTTCAATACACTGGATGCATGAGTGTCTCACACGCGACTCAAAGCCTTGAGAACGAGATGAAGGGGGCATCAGATATTGGCTCAGGGGAGTCGGGCGTCTCGCTGACCCGTTGAACGACCGTCCGCATACTGCTCCCGCGTGTAAGGGACCCAAGGCGCTCTCTCCAGTCCCTGAAAACAGGGTGAAAAATTTACACCAGTTTCACGTGATCAAATACGAAGCTCCGCTGTAACTACTTAAGAAATCAGAGGGGGCTGGTTGGCACGGGGATTGCCCTGAGCTGAGGTGAACCCCCTTGATGACCGAATGAGGAGGGCAGCAACATGACCGGCTGTTCATTGAGGCGCGGAAAAAGGAGCGAGTTAGAATGGGGGATGTGGGTGCGGGTGGCGATGATTCTTGGGCTAAGGCTTGCCAAGGCGATACCAGTTGCCCCCGGTCAGGAAATAAGGGGATAAGCGGTCGCTGTGCGATCAACACCGCCAACCCCTTTGACCCGAAACGTCGAGGAGGGAGAAGGAGACAGCGATGTCAGACCAGAGGTGGAATCCGTGGAAGCTCACTACAATCGGGATAGCGGTGGTCTTTGCCACGGCACTAATCACCGGACTGGTGGTAGCAAACTGGGTTGGCAATCAGCAGACAAAGCCGGTTGCCGAGACCCCTCGAGGGCGTGTCTCGCGCGCCGTTTCGCCGCGGATGACGCCGTCCCCCGCAGCGAGGCCGTCGGGTTCGGCCGTCGCGGCTTGTAATCAGTATGCGAGCTCCATGGCCGGCGACAGGACTACCGAAGTCCTGAAGGACGCCTTGGTCGGAGGGGCGCTCGGCGCAGGCGTGGGCGCGGCTGGCGGTGCGATCGCCGGAGGCGGCAAAGGCGCCGGCAAGGGAGCCGGCATCGGAGGCCTGGTGGGAGCGACTGCAGGCACTCTGTACGGCCTCAGCGAGGCTAGGCAGGCGGATGCCCGCTACGTTGCTGCCTACCGAGGCTGCATGAGGAGCCGGGGCTACAGCGGCTAGTTCGTTGCTCGCTTCCAGCTCAAGGCAGCCAAGGCAGTGAAGAACGACAAACTGCCAAGAGCGGGCTCCCCTAATAGCGGGCCCGTGATCATATCTTGACCCCCATCTGCCGCAACTGCGGCACCCCCATTTCCTTCCTGTTCGGCCTCACTGCTAGATGTAGTTGAACGCCCATCATCTTTACGATTCCTTAACAGCAACCCCTCGAATTTTAACGGCCTTTTGATTTGACCCGACAAGACCTCGATAGTACGTTGACTATGAAGGGTCGTGCTGCGCAACCTGTCGCCTCAGCAGGCGAGTTCACGTCAGGCCCACCGACTCTCGAGGACGTTGGCCATGAACTGAGCGATAGCTATGCCTATTATCGATGAAGAGACTGAACTCAACGTATTCGAGCGGGTCGCAGAGTACCAGCCCGCTCCCTCATGGCGCACCAAGCTCTTTGGCCGTCCGCTCGCGAGCGCCGATGCACCGCATCAAACCATCGGCAAGACGGTCGGTCTTGCTGTCTTTGCCTCTGATAACCTCTCGTCTACCGCCTATGCGACGGACGAAATTCTGTTTGTTCTGGCTACGGTGGGGATTGCGGCCTTCGTGTACGCCCTCCCGATCTCGCTGGCCATTGTCATGTTGCTCACGATCCTCACCATCTCGTATCAGCAGACCATCCACGCCTATCCGGGTGGCGGAGGCGCGTATATCGTGGCGCGTGACAATCTGGGCGAGTTCCCGGCCCAGACGGCAGGCGCGGCGCTCCTCACGGATTACATCCTCACGGTATCCGTCTCTGTCGCATCGGGTGTGGCCCAGCTCACCTCGGCCTACCCGTCCCTCTTTCCCTATCGGGTGGTGTTGTCGATCGGGTTCATCCTCTTCATCATGCTGATTAACCTGCGCGGCGTCAGGGAATCGGGCGTGACCTTCGCCATTCCCACCTATTTCTTCGTCGTCATTTTGTTTCTGACCGTTGGGACCGGGTTCTACCGCTACATGACGGGAAGCCTCGGGGTGGTCGTCAATCCGCCGTCCCTGCGAGCCCCCGAGATGGCCTCGGTGACGCTCTTCCTGATCCTCCATGCCTTTTCGAACGGCACGACCGCCGTTACGGGGGTGGAGGCTATCTCCAACGGCATCACGGCATTTAAGGAGCCCAAGAGCCGCAACGCGGGGATCACACTGATCTGGATGGCGGCCATCCTGGGTACGCTGTTTCTGAGCATCACGTTCCTTGCGGTCAAGATCGGGGCCCTCCCCTCGGAGGAAGAGACGGTGGTCTCGCAACTGGCCCGCACAGCATTCCAGGGACAGGGGCTGCTCTACCTGGCTACCATCGCGGGTACGACCCTCATTCTGATCATGGCCGCCAACACCGCCTTTGCAGACTTCCCCCGACTCAGCGCCCTGCAGGCCGGCGACGGCTTTTTGCCCAGACAGCTCACTTACCGAGGCAGCCGCCTCGTCTACTCCCGGGGCATCGTAGCCCTCGCCCTCATTGCCTCCCTCCTGATCGTACTGTTTCAGGCCAGCGTGACCGCCTTGATCCCACTGTACGCCATCGGGGTGTTCCTTTCCTTTACGCTCTCGCAGGCCGGCATGGCCCGTCGCTGGTGGAAGGTCGGCCGCCTCGCGCCCGGCCAGGAGGTGCAGGAGCGTGGCTCGACGCTGTGTTATGATCCACGCTGGGCGCTCAAGATGGGGATCAACGGGTTCGGCTCGGTTTGTACGGCCGTCGTGATGCTGGTCTTCGCCAGCACCAAGTTCCGCGACGGGGCGTGGATCGTCGTCCTCCTTGTGCCCGCGATGGTCATGGTGTTCTACGCCATCCACCACCACTACCGAGACTTGGCCGCGCACCTGTCGTTGGAGGACTTCGGTCCGCCCCAGCGCATGTCGCGGCACAAGGTGATCATGCCGATCAGCGGCGTCCATCGCGGGACCGTCGCCGCGCTCCGCTACGCCCGATCACTCTCCGACGATATCACGGCGGTCTACGTCTCCATGGATCCGGCTGAAGCCGAGCGGGTGCGCAACAAGTGGGAATGGTGGGGAGAGGGGGTCCGCCTCATGGTCCTCCATTCCCCCTACCGGCTGTTCCTCGAACCTCTGGTTGGCTATATCGAGGAGATTGCGGCTCAGCGCCAACCCAATGAGACCATTACTATTGTCGTACCGCAGTTCGTGCCTCGCCGCCGATGGCAGAACCTGGTGCACAGCCAGGCGGCCTTATGGCTGCGAATGGCCTTACTCTTTAAGCGCGGGATTGTGATTACCGACGTGCCCTACCAACTCGAGTAATCACGGCGAGTCAGGAGGATCAAGGTGCTGGATCTCGTCTATGTGGGCGTGGCGCTTGCCTGTTTCGCGCTTTCGTGGGCGCTGATCAGGCTGTGTGAGCGCCTGTAAAGAGAAATGAGATGACGACACTGTATCTGCTGGGTGGGATTGTGGCGCTTGGCCTGTTGATCTACCTGGTCATCGCGCTGCTCAAACCGGAGGTCTTCTCGTGACCGCGAACGGCTATGCCCAGTTGGGATTGTACATGGTCGTCCTGCTTGCCCTCGCCAAACCGCTCGGCGCTTATATGGCCCGCGTTTATGAAGGCCGACCGTTCGGCCTCGATCGACTCCTTGGCCCGCTCGAGCGGTGGATCTACCGCCTCTCAGGGATCCGTGCAGACGACGAGATGCGGTGGCAGACATACGCAGGGGCGATGCTCCTCTTTAACCTGACAGGCGTGCTAATGGTCTATGCCCTCCAGCGGATGCAGGGTCTGCTCCCGCTCAATCCGCAGTCGCTCGGACCGGTGTCGCCTGACTCCGCGTTCAATACCGCCGTCAGTTTCGCCACAAACACCAATTGGCAGGGGTACGGCGGCGAGACCACGATGAGCTACCTGACGCAGATGCTGGGGCTGACGGTCCAGAACTTCCTCTCGGCGGCGACCGGCATGGCGGTTCTCGTGGCCTTCATTCGCGGCCTGGCGCGTCGTTCTGCCCAGACCATCGGCAGTTTCTGGGTGGACCTCACTCGCACCACCCTCTATATCCTTCTGCCGCTCTCGCTCGTCCTCGCCCTGGCGCTGGTGTCGCAGGGGGTCGTGCAGACATTTGGGCCATACGCCAAGGCGAGCGTCGTCCAACCAACCACCTATGACGAACCGGTGACGGACAAAGACGGGAAGCCTGTGCTCGACGAGAAGGGCCGGCCGGCGACGAAAAAGGCGAGGTTGATGGAGCAGGTGATCGCGCGCGGCCCCGTCGCGTCCCAGGTTGCCATTAAGCAGCTCGGGACCAATGGCGGCGGTTTCTTCAACGTGAACTCGGCGCATCCCTATGAGAACCCGACACCTCTCTCGAACTTCCTCGAACTGCTGGCCATCCTGTTGATTCCCGCGGCCCTCTGTCACACCTTCGGGGTCATGGTCAAGGATACGCGCCAGGGCTGGGCTATCCTCGCGGCCATGACCATCATGTTCGTCGGCCTGCTCGCCCTCTGCGTCGGCGCTGAGCAAGGCGGCAATCCCCTGCTGACCGGACTGGGGATCGATCAGCACGCCGGCGAGCTGCAGGCGGGCGGCAACATGGAAGGGAAGGAGGTCCGCTTCGGCATCGTCAACTCGGCGCTGTGGGCCACGGCGACTACCGCGGCCTCCAACGGCTCGGTGAATGCGATGCACGACTCTTTCACGCCGCTGGGCGGCCTGGCCCCGATATGGCTGATACAGCTTGGGGAGGTCGTCTACGGCGGCGTCGGCTCGGGGCTGTACGGCATGCTGGTCTTCGCCATCATTGCCGTGTTCGTGGCAGGCTTGATGGTGGGGCGCACACCCGAGTATCTGGGGAAGAAGATCGAGGCCTACGAGATGAAGATGGCCTCCCTGGTGATCCTGATCCCTCCCGCCCTGGTGTTGCTTGGCACAGCGGTCGCCGTTGTCACCAGTGGCGGCAAGGCCGGGATCTCAAACCCCGGCCCCCACGGCTTCAGCGAGATCCTGTACGCCTTCTCCTCGGCCGGCAACAACAACGGAAGCGCCTTTGCCGGCTTAGGCGCCAACACGCCCTTTTATAACATCTCGCTGGGGGTGGCGATGTTCTTTGCTCGCTACTGGCTGGCCATCCCGACCCTGGCGATCGCGGGGTCGCTCGCCGGCAAGAAGCCCGTCCCGCCGGGCGCAGGGACTCTCCCCACCCACACCCCCCTCTTTGTGGTGCTCCTCATCAGCGTTGTGGTCATCGTCGGGGCGCTGACGTTTTTCCCGGCGCTCGCCCTGGGACCCATCGTGGAGCATCTGATCATGATGTCGTCATAGCCGGGAGAGAGCTGATGGCCGCTCGAGGCAAGACCCGCTCATTATTCGATCCCGCCATCGTGCGTCAGGCGGTGGTGGATGCTTGCCGCAAACTTGCGCCGCAGCGCCAGGTGCGCAACCCGGTCATGTTCGTGGTCTACATCGGCTCCATGCTGACAACGGGACTATTCATCCAGGCGCTGTTCGGCAGAGGTGAGGCGCCGGCCGGGTTCATCCTGGCAATCTCGGTCTGGCTCTGGTTCACGGTGCTCTTCGCCAACTTCGCCGAGGCGATGGCCGAGGGGCGTGGCAAGGCGCAGGCGGCCTCGCTGCGAAAGGCGCGACGGGACGTCCAGGCCAAGCTTCTCACGCGTCCCGAGCGGAGCGGCGAACACACGATGGTCCCGGCCACGGCATTGCGGAAGGGCGACGTGGTGCTGGTGGAGGCGGGCGATACGATCCCGGCCGACGGCGAGGTGATCGAAGGGATCGCCTCGGTGAACGAGGCGGCGATCACCGGCGAGAGCGCGCCGGTCATCCGAGAGAGCGGTGGCGACCGCAGCGCGGTAACCGGAGGGACCCAGGTCCTCTCCGACTGGCTGATCGTGCGGATAGCGGCGAATCCGGGCGAGGCTTTCCTGGATCGGATGATTGCGCTGGTTGAAGGGGCCAAACGTCAGAAGACGCCCAACGAGATCGCGCTCGACATCCTGTTGGCGGCGTTGACCATTATCTTCCTGCTTGCGACCGCCACCGTGCTGCCGTTTTCGATCTACAGCGCTGAGGCCGCCGGGCAGGGCAGCCCCGTGACGGTGACGGTCCTCGTTGCGCTGCTCGTCTGCCTGATCCCCACGACCATCGGCGGGCTACTCTCGGCCATCGGCATCGCCGGGATGGACCGGATGATCCAGAAAAACGTCATCGCCATGTCAGGGCGCGCCGTGGAGGCCGCCGGCGATGTTGACGTCCTCCTGCTCGACAAGACCGGTACCATTACCCTCGGCAATCGCCAGGCCACCGCCTTCATACCAACGCAAGGGGTCGATGAGCAGGCACTGGCGGATGCGGCCCAACTCGCCTCGCTCTCCGATGAGACGCCGGAGGGCCGCTCGATCGTTGTCCTTGCCAAGGAGCGGTACGGTCTTCGCGAGCGTGACCTTCACGTCCTGGGAGCGACCTTCGTCCCTTTTACCGCCCAGACCCGGATGAGCGGCGTCAGCCTGAACGGCCGCGAGATCCGCAAGGGCGCCGCGGATGCCATCGAATCATATGTTCGACGCCTCGGGGGGAAGTTTCCGCCGGATGTTCGCACCAAGGTGGACATGATCGCCAAGCACGGCGGAACGCCCTTGGTGGTCGCCGACGGCGCCAGAGTGCTCGGCGCGGTGCAGCTCAAAGATATCGTCAAGGGAGGGATCAGAGAGCGGTTCCTTGAGCTGAGGGGCATGGGGATCAAGACGATCATGATCACCGGGGACAACCCGCTGACGGCGGCCGCGATTGCGGCGGAGGCAGGCGTGGACGAGTTCCTGGCTGAGGCGACGCCGGAGGCCAAGCTCACGCTGATCCGCGAGCTGCAGGCGCAGGGTCGCCTGGTGGCGATGACCGGCGATGGGACCAACGATGCCCCGGCGCTGGCCCAGGCGGACGTCGCGGTGGCCATGAATACCGGGACGCAGGCGGCGAAAGAGGCCGGCAACATGGTAGACCTCGATTCGAACCCGACGAAGCTCCTGGAAGTGGTCGAGACGGGTAAGCAGATGCTCATGACGCGGGGCGCGCTGACAACCTTCAGCATCGCCAACGACGTGGCCAAGTATTTCGCGATCATCCCGGCGGCCTTTGCGACCACCTACCCTGCCCTGGGCGCGCTGAACATCATGCAGCTCGCCACGCCGGCCAGCGCTATCCTTTCGGCCGTCATCTTCAATGCGCTGATCATCATCGCGCTGATCCCGCTGTCGCTTGGCGGGGTCCGCTATCGGGCGGTCGGCGCGGCTGTGCTGTTGCGGCGCCACCTGTGGATCTACGGGGCCGGGGGGCTTGTGGCGCCGTTCATCGGGATCAAGCTCATCGATCTCTTGCTCCTGGCCTTTCCCTAAGTCGGGTCAACGGCGTCACCAGACAGGGGAGTGGATGATATGCGTGCGCATCTGAGACCGGCGATCGTCTCGCTGGCGCTCTTCACGATCCTTACGGGGCTCATCTATCCGCTCATCGTTACGGGCGTAGCCCAACGGCTTTTTCCGAGTCAGGCCAATGGCAGCCCGATCGTCCGGGGCGGCCAGGCCGCCGGCTCTGCGCTCATCGGGCAGCCGTTTGACGACGCGAAGTATTTCTGGGGAAGGGCATCCGGTACCGCTCCCTTCCCGTACAATGCCGGGGCCTCCTCAGGATCCAACCTCGGTCCAACGAACGAGACGCTGCGCAAGGCCATCCGGTCGCGCATCGAGGCCTTGCGTGCGGCCGACCCGAACAACCAGGCCCCTGTCCCCGTAGATCTGGTCACGGCGTCAGCCAGCGGACTGGATCCGCACGTGAGTCCGGCCGGCGCCCTCTACCAGGTCAGGCGGGTTGCCCGAGCGCGCGGGCTGGACGACGCCACGGTGCGCCACGTCGTCGAGCAGCACATCGAAGGGCGCCAGCTCGGCATCCTGGGCGAGCCGCGAGTCAACGTGCTACAATTAAACGAGGCGCTGGACGCGATGAGGTAGCACGGCCCGAACGAGGTTCGCAGGATGCTTTCTGAGTCATGACCGTCATGTCCGAACATCGCCCCGATCCTGAGGCCCTTCTGGCTCGCGTGAAGGAGGAAGCGGCGCGTAAGAAGCGCGGCAAGCTGAAGGTCTTCCTGGGCGCGGCCGCGGGTGTCGGCAAGACCTACGCCATGCTCGAAGCCGCTCGCGAGCAGCGCGCTGAGGGCGTGGATGTCGTGGCCGGCTTGATAGAAACCCATGGGCGACCGGAGACCGAGGCCCTGCTCCAGGGGCTCGAGATCCTCGCCTCTCACCGCCTCGAGTATCGCGGCACAACCCTTAAGGAGTTCGACCTCGATACCGCGCTCACCCGGCATCCCACCGTGATCCTGGTCGATGAGCTGGCGCATACCAACGCGCCGGGCAGTCGACACACGAAGCGCTGGCAGGACATCATAGAACTGCTCGGCGCCGGGATCCACGTCTACACCACGCTGAACGTCCAACACCTCGAGAGTCTCAACGACATCGTCACCAGGATCACCGGGACAGTCGTGCGCGAAACGATTCCCGACTCGGTCCTCGAACAGGCCGATGAGATCGAGCTGATCGACCTGCCCCCTGACGACCTGCTCCAGCGTCTCAAGGAAGGCAAGATCTACGTCCCGGAGCTGGCGAAGGAGGCGATCGGTAACTTCTTCCGGAAAGGCAATCTGACCGCGTTACGGGAACTGGCGCTCCGGCGCACGGCCGACCGCGTGGACGCGCAGATGCGCGCCTATATGAGTGACCAGGCCATCCCCACGACCTGGCCCGTCACGGAGCGCCTCATCGTCCTGGTCGGTCCGAGTCCACATTCTGCCCAGACCGTACGAGGCGCCAAACGGATGGCGGCAGCGCTTCGGGCGGAATGGATCGCGGTCTATGTCGAGACGGAAGCGTACGCCCGGCTGTCCGAGACGGACCGAAGGCGCGTGGCCGAGAATCTCCGGCTGGCCGAGCAGCTCGGGGCGGAGGTGGTCACCCTCAGCGGGTCGCAGACCAATGAGAGTGCGGCAGTCCTGCGGTATGCCAACGAACGTAACGTCACCAAGATCATCCTCGGCAAACCGACCCGCTCCTTGTGGAGGCGGATCGTGGCCGGTTCCATCGTTGACGCCCTTGTGCGCGGCAGTGGTGACATCGATATTTATGTTATCAGCGGAACGGGGATCCCGCACGCGCCGGTTGCCAGGGTGGAGCGAGCCCCCGAGCCGGACTGGTCAGCCTATGGCCGTGCCGCGACCGTTGTCGCGCTCTGCACGGCGGTGGCATGGCTGATGTACCCGTATTTCGAGCTCTCCAATCTCATCATGGTCTATCTGCTCGGGGTGACCGGCGTTGCCGCCCGCTCCGGACCTGGCCCCTCCGTCCTGGCCTCCATCCTTAGTGTGGCGGTCTTCGATTTCTTTTTTGTCGTCCCGCACTTTACGTTTCGGGTGGCTGATGCGCAATACCTCGTGACCTTTGCAGTCATGCTCGTTGTGGCCCTCGTGATCAGCGGCTTCACGGTGCGGATTCGCATCCAGGCGGAGTCCGCACGCCAGCGCGAGCGGCGAACGGCCGCGCTGTACGCACTGAGTCGGGAACTGGCGAGCGCGCGAGGTGTAGAACACGTGCTGCGGGCCGCCGGCCGACACATTGCTGACGTCTTCGGCGGCCAGGTCGCAGTGCTGCTCCCGGACCCGAGCGGCCACCTCGGCCTTCAGGTAGGCCCGTCCGCCCAGTTTGAGGTGACTCCCTCGGAGCGTGGGGTGGCCCAGTGGGTGTATGAGCATGGACAGACGGCCGGTTGTGGGACGTCAACGTTACCGGGAGCCAAGGTCTTGTATCTGCCTTTGGTCGCGTCGCAGGGTATCCTGGGCGTGTTGGGGCTGCTGCCGGCGGACCCACGCTCGCTCGAAGCGCCTGAGCAACTCCATCAGCTCGAGACATTTGCCAATCAGACCGCACTGGCGCTCGAGCGCACGCAGCTTGCAGCGGCGGCGCAGGAGGCGCAGGTACGCGCGGAAGCCGAAAGACTGCGCAGTTCGCTCCTGAGTTCGGTTTCTCACGATCTCAGGACACCTCTCGCCACTATCACCGGCGCCGCGAGTAGCCTGTTGGAAGGAGATAAAATCCTCGATGATCAGACCCAGCAAGATCTGCTGGAATCGCTCCTCGAGGAGGCCGAGCGCCTCAACCGTCTGGTGAACAACCTGCTTGAGATGACGCGGATGGAGTCCGGAACCCTCCAGGTTCGCAAAGAGTGGCATGTCTTGGAGGAGGTCGTCGGCGCCGCGCTGGGCCGCCTGGCGAAGCTCTTGTGCGACCGCCCCGTGACCACGTCATTGCCGGCCGATCTGCCCCTCGTTCCGATCGACGACGTGCTGATTGAGCAGGTCCTGATCAATCTGCTGGACAATGCCATCAAGCATACGCCTGATGGCGGCCCTCTGGAGATTACGGTGCGGGCGCACAACGGTACGGTCACCGTGGAGGTCGCCGACCGGGGGCCAGGCCTGCCGCCAGGCGACGAGGAGAGGGTGTTTGAGAAATTTTATCGGGGACCCGGTCTCACATCGCGCGGCACTGGTCTTGGGCTGGCCATCTGCCGGGGTATCGTGGAGGCGCATGGCGGCCGCATCCGGGCCGAGAACCGACCGGAGGGCGGCGTGGCGTTCCGCTTTACCATCCCTCTGACCGGGACACCTCCAGAGATGGAAGGCGTCGATGTCTGAGATGGCAGAGAGTCAGGTGTCGGCAACCGACGCGCTCGGACCGGGCGGACCGGCCGTCGTGCTCATCGAGGATGAACGACCGATTCGGCGCTTCCTCCGCGCCACCCTGGTCAGTCATGGGTACCGGCTCTTTGAGGCGGCTACGGGTGAGGAGGGCTTGGCGGAGGCGGCCGCCCGCCCGCCCGACGTCGTCATCCTCGACCTCGGTCTGCCCGACATCGACGGCCTCGAGGTCATCCGGCGACTCCGCGAGTGGACTACCGTACCGATCATCGTGCTCTCGGCGCGCGGACAGGAACGCGATAAGATCGCTGCGCTGGATGCGGGCGCTGACGACTACGTGAGCAAGCCCTTCGGAGTCGG
>NSJM01000001.1 GCA_002634395.1 Candidatus Methylomirabilis sp.
CATGACGTTTGCCTATGACAAAAAAACAAAGAAGCCGCATTATCAGGTGCGGCATGGTGACATTCACGAGGAGGAGTTCGAGGAGATCTTCGCCGGTCCGATGGTGGTGATCGGTCAGAGGGGTCCGATATTGAAGGCCGTAGGTCGGACCTTTCAGGGACGATTCCTGACCGTAGTCTTCATCCGGCGGGGTGGGGATCACGTCCATGTGATCACCACCTGGCCCACAAAGAGAACACAGATTTTACTCTGGCATCGGGAGATGAGAAAAAGATGACCAAGAAGTGTAAAACATGCGGTCAGGCGATGTATCAGGATGATCAAGGCCGCTGGTTTTGCCCCGACTGCATTCTGGACGCGATTGATCCGGCCTTTCTGGACGAAGAGCGCGATGAGCGGGGAGAATTGAAACGGCCTTATGTGCTGGAGCCTCCCACCAAACAGGTGAGCATCCGGCTTTCGGTCACCGATCTGGAGTTGGCCAAACGGTTGGGCAAGCGCAAAGGGATTCCGAAGTATCAGAGCTACATCAAGACGCTGCTCCATGAGGCCTTGGTCAAAGAGGCGGGCCAGGGGCGAGCAGAAAAAAGAAAGCGTGCCGTTTAACGTCGTGCCCAGGACGGAATTGCCGAGGCTTCGAATTCTTGACTTATGGGGATACCATCTGAACTTCGCAACCCCCCAGCCCCAGAATTAAGTACGGTGTCCCCCGATCTTGCGCTAATTGGCTTTGGTGGCGGCGAGCTTCTTGATAACGTCCTCGAAGTATTCGATCGGGTAGGCGCCCTTCACTGGGATACCGTTGAGCAGGAAGCCGGGGGTACCGTTGAAGCCGAACTGCTTGGCTTCCTCGATGTCTGCGGCGATGCGGTCCTTCACGGCCTGGCTCTCGGCGTCCTTCTCGCACCTCTCCACGTCGACGCCGAGGTCCTTGGCGGTCTTCTTGAAGAAGTCGATCCCAAGCTTGTCCTGGTTCTTGAAGAGGATGTCATGGAACTTCCAGGCCTTCTCGGGCGACTGGATTGCGACGGCCTCAAGCCACTGGGCGGCGGGCATCGCCTGGGTGTGGAAGGGTAGGGGCAAGTGCTTGTAGATGAAGCGCAGGTCGTTGCCGTGCCTCTTCCTCAACTCCTCGACGGTGGGGTAGGCGCTCGCGCAGTAGGGGCACTGGAAGTCGGAATACTCCACCAGGGTGTACTTGGCGTCCTTATTACCGCGAATGCGGGTCTTGTTATCGATGGCAGGCTTGAAAGGGTTCTTGAAGGCGTCCTCGTAGGCTTGTCGCCCAGTCTCCTCGGCCTCCCGCTGCGCGCGGGCCTGCTCCTCGAGCCCCGTCTGGTTGATGATGTCAAAGACGGCTTTCCTGTTGGCCTTGATCGCCTCGATGAGTATGTTGGGATTCTCCTGTAGGGCCTTCTTGAGTTCGTCGCCGGTGATCTCCGCAGCCTGCGCAGTAGCGCTGGTCAGAATCACGGTCGTCAGGACGGCGAGGGTTCGGCTGATTCTCATACTCTCCTCCAGGTAAGTTTCCTCAGCATATCATTTCTCCTCAAGGTAAGGGCGCTTCCGCCAACGTAAATAAGGAGGGCAACCTCTTTCGAGAGGCTGCCCCCCCTGAGTCTTCCCAGCTAGACGCCAAGTGTCTAGCGCGATGAATTGCTGCCGATTGTGAGGCAGAAAATGTCCCCCAGCCCCGCAATCCGTTCTCTCGTTATCTCGCCGGATACTGCCCGCTGCAGGCGAAACTATTGCTTGTCACGGTGCCTTTAGGCGTCTGGATTGTGGCCTGGACTGTCTGACCACCCTTAATGGTGACCTTCACTTCACCTTTTGTGTCGGTTACCCACGGGGGTGGAGGAGATAATACCGCCGCAGGAGGGATAAAGTTTACGGCTTGACCAGAGAAAGTCCACGACGCGTTTATCGAGCTGCCAGGTCGCGCGGTCACAGGGCAGCTCGCTTTAGAAACTACGTTCGCAGTTGACGACAGTATGATCTTATCTGCCCAAGGAATGGCAGATGGCTCCACCGGCTTCCCCCCGGTCTTCTTCTCCTGGGCAACGCCCAGGCCAGTGAAGGCAGCCAGGGCGACGAGCGCTACAGCCGCCGCTAACAACTTCTTCATGTTGACACCTCCTTGCTTGTTGTAGGGTTAGTAAGTGTTGCTCTTGGTGTTATTGACAGTCGTCGCTCTCATCGGTCCGCCGGGGGTCTGGGTGTAGGTGATGTCAATAATCTCCCCGACTTTGGGGAGAGCGTTCAGGTTCGTGCCGTTGAAGGTCACCATTTGGCCATTGGCCATGACGGTAAAAGTGTTGGCCGTCGGATTCACCTGTGTCACCTTACCGGTCATCAGTTGCTGCTTTCCGACAAAAGGAAGCTTACCTTGTGTCGGCTTCTCCGCTGGCTTCTCCATGACCTTCCTCTCCTGAGCAGCGCTCAGGCCCGTGAGGGCCACCAGGATCGTGAGCGTTAGGGTGAAAGTCGGCCATCGCTTCATGGTATCACCTCCTTTCTATGGAGCATCGAAACTCTTAATACTCAGCGCCCAGAGAGCTTCACCAGGTCCCCGCGCGTGGCCTGAAAGGGCGTCCGCGGCTTAGCCACGCTGAACTTCTCCTGGACGCTCACGACCTCGATCTCGCCTCGCCTGTCTTCCACGATCCCCAGGATGGCGCCTGATTCGGGGTCCGTCAGCTCCCGCACGACTGCCGTGACCGTGAAGCGATCGCCAGGCTTCACACCTGCGCTTGCGCCCGCGTTGATGTACACCTGCTTACCAGCCACCTCCACGACCCGGCCGGTCCACGCCGTCTGTTCCGTTGACCGGATAATGAACATCACGGCCTGCTCAATGGCCTGTCGCGTCGCCTGTCCGAGTACGGTCTTGTTGAATGCATCACCCCCGAAGATCACCTGCTCCACATTGATGTCCGCCGAGATCCCGCGCTGTGAGGTGGTCGCCTCGACCCGATGCGACTGCACCACCTGGCCGGTAGTAGTATCGATGACCCGGACGTCCATCCCGACTACGCCATTGATACTCTCGCCCATGAGGGCGCCCCCAAAAACCCCCGTGGCGCCGCCGAGCCGAAGCCTGCCGCCGCCTGCCCGCTGGTCAAACTCGGTCACCGACCCTGCAACGAGAAGTTGGGCGCCGAGGATCCGACCTACCTGGGCGGCGGTCTCCTTGGAAACGATCTTCTGCATGGCCATATCTGCCTCACGCAGCACGGGGCTAAGCTCGGCCCGCTCCACCACGATGAAGTGACCGGAATTGACCAAGGCGGTGGTCAGTTGAGCCGCGAGGCCGCCACCAATATCCCAGCCGCCATAGTGGGCCATAAAGGCGCCGGCTGCGTCGAATTTGGCGACCGCGATCCGCTTCTTGGGGCCCGTCAACGGGGGAAGTCCGCCTTGCGGGCTTGTGGCTGGTACGCCCACTGCGGGACCGAGGACCGGGGGTGCAGCCGATTGCGACGAGCCGCCGCCAGCACCGGCGGCACACCCCGCCAGCACGGTCAGAAGCATCAAGAGCGCCGCCGACTTCGCGGGCTGCTTTGCGGTTCTCATGATTTCCTCCTTATAGACTCCCCGATGGGCGTTTCCTCGTCTGCCCCCGAAAACACTACGGCCCTTCAGGGCTCACTTGCCTCGACTATGCTCGTCGCAGACTGCCTTGAAGGGCCGCACCCATTCTTCTTATCTGACGCTGAGGCTTCAATGATGAACCCCGTCGGTCGACATGACTATCCTCTCAACGGAGAACGATTCCACGAAGCTACTATAAGTTTAGTACCCTCCACCACCGCCGATGTCAACTAGAAAGTAAAACCTAAGAATAGAGATGGCAAGTTGTCATTGCGAACGACGTAAAGCAACCTCGTACTATTGCACTGAGATTGCCACGCATCCCATGCCATGCCTGCCGGCAGGCATGGGTACTCACAATGACGAGAGGAATCGAGTGATTACGAAGTCTACCTCTGTTCTTGGGTAGAGTGAGGTCAGATAGGTTTCCTTGCCAAGTCTATGATCGCCCGGATAGTCTGCCGGATAGGAAGTATATCCAGATATCGGCCCGCAGTCTTTCCCGGGCACTGCCCGCCCTATGCCCCTTTCGGGAATTGAAGCAGGGCCCTGATGGCATTTATGAAGTCCCTCGCTAACTGAATCGCTTGCGCCGTCTCCTGCTGAGAAACATGTTGGGTGACCCCATAATCGCCAACGCCCCGCAATTCAAATAGCCAGTTCAGTGCCTTGCCTTGCTCATGGTCAAGCCTACCGACCTTGACGAACTTCTGGTGAACGGAAGCAATCACGCCACTGTGCTTGCTCAGTTCAAGCCCCTCCGGCAATAATAGTGCGGTGGCAGCATAAAAGGCCGCATAATATGCTCGTGAGGCAGCGGAATCGTAGTATCCGCGAGAAGCCAATTCTTGGGCGGCGCCAAGGGATTGTTCGGCCCGTTCCAGGTTGGCAGCTATTTCGTCAGCATAGTCAGATGTCATACCGGCACGCCCTCTCGCTTCACGGTCCGGTAGAGCTGGATACTGCCGTGTTCGAATTCATCCAACGGAGCAGGCTTGGCTGAGATAAGCTTGTCTGATTCCAGTTGCAGAGGGTAAAGTAGTTCGATGATCCGACGGAGTTCGCGAAAATAATCGAATGGCGGATTCAACAAAACTAGCAGATCGATGTCACTGGCAGAACTGGCTTGATCGCGCGCCATAGAGCCGTACACAATCAGCCCTTGGAATTGTGATCCGTAATAGCCCTGAAGGGCTGTCTTACATTTTTTGAGCAGTTCCGTGACTATCATCGTAGCCTCGATTCCTCCGCCTTCAAGACTCCACTATCAGCCTATGTGTTGGTCATCCACCGCGTCTGGCTGCGTCTTGTTCATGCAGAGTTGCCATATACATCTATGAGACCAGATTCTTGCGAATCTTGCAATCTTGTCCTAATAGTACCCACTTTCCCGCGCAAACCGATCAGATGGTTTGATCCGGCCAGGGGCAGAGGTGGCGGACGGGGCAGCGTGGGCAGTCGGGCCGCTTGGCCATGCAGATGCGCCGACCGTGGAAGACAAGCAGGTGAGTCAAAGGGGTCCACTTTTCCTTTGGGATGATCCGGCAGAGCTGTTGCTCGATCTCATCCGGCTTGTCGCTGGCGGCCAGGCCGAGGCGGTTCGCCACCCGCGTGACATGGGTATCCACCGCGATCCCTTCGGTGATGCCGAAGGCGTTGCCAAGAACGATGTTGGCCGTCTTGCGCCAGACGCCTGACAGCGTTATCAACTCATTCATCGTCTGCGGTACCTGCCCGCCGAACTCCTCCACCAGCTTCTTGCTGCAGCCGATGAGGCTTTTGGCCTTGTTGCGGTAAAAGCCCGTCGATCGGATCGCCTCCTCCAACTCTGTCGGGTCGGCATCGGCAAAGGCTTTCGGTGTCGGATACCGTTTGAACAACCCCTTCGTGACCTGATTCACCCGCTCGTCGGTACACTGGGCCGCCATGATCGTGGCGATGAGCAATTGGAATGGGCTCTTGAAGTCCAGCGTCACGCAGGCGTCCGGGTAGGTCTCCTCAAGGATAGCCAGGATCTGCTTGGCCTTAGCGGGCGCAGCGGTGCGGGCATCGCTTTTTTGCGGCTTCGACTTGATCATCCTGCTACTTCCCGCGGGGTGCCGCTGAGATCCAAGGACCCGATCAGATCAGTGACTCGGCTGACCTTGTGGCTGACCAGATAGGCACGGATACCATCGATGATCCGTTCCGTACTGCTTGGTGAGGTAAAGTTGGCAGTCCCGACCGCGACGACGGTCGCACCGGCGATTAGGAACTCCAGTGCATCGTCAGCCGTCATGATCCCACCCATCCCGATAAGCGGGAGCTTCACTGCTCGCGCCACCTCCCACACCATTCGGACCGCGATCGGCCGGATGGCCGGGCCGGAGAGCCCTCCCGTCACATTGCCGAGTTTCGGCCGTCGAGTTCGCACATCGATAGCCATGCCCATGAGCGTATTGATGAGGGAGATGGCATCAGCCCCGGCATCTGCCAATGCTCTGGCAATCTCAGCGACATCCGTGACATTTGGGGAGAGCTTTGGAATGAGTGGCAGCGACGTCACCTGTCGTACACACGCGACCAGTTTGTTGGCTAGCACAGCATTGCAGCCGAAGATCAGGCCGTCGGCTACGTTTGGACAGGAGATGTTCAACTCGATTCCACTGACGCCCTCTTGATCGCTCAGCCGCTTGGCTAGCTCAACGTAATCCTCAATCGACTCGCCGGCGATATTCACAATGACAGGCGGACCCAACGTTCTGAGATAGGGGAGTTTCTCCTCGACGAACGCCTGCACGCCGACATTCTGCAGACCGATGGCGTTCAGCATTCCCGCAGGGGTCTCGACGATCCGGACCGGCGGATTTCCGGCCCGTGGGTGCAGCGTAATGGTCTTAACGACGATGGCTCCCAGGCGTGAGAGATCCAGGAACGGTTCGAACTCCTGAGCATAGCCAAAGGTCCCGGAGGCGGTCACCACAGGGTTCTGCATGGGGATACCAGCGACAGTTACGCGCAGGTCTGGCCGTTTGGTACCACCCACAACAGATTTCACGGTTTCGTACCTCGCGCCTCGCACCCTTCAAATCCCCCCGTGCCCCCCTTTCGTAAAGGGGGGGTGGGGGGTTTTGCACCTCGGACCCCTTGTGCGCGCTCCTTCTCCACGGCTGCCCGGTATCGCTGCTGCAGGTGGTGGGTAACGGGGCCAGGGCTGCCGGTGCCGATCTTGCAGCCGTCAATCGCGATCAAGGGTGTGATCTCCTTCAGGGAGCCGGTCAGGAATGCCTCGTCAACTGCCAGGAGATCGCTGAGGTAAACCGGGGCTTCGCTGACCGTCAGACCCTCTTTCTTAGCCAGCCCGATAATCACATCTCGGGTAATCCCTGGTAAGAGCCCTGAGCTTAAAGGAGGGGTTGTCAGTACCCCTTTCGAGAACGAGAACAGGTTACTTGTGGCCCCCTCGACGACGCAGCCATCGCGATCGGCAAACAGGGCCTCCTGGGCCCCTTCGCGGTGCGCCTGCGCCATCGCCAGCATGTTATAGAGGTAGTCAAGCGACTTGATCTGGAGAGGGTTGAATGGGCTCCCCCAGTGAACCGTAACCGCGCCGATCCCGACCTGCTGACGTTCGGCGATCCCAGCATCCAAGGGCCTGGCGACCAACAGCAGCGTGGGTGAAGGGGGCGCGGCGGGAGGAAGGAGAGAGCCGAGTACGTCCGGACCTCTCGTCACCGTCAGCCGCAAAGAGGCATCAGCAGCCTGAAGGCGATTGCGCCGGAGCAGCTCACCCATCACCTGCCGCCACTTGCCCACGTCACCTTTGAACGGAATCCCGATCTGATCGGCGCCCTTCTTGAGACGAGCGAGGTGGCGCTCGAGGCCAAAGACCCACCCGGCATACGCCCGGATGGTTTCGAAGAGGCCGTCGCCGTACGAGAACCCTCGATCGAACGCCGATACCTTCGCCCGCGCAGCCTGCACGTAACGCCCGTTCAGATAAACAATGGCCATTCGCGTCCCTTACCTCCCAAAACCAGCGCCGACGCCGAGGGTCCGAAAGAAAGTTTCGGCCTTCAGTAGCGTCTCCTCGTACTCCCGTACCGGCGAGGAATCGGCCACGATCCCGCCGCCGGTCTGAAAATAGATCCGTCCGCCTGTCACGATGGCCGTCCGAATAGCAATATTCAGCTCCATCCCACCGGAGAACCCGATGAACCCGATCGCCCCGGTGTAGAGACCACGAGCCGTCGGCTCCACCTCGTCGATCACCTCCATCGCGCGGATCTTGGGGGCTCCGGTAATGGAGCCGCCCGGGAATGTGGCCCGTAGACAGTCGATCGGATCTGTCCCCTTTTCAAGGATACCTGCCACAGTTGAGACCATGTGGTGGAGGGTGTGGTAGGTCTCGACCGTCTCGAACTGCTCCACATGCACGGAGCCGACCTGACAGATCCTGCCCAGATC
Source organism: Candidatus Methylomirabilis sp. (assembly GCA_002634395.1). Lineage (GTDB taxonomy): Bacteria > Methylomirabilota > Methylomirabilia > Methylomirabilales > Methylomirabilaceae > Methylomirabilis > Methylomirabilis tolerans. Next base: position 8,038 of record NSJM01000001.1, read on the forward strand.
GTTCCGCTCCAGATCCACGATCATGACATGCTCAGCGCGCTCCTTGGGATCGCGGCGCAATTGACCAATGATGCGCGCATCATCCTCTACCGTCATCCCGCGAGGGCGGGTCCCCTTGATCGGACAGGTCGAGATCTGATTCCCCTCCACCAGTAGGAACCGTTCCGGAGAGTTGGACAGTACATGAAAGGGGCCACAGTGAAGGTACGCCCCGAAGGACGCAGGGAAGCGGCTCCGAAGGCGCCGGTAGAGGGCCCAGGGGTCGCCCGAAAAGTGAGCGGCGAAGCGCTGCGAGATGTTGGCCTGATAGATATCACCTGCCGCGATGTACTCCAGCACAGCCTCCAGCGCCTTGAAGTAGTGCGCCTTTGACATGTTACTTTCGAGGAGGGTCTCTGTGTGGGGCAACTCAGGAGACGCGCTACGAGCAATCAGCCGGGCGCGCTGGACCAGGTCAAGGCCTTCCTGCAGCCGCTCCCGAGCTCTTTGCTCCCGCTCGGCGCCTGGGTGGAGCGGCAAGCCTGACGAGGCGACGAGAAGCCGGCCCGTTCCTGGTTCGAACCAGAAGAGGAGGTCGTAGAAATGGATCACGCAGTCCGGAAGCCTCAGGTCGTCCACCGCCGCAGCCGGCACTGTTTCGAGATGGTGTCGGAGGTCGTACCCAAAGTAGCCGATGGCGCCGGCTGCTGGAAATTCCCGGACAGGCGCGATGTCACCAAACTGCTGGAGAAGCGCCTGAAGGTGTCGGAAGGGATCGCCCCTGACTCGGCTATGCTCACCCTGGAACGAAATAGTGATCTCCTGCCCTTTTGCCGAGAAGGTGAGGAACGGATCGTAACCGAAGCACGTAGCCCGCCAGTGATTGACGGCCCAAGGGTCGGCATCCAGGAGGCTGGAACCGGGCCTGCAAGCAACCAGACCAAACAGATCCGTGATGACGGGTGGATTCGGGACTTCCTCGACGAGAAGGTCGAAAGAGCGGTACGGCGTGCGGCGTGCGGCGTGCGGCGTACCAGGGGCGGGGATAGAGGACGACGGGGTCATATTCGGTCTGTCTGGCCTATTCGGTCTGTTGACCGAATAGACGGAATAGACCAGAGGACGTCACGGGCATCGAAGACCGGCCCGTCCTTGCAGACGAGGCGGTAGGTTCGACCTGCCTGGCTGGCAGATAGGTCTCGTCCGCCCCCCTTCACCGGCACCACGCAGCCCATACAGGCGCCAAAGCCGCAGGCCATGCCCGCTTCCAGGGAGGCCTGGTATGGCAGCTCATATTTTTCGGCAATCGACGCCAGAGCCGCCAGCATGGGATGCGGGCCGCAGGCATAGAGACGAGTGTGGGGTGTGGGGTGTGGGGTGTGAAGATGCTGCTCTAGTCGTTCCGTGACCAGTCCTTTATATCCGGCGCTGCCATCTTCTGTAGCCACGTGAATCTTTGCCCCAGCTCGTTTCAAATCGACGGTGCACAGCAGATCAGCCTTCGATCTCCCGCCGAGAAAGACGGTCATCTTCGTTTCGCATGATGCTCGACGCACGGCAAGCCCCTCGGCAAGGGCGGCGATGGGAGGCGCACCGATTCCTCCAGCAACCAAGAACACCTCCGTGGCATGACGTGGAATTTCAAAGCCGTTCCCCAGGGGGCCGAGAGCTCGGAGCAACCTCCCTGGACGCATCGCCGCCAGAAGCGTCGTCCCTCGGCCACACACCTTATAGAGGATCTCCACCTCCGCGATCCATGCTTCGGGTTTCGGGTTCGTGGAAGAGTCTTTTTGAGCTTGAAATTTTGAACTTTGAACTTTGAACTGTCTTGCGCGCCTGATACTCATCGGTCGAGGCAGGAGCGGATCGAGTCCATCGGTCCATCCGAGCATGAGAAACTGGCCGGGACGGAATCGGGCCAGAAGTCGAGGACCGACCAGGCGCATCGAAAAGTATGACGGCGCAATTTCCCGATTTGCCGTTACTTCAACCTGACACTCGGTTGGGCTCATCACCGGACTCATCTACGCGATACCAGGTTCCACGCTGCAAACTCCTAGTTCTCAACTTTGCACGTTGAACTTTGCACGTTGAACTTCGAACTGTTCTCCGTGATACTCCTGCAGCGCCTCAACCCTCAATTTTCCGTACCGCATCGCCTGGATTGCTTCGACCGCCGCGTGCGCCGCAGCCATCGTAGTAAAATAGGGAATGCCCATGGTAACCGCTGTTCGTCGAATGGAGTAAGAATCGAGGCGCGCATGGTGACCCTCCGGCGTATTAATGACCAGCCCGATCTCGCCATTCTTCATCTTGTCCACGATATGCGGACGAACGCCGTCGATGACCTTAGCGACTGCCTCCACGGTGACCCCGCCGCTTTTCAATACAGCCGCGGTCCCGGCCGTCGCCACAAGCTGAAAGCCCAACTCCGCAAGTCGTCGCGCCAACGGCACGATATGCGGCTTGTCATTACCCCGTACGCTCAGAAAGGCCGTTCCCTCCAGAGGAAGGGCGCCACTCGCTCCCACCTGCGATTTGGCAAAGGCCAGCCCGAATTCGCGATCGATTCCCATGACCTCGCCGGTCGATTTCATCTCCGGTCCCAAGAGCACATCGACTCCAGGAAACTTGACAAATGGCAGGACCGCCTCCTTGACTGCCACATGCCGAAGCTCAGGCTCCTCGGTGAAACCCAGCTCCTTAAGGCTCATCCCGGCCATGATCTTAGCGGCCAGCTTGGCCAACGGAATACCGATCGCCTTACTGACGAAGGGGACAGTCCGCGAGGCGCGGGGATTCACCTCGAGGACATAGACGATGTTATCTTTAATGGCGAACTGGATGTTGATCAGGCCGACTACGCCAAGCTCTAAGGCCATAGCCTTTGTTTGAGCCCGGATCTGATCGAGCAACGGCTGTGGCACCGACCGGGGCGGTATGGAGCAAGCCGAGTCGCCGGAGTGGACTCCTGCCGCTTCAATATGCTCCATGATCCCACCGATAACGGCCTCCTGGCCATCGCACAGGGCATCCACGTCCATCTCGATGGCGTCTTCCAGGAACTTATCGACCAGTACGGGATGCGCCAATGAGGCCTGCACGGCGCGCGCCATGTACTCCTGGAGACTTGATTCGTTATAGACGATCTCCATCGCACGGCCGCCAAGGACGTACGACGGTCGCACCAGCACCGGATACCCGATCTGCCGAGCGATCCGGACTGCCTCGCTCACCGAAACGGCGGTCCCGTTCGGCGGCTGATTCAAGCCAAGATGCTGGAGCATCTGCTTGAATCGTTCCCGGTCCTCGGCTCGGTCGATGGCATCGGGCGGAGTTCCCAGGATCTTCACGCCCGCCTGCTCCAGCGGAATGGCCAGTTTCAGCGGCGTCTGCCCGCCGAACTGGACGATCACCCCATCCGGCCGCTCCCGCTCCGCAATGTTCAGGACATCCTCCAGGCAGAGCGGCTCAAAGTACAGGCGATCGGAGGTATCATAATCTGTCGAGACCGTCTCCGGGTTACAATTGACCATGATCGTTTCGTAGCCGATCTCCCTCAGAGCGAAGGCTGCGTGAACGCAACAGTAGTCGAACTCAATCCCCTGGCCGATCCGATTCGGACCGGAACCTAAGATCATAATCTTTCGGCGGCTGGTCGGGTTAGCCTCACACTCCTGTTCGTACGTCGAGTAGAGGTAGGGCGTATGAGCCACGAACTCGGCGCCACAGGTGTCTACCGTCTTGAAGGTCGTCTCGATTCCCATCCGCTTCCTGGCATTCCGGATGGTCAGCTCCTGCGAGCCGGTAAGCTCGGCAAGTCGGCGGTCAGCAAAACCCAGAGCTTTGGCCTCGCGCATCATCGGAGCCGTCAAGAGGCGGAGCAGTGTCGGCCCACGACGGCGCGCACCCAGACCGATCAATCGATCCTCAAAATCTATGATCTCTTTGATATTCTCGAGGAACCAGGGATCAATAGCCGTCAGCCTGTAGATCTCCCGCACTGTCATCCCCAGTCGAAGCGCATCGGCAAGGTAAAAGATCCGCTCCCAATTCGCGATACGGAGGCGATCTCGGACTAACTGGAGGTCGATCTCGCTCACCGCCGCACCCCGTACCGCCTTACCCTTGAAGATACGACTCTCGAGTCCATAAGCCTCGATCTCGAGCGAGCGGATCACCTTCTGCAAGGCTTCCTTGAAGGTCCGGCCGATCGCCATCGCCTCCCCAACCGATTTCATCTGCGTCGTCAGGGTCTCATCTGCACCGGAAAACTTCTCGAACGAAAATCGGGGGAACTTGACGACGCAGTAATCGATGGTCGGCTCAAAGCAGGCCGTCGTCTCTTTCGTGATATCGTTACTGAGCTCATCCAGCGTGTAGCCGACGGCCAACTTGGCGGCGATCTTCGCAATCGGAAACCCGGTGGCCTTGCTGGCCAATGCCGAGGATCGAGAAACCCTCGGATTCATCTCGATCGCCAGCATCCGGCCGTTCTCGGGGTTGACGGCGAACTGGATATTGCTGCCGCCCGTCTCAACCCCGATCTCTCGAATGATGGCAATGGAGGCGTCCCGCATGAGCTGATACTCTTTATCAGACAGGGTCTGAGCCGGGGCCACCGTAATCGAATCGCCGGTATGGACCCCCATCGGGTCGAAATTCTCGATGGAACAGATGATCACCACATTGTCCTTCAGGTCGCGCATCACCTCCAGCTCGAACTCCTTCCAGCCGATGACGGAGGCTTCGATCAGGACCTGATGGACGGGGCTCATGCTGAGTCCCCACTGGATCTGCTCGTCGAATTCATCCCGGTTGTAGGCAATGCTGCCGCCGGTGCCGCCAAGCGTGAACGAAGGACGGATGATCGCCGGATAGCCGATCCGTTCGACAACGGCACGAGCCTGCTCGAACGAGTCGGCATGGCCGCTCTCGGGCACCTCGACCCCAACTTTCTGCATCGCCTGCTTGAAGAGATCGCGATCTTCGGCCTTTTTGATGGCATGGAGCTTCGCCCCGATCATCTCGACCCCGTATCGGTCCAGAATTCCCTCCTCGGCCAGCGCAACGGCCAGATTAAGACCGGTTTGTCCCCCGAGGGTGGGTAGCAGCGCATCGGGTTTCTCCCGGGCGATGATCTGCTCTACGATCGGCACGGTCAGCGGCTCCAGGTAGGTCCGGTCCGCCGTCTCCGGGTCGGTCATAATGGTGGCCGGATTCGAGTTGACCAGGATTACCCGGTAGCCTTCCTCTCGCAACGCCTTGCAGGCCTGAGTCCCCGAATAGTCGAACTCACACCCCTGTCCGATGACGATCGGGCCGGACCCGATGATCAGGATTGTCTCTATGTCGGTTCGCTTTGGCACCTACTTCACCTTCACGCCGTAGGCAAGGCCATCGCCTACGGGGAGGATCTGAGCGAGAAGCTGGGGATGACGGACGAAGTAGTCGTTGAAGCCGCGCAGCGCTTCCGTTGAGCGACGATACTGCTCCCCGAACAGCCGACCGGTCGCCACTTGCCCTCTCCAGAGGACATTATCGCACACGACAACTCCGCCAATCCGCATCAGCGGCAAAGCCAGATCCAGATAGTCACGGTACTCCTCCTTCACCGCATCAAGATAGACGAGGTCAAATGGCCCCTCAAGTGTCGGGATGACCGTCAGCGCTGGACCCTTGTGAAACTCCACACGATCCTGCAGACCGGCACGCTTCAGATACGCCTTCGCCTTCGCGATCATCTCAGCGTTGGTGTCGATGGTTATAACCCTGCCTTGAGACGATATGGCTCGTGCCATAAAGATGTCGGCATACCCGATGGCGGTGCCGACCTCCAGCACCCGCTCTGCCCGGATCGCCCGGACCGTAATCTCCAGAAAGATCGCAACCTCCGGATCGGCGATCGGGACACCGTGCTCGCCTGCAAAGCGTTCCATCTCCTGCAGCAGCGGGTCCCGCTCATGGAGCAGCCGCCCGAGATACTCCTCCTGCTCTCGATGAATGATGAGACCAATCTGCGCCTTCATAGGCCTGCGCGCGCCTTCGCCATCACATCTATGAAGCGCTGAAAGAGGTAGCCGGCGTCATGGGGACCGGGGGAGGCTTCCGGGTGGTATTGTACCGAAAAGATCGGGAGACGCCGGTGCCGCATCCCCTCTACAGTGTGATCGTTGAGGTTGATGTGGGTCAACTCGATCTCTCTATCCGGAATCGACGCAATGTCTACGGTAAAGCCGTGGTTCTGGGTGGTAATTTCCACCTTCCCGGTCGTTAAATCCTTAACCGGTTGATTACCACCGTGGTGACCAAACTTCAGCTTGTGGGTCCGCCCCCCGAACGCGAGACCCAGGATCTGATGGCCCAAGCAGATACCAAAGATCGGCTTGACGCCAATCAGCTTTTGCACGTTGTTAATCAGGTACGGCACGCCCTCCGGGTCGCCTGGACCATTACTCACGAAGACCCCATCCGGGGCCAGTCCCAGGACTGTGGACGCGGGGGTGTCAGGCGGGACTACCGTCACGCTGCACCCCGCCTCCACCAGCTTCCGCAGGATGTTCCACTTGATCCCACAATCGTAGGCCACTACGTTGTAGGGTCTAGGGGTTAGGGTAGAGGGTAGCGGAAAAAGTTTGAGCTGATCTGCCACCTTGGAACCTTGAACCTTGAACCTTGAACTGGCTTCAGACCCTTTTTCCAATTGCCATGCCCCCTGTTGCCAGGTGTAGGGCTCTCTACAGGCAACCTCTTTCACCAAATCGCGACCGATCAGGCCGGGCGAGGCCTTGGCTCTGGCAACAAGACGCTCAGGATTCAGATCTCCCGTAGAGATCACCCCCTCCATCGCCCCATGATCCCTCAGATGTCTGGTAAGTGCCCGGGTATCGATCCCTTGAATCCCCACAACGCTCTGCTCTTTGAGGTAGTCATCAAGGGTCCGAGTGCTGCGCCAATTGCTCGGGTGGGCGCTGGCCTCCTTCACAATGAACCCCTCCACTGCCGGCGCTGTTGACTCCATGTCCTCAGGGCTGATGCCGTAGTTGCCGATCAGGGGGTAGGTCATCACGACCATCTGGCCCTTGTACGAAGGGTCCGTCAGAACCTCCTGGTATCCGGTCATGCTGGTGTTGAAGACCACCTCTCCGACAGTCTCCCCCTCTGCGCCAAAGGAGGTGCCCTCGAACATGGTGCCATCGGCCAGCGCCAACAACGCCTTTTTCACCCTCGTCCCTCGCACCCTGCAACCTTGGACGTTGAACCTCGAACGTTGAACCTTGAACTTTGGACGTTGAACCTCGAACGTTGCCCTCGTATTCCCATTACGCCTCCCACACCACTTTGCCGGCCACCAGCGTCGCCACTGTCCCTCCCTTCAGCCGCCACCCGGAAAATGGCGTATTCCGGCTCTTGGAGACAAAGGCGGAAGGCTCCACCGTCCAGTCACGGTTCGGATCAAAGATCGTCAGATCGGCGTCGGCGCCTTCGGCGATCTGTCCCTTTGGAAGCTTCAGAAGGCGCGCGGGCCCACAGCTCAGTTTCGCAATCGCCTCTGATAGACTCAGCGCTCCCGTGTGTACCATGGTTGTCAGCGTCACGGCAAGCGCCGTCTCTAGGCCGATTACCCCAAATGGGGCCAGATCGAACTCCCGCTCCTTCTCTTGGACCGTGTGGGGGGCGTGATCCGTTGCGATCACGTCAATGGTGCCATCTCGCAACCCTTCGATCAGGGCCTGCCGATCGGATTCTGACCGAAGCGGCGGATTCATCTTGACGTTGGTGCTAAAGCCGCGGACCGCCTCCTCCGTGAGCGCAATATGATGTGGGGTCGCCTCGCAACTCACCCGGACCTCGCGAGCCTTGGCCTCGCGAATGAGACGCACCGATTCGGCTGCGCTCACGTGCGCAATGTGGAGTCTCGCGCCGGTCAGCTCTGCCAGGAGGATATCGCGCGCTACCATCGCCGCCTCCGAGACCGAGGGAATACCGCGAAGCCCGAGTTCGGTCGAGACAAACCCCTCATGGACTACGCCCCTACCGGTCAGATACAGATCCTCACTATGTTGGATAACCGGCAGGTCGAACATTGCTGCATATTCCATGGCCCGCCGCATCAGTTCGGCGTTCATCACCGGCCGACCATCATCGGAGATGGCGACGCAGCCCGCTTCGAACAGCTCCCCGATCTCCGCCAACTCCTCCCCTTTCATCCCCTTCGTAATGGCGCCAATGGGGTAGACGTGAACGGCCCCCTCGCGCTTGGCCGTATCCAGCATGAACTCGGTGACGGAACGCGTGTCGTTGACCGGGTCGGTATTCGGCATACAGCAGACTGCCGTAAAGCCGCCACGCGCCGCGGCCATCGTTCCACTCGCAATGGTCTCTTTATCCTCGCGTCCCGGCTGGCGCAGGTGGGCATGCATGTCGATCAATCCGGGACAGACCACCAGTCCTGTGGCATCCATCACCCGATCAATGGGACCTATCCCATTCATCGAGGACTTTGAATCTTTGGAAGATTTCCCTTTTCCCGTTGAGCTGAGTATGTCTCCGGCTACATTCCGGTCCAACTGGATAATCTTGCCATCTTCTATGAGCAGGTCCAGGGCATCATCGACCGCGTTTGCGGGATCGATGACGCGTCCGCCCTTGATCAGTATCCTCATAATCGCTCCATCCGTCGGACTACCCTGCCTGGCCGCTACCGGCAAAGAGGTAGAGCAAGGCCATCCGGACAGCCAGGCCATTCTCCACCTGATTGAGGATCAGCGAATAGGGCCCATCGGCGACGTCCGGCGCAATCTCCACGCCCCGATTCATCGGGCCCGGGTGCAGAATCAGCACATGAGGATTTGCGACCTTCAGCCGTTCTACGGTGAGACCAAATAGGCGCGAGTATTCTCGCAGCGAGGGGAACAGCCCGGCCTGTTGGCGCTCGAGCTGAAGTCTCAGCATCATGATGACATCAACCTCGGTAATGGCTCGGTCGAGGTTCGTAAAGACCTCAACGCCGAGCCGATCGATAAAGCGGGGGAGCATCGTCCGGGGGCCCGCGACCCGCACCTCCATCCCCATCTTCTGCATCCCATGGATGTTGCTTCTGGCGACCCGGCTGTGAGCGATGTCACCGATAATGGCTGCCTTGAGCCCCTCCAGTCGACCCACCTTCTCCCTGATGGTGAAGAGGTCGAGTAGGGCCTGACTTGGATGCTCGTGGGCGCCATCGCCGGCGTTAATGACCGACGCCGCAAGTTGCTTGGCCAGGAATTCCGCCGCCCCAGCAGACGGGTGGCGGATGACCACAATATCCGGGTGCATCGCCTGCAGCGTGAGACCCGTATCCTTCAAACTCTCTCCCTTGGTCACCGAACTGGACGAGATAGAGATATTGATAACGTCGGCGCTCAGCCGCTTACCTGCGATTTCAAAGGATGTCCTGGTCCGCGTGCTGGATTCGTAGAAGAGATTGATCAGGGTCTTGCCACGCAGCGCCGGCACCTTCTTAATGTCGCGACACGCTACCTCCTTCATCGATTCGGCCGTATCCAAGATCAGCCTGATCTCGTCGACGGTCAGCTCCTGCATGCTCAACAGATCTTTTCCTGCCAGACCCATCGCTTTCGCTCCTACCCCTTCACGATGACAACCTTATCCTCTCCATCCTCCTCGGTGAGCAGGACCTGGATCTGCTCCTGCCGCGAAGTAGGAACATTCTTACCGACATAGTCGGCTCGAATCGGCAGTTCGCGGTGACCCCGATCTATAAGGACGGCAAGCTGAATCAGACGAGGCCGGCCAAGGTCGATCAGACTGTCCAGGGCTGCCCGGATGGTCCGGCCGGTATACAGAACATCATCCACCAACACCACCCGCTTTTCGTTGATGGAGAACGGGATCTCAGTTGTTCGCACCACTGGCTGCGGCCCGACCTTGTCCAGATCATCCCGGTAGAGGGTGACATCCAGCGCGCCGACCGGAACGTCGGTCTCTGCGATAAGCTTCAGTTCCCTGGCGATTCGCCTGGCCAAATCTACCCCCCGGCTACGGAGGCCGACCAGGACGAGGCCCTCCGTTCCGTCGTTTCGCTCCGCGATCTCGTGGGCAATTCTGGTTATAGCCCGCTGGATGCCGGCCTGTTCCAGAATCTGGGCTTTTTCGTTCAGCTCAGCGGCCATGGAGTTGCCGGGCACAAAAAAACCCCCTCACCATCCGGCGAGGAGGTAGTTCGATACACGATGCCTAGAATGACTTGCGAAGTTCCCACAACATCTCCTTTTCGAACCTCTCCGAGTTCGATTAAAAGGTTGATTTACTTTAGCAAAACACTGCTGACTGTCAAGCTAAATCTTCACCCCGATCTCCTTTTGCCTCACTTCCGTTCCTCCCTCTCCGGAAGCGCGGCGACCAATTTCACGACCACTCCCCTCTGCGTAGCGAACATCTTTACGGCCTGCCAGCGACAGTTGAGATATCTATGGGCGTGACGGTTGCGCTGAACAGTCAGTTTAGACAGACTCTCCTGCTCCTCCTCTGAAAGACCAAGGAGCTTGCTGCATCTCTTGACGGCATCCCCATAACTCTCCACGGATATGCCCTCTTCGGTTCAGCACGGTCCCACAGATCTCGATAAGAGCGGTGAGGATAATCTCAACCGTTCTATCCATGATCTTTTGCAGTCGCCTATCGCCCTGATATTCATGCGGCGTTTTATTGGCGTATTCGGTTTCAAGCTCCTTCAACTCCTCGGATATGAACCGAATAGACTCCAGGATTCTGCCTTTTGCATACCGGTATTCAGACATACGTGAGCGTCTCCAGGTTACGCCTAGCGACGGCAAGCTGCCAATCTCTCCCAAAAATGTTGAAATCCTCCACCTGATAGACAGCCTCGTTTTTCAGATCGACATAATGACTGAAATCTCTAAAAAACAGAGGCAGGCCTGACGCTATCGCGTTGTAGTACAGCATAGGCTTTCCAAAATCGAGAGAGAGCGGGATGATATTGACCTCTGAACGAAGGTTGCTGGAGAGGAGCAATGAGATGTCAGTGATGCGTTCAAAGATCTCCTCTTCAATGGAGATCTCTTTTGAAAAGAGGATAGCAACATCGATGTCGGAATCCTGTCTGGGAGAGCCGCTTGCCCAGGAACCGTACAGAAAGGCCATTTCTATCCCGTATTGCGCTGAGCTGTTCCTGAAGAATCTCTCCAGATGATCGATAATCTCGCTCCTCGCATCCAACGCACCCCTCCTTGTCACTCGAGAGACCTGGCACAACGGAACCCGAGGTCGTGTTCCCAAGCGGTCGGGGCGAGGCTGTTGCGAGTGGCACATCGAAAGGCGTCGAGAGGGCCAAGGCTCCACGAGCCGCCTCGCACGATCCGAGAGGTTCCGCTCGAGGGTGGCTCGATGTTGCCTTGTTTGTACCGATCGTAGGCGCCATCGTCGTGCCAGTCTGCACACCACTCCCAAACGTTCCCCGCCATTTGGTAAAGCCCCCAGGGGCTACACCCTTCCGGGTGGTTCCAGACGCTACAGGTCGTCCCCTGACCACGGTTCTCATGCCAGCGGCACCGGCGCCCTCCTTCCCAGTCGTTCCCCCAGGGATAGACCCGGCCATCAACCCCTCTGGCTCCCTTCTCCCATTCGAGCTCAGTAGGCATGCGAAGGCCCGCCCACTCGCAGTAGGCCTGGGCATCCGCCCAGTTCACGCAGACAACGGGATGATCAGCTTTGTCTGGGGGGAACTCCAGGCCATGCCAGATCGGTTGACCCCAAGTGGCCTGATCCGGTGGATGATGACCCGTCGCCTCGACGAACGCCTTGTACTGGGCATTGGTCACCGGATGGAGCGCCAGATAGTAGGCCGACAGATGGATCGGAAACCGTGCACTCCCCGCCAGAAACTCTCCCTCGTGGCCTGCCCCGGACTCCGATCCGGGGATCAGCAACAGGAGCGTCCCGTCCCGCTCATTCTCGATCAGCAGATCGCGGCCATGGGCAATTGATCCATGAGATGCCTGCATCCTCACTCCTCGACCTCGATAGCTGTTTCGGTAATCTCGACGGTCATCTGCTCATCCACCGCGATAGCGCCCCGCAGACGGTGACGAGCAAGGACCTCGATGAGCCGACCGCATGCCCAGCGCCCGTTCTTCCGATCTCCTCCTTGTGTCAATGCCGCCTGCAGCGCGTCCAGTTGGTCCGCGCTGAAGCTGACGGCGCGCCTTCGATACAGTGCCCCATCGAGCACTGCAGGCGCCAAGCGTTCGAACCAGATTCTCCCGCTGTCGCGACCGGTCGGTGTTTCGGAGAAGACAAACTGTGGGGTGATCTCGCAGAGTGCCAGGCAGGCCAGGCGCACCAGCCAGTGGCGATGCGTACGAACCTTCTCGATGTCGCCCGCGGTGATCGCGCCGCTGCTCGCCAATGCGGCCAGCGCGACCACGGCATCAAGCGGGGACCCCCGGAGCATGTTCTTCCGCAAGGTATCCGGAGGCTGCCCAACGAATTCCGCGCTACGGCCTCGTTCAATCCACCGGGCCAAAGCCGCACCGAAGGCAACTCCTGGCGCCGGGGCCCTCTCGGGAATCTCGCCGACAGCCGAACGGTGTTCGATCAATTCATCGAGCAGAGCAGCCTCGGCGGGGTTCTCAGGCCGCCAGCCAGATCTTCCCAGCAGGTCGAGTGCGGCAACGGCGCTAACCAGAGGGATCTGAAACAGCAAGGCAAAGATCTCCGACCACTGCCGATTCCTGGCGCAGTTGTCGAGGACCGTTGCGGCCTCCTGCTCTGTCAGTTCACTCGCAATCTTGCGCCGGCGGCTCTCCCGGAACAGCCCGCTCAGCCTGGTATCGCCGCTCCTGCGAATCAGTTCGCCGATCCGCCTACGCAGCCTCTCGTCGCCGGCCCGGTATTCTACACGGAGATGCTGAAGCTCGACATCGAGGTCAAAGTAGTGTTGGAGCTGCCCCGTCAGCAGAAGCAGCACACAGCGGCGGCCGATGCGTTGAGGCTGATAACCCACCTCCTTGACGACGGCTGCCACGGCTCCATCGGGATCGGCGATGGCGAACTCACAGAGCGCATCTACGGCACCCGTATTCGTGAGCATGCGCAGGGCCGCTTTGGCACACTTCGCAATCTCCTGATCCCGATCGTTCTCTGCATCCATCAGGGGCCTGACCGCCGCCTCGCTCTCACCGGCCAGCTCTGGTCGGTTGGCTTTCAAGGCTGACAGTACACGCACCTCAACCGGCTTGCGGGCGACATAGCGACGCTCGGCAACGATACGGCCCAGTTGCTCGTCACGCCCCTTCGCCCACAGGACACACAAGATATCGATGGCCGCCGCATCCTTAAGCGCGCGTAGCGCGGCGTCGGCCGTCAAGCGTACATCTGAGTCTTCTGAACGGAGGGCCTCGATCAGATACGGTACGGCGCCAGATGAAGAATCTTCGGCTAACTTACGGCACGCCTCCCGGCGCAACCGAGGGCCCAGCAGCGGAACCCTGGAGTATAGCTGGCTGGCGTATTTTGCGAGATCTTGCTCGTTCATGGCGCCATTCCTAACGCTCCCATCATCCCGGTAACGAGGTATTTGTCGCGCGGAGGCTCAGCCGCGCCGACTATGTCGCAGGCGGCGCAGCTCGTCGCGCGTCAATCAATTCGCGGACAGCCGGAACCAGATAGACGGTGGAAAGATCGAACCGTGACAGACAATCGGCCAGGACCCGTATTCGATCGCCCAAAGTCAGGCGATGATCGATGATCGCCACAAGTTGTCCTCGCAGCAGACAGGTCCCGCTTCTCACGACGAACTCCTGCTGATCCAAGCTCTCGTAGAGGACCTTGACGCCAAGCCGCTCTGCCAGCTCTTCAAGTTGTTGTAGGAGTCCGGCTTCGACCATTGCACTCGCCAACATAGGTGACCATCATCTACAGAAACCACCCTACAGAAGAAGTGCACGAATGTCAAGGTGACGAACAGCGTACCCGGACGGATAAGAAAACCGCTGAGGGACTCACCGGATGGTCAGTCCCTCAGCGGTCGGAGGGAGGGGAGGAGGTCAGGCAGAGCAGGAAACGTTTACCGCCAGTGGCCTGGGACCCAGGCACCCCACCGGGTGAAGTGTCCGGGCATCCAGACAGGTTGAGAATAGACAGGCACAGGTCGCATACGCCATCCTGGAGCTGGCGCCACAACAGGAACGCGGGTGACGACGACCGGGTACGGAACCCCGACGTTGATCCCAACTCGGACCCATGCCAGAGCCGGGCGAGTGATGGCAACCAATCCACCGATCACGAGCGCCATGACGACTAGTTTCGACAGATACTGTTTCATGATCGTTCCCTCCTGTTGTGATTGTTGTCGTTGTTTGCCTGATTAGACAGCCCACCTCGGCAAGGGTTTAAGGGCCGAATTACCTTGCCTCGCTACATAAAGTCTGCTACCAATAGGCTGAGAGTAACAGCGTGAAACCCCTCTATTTATAAAGAGTTATAGTGGTTATACATCGTGAGCTATGCTAGATATCACTACGCTTTACGCACAGACTGAGGATCTGCGACGGCTCATTCGCCGCCACGAATACCTGTACTATGTGCTGGACCGCCCGGAGATCACCGATGCCGAGTTCGACGAGCTTTATCAACGCCTGCAAACGCTTGAGACGCAACATCCCGAGCTGATTACGCCCGATTCTCCCACCCAACGTGTTGGCGGCCGGCCCGTCGAAGGATTTGCTTCAGTTCAGCACAAGGCGGCGATGCTCTCACTGGATAACGCCTACAATGCCGACGAACTTCGGGAGTTCGAGGCCCGCATCAAGCGGGCGCTCCCCGGCGAGCGGTTCACCTATGTTGTTGAGCCGAAGGTCGACGGGCTTGGTGTAGCCCTGCTGTATGAGGGCGGGCGGCTGGTGCGGGGCGCCACACGAGGGGATGGGCGATACGGCGAGGATGTGACGCACAACCTGATGACGGTCAGAGGTATCCCCCGTCGTCTGCACGAGCCGTTAGCCAAGTGTGACATCCTGGAGGTGCGCGGCGAGGTCTTTATGTGGCGTCAAGCGTTTGAAAAGTTGAATCGAGGACTGGAGGCGGAAGGCGAAGAGCCATTCGCCAATCCCAGGAACGCCGCAGCCGGTTCAGTTCGCCAGAAAGACCCGCGGATTACCGCAAGCCGCCCGCTTGATATCTTCATCTATGGTGTCAGCTACGCCGAACCTGATCCGTTTACCGACCATTGGCGGACTATGGAGCAGTTGCTCGAGTCGGGATTTCTACTCGATTCCAAAGACCGCAAGAACACGCTGGAACGATATCGCCGTCGCTGCGCCAATATCGAGGGCGCCATTCAGGCTTATCTTGAGATCGAGGCCGCCCGAGATGAGATCGGGTGCGACTGCGACGGTGTCGTGGTCAAGGTCGATGCGATCGAGCAGCAACGGCGGCTCGGCTCGACCACCCACCACCCCAGGTGGGCCGTCGCCTACAAGTTTCCAGCACGGCAGGCAACCAGTGTCATCAAAAAGATCGACGTCAACGTGGGCCGGACAGGGGCGCTCACGCCAACCGCCCTGCTCGATCCCGTAGAGATCGCCGGTGCCACGATCAGCCGGGCGACGCTGCACAATGCCGATGAGATCGAGCGCCTCGATATTCGCGAGGGGGACACCGTCCTGATCGAGCGGGCCGGGGATGTGATTCCGCATATTCTGCGGGTGATACAAGAAAAGCGGCCGTCTCACAGTACGTCGTTCCACTTTCCCACCCGGTGCCCTGTCTGTGGCGCCGAGGCCTTCCGACCAGAAGGCGAGGTCGTCAGCCGCTGCACCAACTCCGCCTGCTCGGCCCGGCTGAAAGAGTCGCTGCTGCACTTCGGCGCGAGACGGGCGATGGACATCGAGCATCTTGGCGAGGCTGTGGTGGAACAGCTTGTCGATCGGACACTGGTCAGGGAGTTCGCTGATTTGTATCGACTTGATGTGGCTACCCTCGCCGAGCTTGAACGACTGGCACAGAAGTCGGCGACGAACCTGTATAACGCGATCCAAGGCAGCAAGGGACGCGGGCTGAGTCGCTTGTTATTCGCGCTGGGAATCCGGTATGTGGGCGAACATGTGGCAGCGATCCTCGCTCAGCATTACGGCTCGATGGATCGGCTGGAGCAGGCGCCGGAGGAGGAGCTGGCCGAGATCTACGGGATCGGCCCCCGCATTGCGCAGAGTGTGGCGCTCTACTTCCGCCAGCCGGAGAACCACCGCCAGATCGAGCAGTTGCGAGAAGTGGGTGTCAGCATGAAGGAAGAAGGGATTGTGGCTGGACTGCGGCCCTTGGCAGGCAAGACGTTCGTTCTGACCGGCGGGCTGGAGAGCTTAGCCCGCGACGAGGCCAAAGAACTGATCGTTCAGGCTGGTGGTCGCGTGACCTCATCGGTCAGCAAGAAGACCGACTACGTCGTCGTCGGCACAGACCCCGGCAGCAAGTTCGACGATGCCAAACGCCTCGGCGTCCCGATCCTCGACGAGGCCGGTTTCAAGAAGCTCATCGGCAAAGGATAAATGCGGCTTCTTCCGGATCTTGTGTGGGTAAACGATATACCGATGCGCTCCCGGGTATGGCAGGAGGCCGTCTCTCTCCCGCCTCTCGGAGCGACCGTACCGGTCGCTGCCGGGCGGCAGCCTTCGGGAATTCCCTCGTAGGCTCGATCAGTTTCCGTATTCCTTTCCGGCCGCGACTTGGTGGGTCCCCGCTCCTTTGGCGAAGGCCGTTCCGGCTCCTGCCATACCCACACGATTCCCGGCAGGGACCCTTGTTGCCTTTTCCGGGTTTATGGAAAAAGGGGCCGTTGAAGCCAATGATGTTGACCAGTGATGCGCGACACGCTACACTTAAAACATGATAGTGAGCTTCAGGCACCGGGGGCTTAAAAGGTTTTTCGAGGAGGAGGATCCCCGAAAGCTTCCGCCGGATATGGTGGACCGGATTAAAGCTATACTGGCGCGGTTACACCAAGCGGAGGTGATTGAGGACATGAACATCCATTCCTACAGACTTCATCCGTTGCAAGGAAGTCGAAAAGGGGAGTGGGGCGTAACGGTGAGGGCAAACCGGCGAATTACCTTTCGATTTGAGGAGGGGGATGCGCTAGAGGTGAATTTAGAGGACTACCATTGAAAAGGAGAACGCGATGAAGGCTTTGAAAATGAAGAATCCGCCCCATCCGGGCTTTTCGGTGCGCGTGGACTGTCTGGAGCCACATGGGTTGAGCGTAACCGAAGGGGCGAAGATCCTTGGTGTGTCGCGGTCTGCGTTGAGTAATCTGGTGAACGAGAATGCTGACCTGTCGTGGGACATGGCTATTCGCCTGGCCAAGGCATTTGGCGGTACGCCGGACGGATGGATGCGGTTACAGTTTCAGTATGATGCGGCCCGGGTGGCAGAACGGTCCAAACATATCAAGGTGAAGACTTTTGCCGCGGATAGGGTTTGTGTGTAGGGCGTGCTGCTGGCTGTGCCCCCCAAAGGCAGGGCAAGCCCTGCCTTTACACAGAGACCAATCTGGACAATGGCGAGATTGCTTCGCCCGGCTCGCAATGGCAGGGCTAGAGTCTAGGCCAATAGACCGTCGGAGGTATGCGTGGAACAGAAGCGGAAGATAGCACTAGTGGTAGCGCTACTGGCACTGGCTGGTGCGGCGCTCTTCGTCGGCTGGGAGCTAGTCCGCGAAAAGGGGGGTGGCGAGGATTTGGTGGCCAACGGAACTATCGAGGCTACCGAGGTCGAGGTCAGCTCGAAACTGCCTGGTCGTCTCGCTCAACTCCTGGTGAAGGAAGGGGACCAGGTCCAGGCAAATCAAGTCATTGCTCGACTCGACACGTCAGAAATCGAGGCAGAGGTAGCGCAACAGCAGGCGGCACTGGCCAGAGCCGAGGCGCAGCTCAAGGAGCAGCTCGCCGGCTCGCGCCTCCAGGAAATCGAAGAGGCCCGCGCCAACCTGCAGCAGGCCGAGGATACCCTGAAGCTGGCGAGAGACGATTGGAGCCGATTTGATACCCTTTTCAAAGAAGGGGCCATCTCAGCGCAAGAGCGAGATCGCGCCAAGAACAGCGTCGAGATCGCGCAGAGCCAGGTCAAGGCAGTGCAAGAACGATATGCGCTGGTGAGGATCGGGCCTCGATCGGAGGTGATTGAGGCGGCCCGCCACGAACGCGATCGGGCGAAGGCGGCGCTTCACATGGCCCAGGTCCGACTTCGCGACAGCACCATCCTGGCGCCCCTCGCTGCCATTGCCCTCACTAAGCGGGCCGAACAAGGAGAGGTCGTCAATCCCGGCTTTCCCATCCTGATCCTCATTGATCCGGATGATCTGTGGCTTCGCGTCTACATCCCGGAGTCGGAGATTGGATTGGTGAGCATCGGCCAGGCCGCGGCGGTCACTGTCGATTCATTTCCGAATCGGCGCTTCGAAGGGAAGGTGATCGAGATCAGCTCGAAGGCCGAATTTACCCCCCGCACGGTCCAGACCAAGAAGGAGCGTGTGAACCTGGTCTTCGGGGTTAAGATTAGCCTGGACAACCGCGAGCGCCTGCTGAAGCCAGGGATGCCGGCCGATGCCGAGATCAAGGTAAGAGGCGACGGGATAAAGCGAACCAGCCGTCGACCGTCCGCCCGTTGGAGTCCCCTTAATGGCTGAGTTCGACTTCGATCACTACGCCATCATTACCAAAGGTCTGACCAAGCGATTCGGCAAGATCGTCGCCGTAGACCATGTAGACCTGAAGATTAAGAGAGGTGAGATCTATGGATTCCTCGGTCCCAACGGGGCCGGGAAGTCCACCACCATCCGGATGCTCTGCGGCCTCATGGACCCGACGGAAGGGACAGGGTATGTGCTAGGCCACGAAATCACCGCGGAGCCGGAGCGAATTAAGGAGAAGATCGGCTACATGTCCCAACGGTTCAGCCTGTACGAAGACCTGACCGTCAGGGAAAACCTCGACTTCTACGCCAGCCTCTACTCGGTCCCGAATGGGATCAAGAAGGCCCGAATTGAGCAGATGATCCAGATGGCCGATCTGACCGGACGTGAGGACACGCTGGCAGCCCATCTGTCAGGCGGCTGGAAGCAACGACTGGCCCTAGGGTGCAGTATCATTCATAAGCCGGAGTTGCTCTTCCTGGATGAGCCGACCGCAGGGGTTGACCCGGTCTCCCGCCGCAACTTTTGGGACCTGATCTACCGACTCTCCGAGGAGGGGATCACCATCGTGGCCACCACCCACTACATGGATGAGGCGGAGCACTGCGACAGTCTGGGATTTATCTACCAGGGTCGGATTGCAGCCCAGGGCAGTCGTGAGGAGATCAAGGCGAATGCCCTCAAAGGCCAGGTCATCGAGATCGAATGCCAGCCGATGCGGGAGGCCACGATATTCCTTGAAACACTTCCCGGCGTGGCGGAGGTCGTCCGATTCGGGAACACGATCCACGTTGTCACGGAGGACAGGAGCCTGTCACCCACTGAGGTGGAGACCCGCCTGATCGGTGAGCAGCTCAAGGTCAACCGGGTTGAGGCGGCGACCCCGTCGATCGAGGATATCTTTGTCTCATTCGTCGGTCTGGTCGACCGGCGCTCCCTCCGGGCGCAACTCAAGCGAATGCGGGAGGGCGGGATATGAGGTCACGTCTGCTCGGTATGATCCGCAAGGAGTTTATCCAGATGTGGCGCGACCGCTTTACGCTGGGGATGATGCTGTTTATGCCGATGATGGTCCTCGGCATCATCGGCTGGGCCATCAATACCGACGTCAAGCATATGCCGACTGCTGTCCTCGATCAGTCCCGGACGCCTGAGAGTCGAGATCTCCTCCATGCGTTTACCAATTCTCAGTATTTCAACCTCGACTATCATGTGGACAGCTATGAACGGATCACATACCTCATCGACGGCGGCAGCGCAAAGGTTGGGATTATCCTGCCTCCTGACTATGCCCGCTCGCTGCGACAGCAGCGCGTGGCTCAGATCCAGGTAATTGTGGACGCCTCAGACCCGCTGGTGGCGACATCAGCCATCAACGCGGCCAACGCCATCGGTCAGGTCGGTTCGCTCAAGATCGCGTCAGAAACGCTCCAGCGGAGCGCCGGTCGGGTCACACCCCCGACTCCACTGGATGTCCGAGTCCGGGCCTGGTATAACCCGGACCTCGTGAGCGCCATCTTCATTATTCCGGGCCTGCTGAGCTTCATCCTGATGCAAACCACCATCACCATCGTTGCGATGGTCGTAGTACGGGAGCGTGAGCGCGGAACGCTCGAGGCGCTGATCGTCAGCCCGCTGCGCCGCTGGGAGTTGATGATCGGGAAGATTGTGCCGAATGTCGTCATCGCCTATGCGCAGATGACATTCGCCCTCGTGTTCGGCGTCTGGTTCTTTGATATCCCGATACGCGGCAGTTTGCCCCTTCTGTACTTTCTGTCTCTGTTCTTCATCATGGGGACCTTGGGTCTCGGCATCCTGTTATCCACTATCGCCAGGAGCCAGCATCAGGCCATGCAGCTCGCGTATTTCATCTTTGTTCCGTCGGTCTATCTCTCCGGCGTGCTCTTCCCGATCGAGGGAATGCCGCCCTTAGCCAAGAGTATTGCGTATGTGATTCCTCTCACCTATTACGTGGAGATTGTCCGGGGGATCATGCTGAAGGGGATCGGGATCTCCTATCTCTGGACTCACCTGCTGGTCCTCACCGCCATCGGGGCGATCCTGATCACGACAAGCATTCTCCGATTCCATAAGAAGCTCGGCTGAAAGCTGGATTGTGGACGAGGCAGGCCGGCCGGATTATCATAATCACCGGATTGTTGGTGGTAGGATTTTCACGATCACGCGCCGGTTATCGTTCCCGGACCCAGCAGAGCCTCTACCTCTTGTCTGAGCTGTTCGTTCGCTGCGACGGTCATGTCCGGCGAGGCGGCAATGGTCACCTGGGCGCCTGGCGCAACGCTCAGATGGAGCCTGACAGGAACGGATCCCGGGAATCTCAACAACAGGCTTTTCAACTGCTCCAGCCGTGGGTCGGACAGGTGTGCCTCCTCTACGGTGATCTCCACCATCGACTTTCCGTTGCGTCTGGCGTTCGCGAGAGGGCTCACTTCTGCCAAGAGCAATTTGACCACCTCTTCACCCACATCCACCTGTCCCTTGACCAGGATAGCCGTACCCTTCACCAGGTGGAGCAGGTTCGCCTTGTACAGCTCAGGGAATGCCACCGCCTCCACCGTCCCGGCCATATCTTCTAGCGTGACGAAGGCCATTCGCTCTCCGTTCTTTGTCGTGATCTCTTTGATGGCGATCACGATAGCGCAGAGCGTGACTGTCTCTTTGTCCTGGCAGGCCGCAAGACGATCAGTGGGGACAGCCGCCACCTTTGCGATAACATCGCGATAATCGGCCAGCGGGTGGCCGGTGACGTAGAAGCCCAACGTCTCCTTTTCGGCGGCCAAGCGTCGATGTGGCGCCCACTCCGGGATGGCCGGCAGTGCCCCCATCTGGTGGCTGAGCCCACCCTTCGCCTCTAAGACATCCAACAGTGAGACTTGGCCTTGGACCCGCTCCCGCTGCGCGCCGGCGCCGGCTTCCATCGCCTTATCCGCCACGGCCATGAGCTGGGCCCTCGCCGCCCCAAGGGAGTCAAATGCCCCGCACTTGATCAGACTCTCAACCACCCGTTTATTGACCAGACGCAGATCTACTCGCTCGCAGAAGTCAAAGAGGGACCGGAAAGGACCCTTATCCCGTCGTGTGGCCAGTATCGACTGGATAGCTGTCTCACCGACGTTCTTGATGGCAACCAGCCCGAATCGAATCTGCTCCCCCGTGACCGCAAAGCTGCTCTCCGATTCGTTGACATCCGGCGGCAGGACCGTAATCCCCATCTGCTTGCACTCGTCGATGTACGTGACGATCTTGTCAGTGTTCGCCATCTCTGAGGTCAGGAGGGCCGCCATGAACTCAACCGGGTAATGGGCCTTCAGATAGGCGGTCTGATAGGCTAAGAGGGCGTAAGAGGTCGCGTGGGGTTTATTGAAGGCATACCCCGCAAAGGGAGCCATCTTGTCAAAGATCTTTTGTGCGGTCCGTGCCAGGATCTTTTTCTCCTTCGCCCCGTCGACGAACTTCTTGCGCTGTTGATCCATCATCTCCGGGTCTTTCTTACCCATCGCCTTGCGCAGCACATCCGCTTCTCCCATCGAGAAGCCGGCGAGATCCGAGGCGATCCGCATCACCTGTTCCTGGTAGACCATGATCCCGTAGGTCTCTTTCAGAATCGCCTCCATCAACGGGTGGTCGTAACTGATCTTGACCTTCCCGTTCTTGCGGTTGATGAAGTCATCGATCATGACCATCGGTCCGGGTCGGTAGAGCGCCACGAGGGCGATGACATCCTCCAGCCGTTCCGGCTTCAGGCGCCGCATCAGATCCCGCATCCCCGAGGATTCCAGTTGAAATACCCCGAAGGTCCGCGCCTCGCTGAGCAGAGAAAAGACCGCCGGATCATCGAGGGGGAGCTCTTCGATCTTGATCCTGTGCCCGCGTCCCGACGCAATCAGTTCTATGGTGTTTGCGATGACCGTCAGCGTCCGCAGACCCAGGAAATCAACCTTCAACAGGCCGATCTTCTCGATGGCCTTCATGGCGTACTGGGTCGTCGGCTTGCTGCCGGACTTTGGATCTTTGTAGAGCGGAACATGCTCGGTGAGCGGGTCGCCGGAAATGACGACACCCGCCGCGTGGGTTGAGGCATGCCGTGTCAGCCCCTCCAGACACTTGGCGATCCGCCACAGCTCCTCCACCTCTGTCCGGCTCTGTACCGCCTCGGTCAGCGGTGGGCTCTCGGCAATCGCCTCGTCCAGGCTGATATTGATCCGGTTGGGAACCATCTTGGCGATCTTGTCTACCTCGGCATAGGGCATCCCAAGACCGCGACCGACATCCCGAATGACCGCCTTGGCCCCCATCGTTCCGAACGTGATGATCTGGGCCACGTTGTCGGATCCATACTTCCTGGTCACATAGTCGATTACCTCGTCCCGCCGGTCGTCGCTGAAGTCGATGTCCATATCCGGCATGCTGATCCGTTCCGGGTTCAGGAATCGTTCAAAAATCAGGCCGTACCGAAGCGGATCGATGTTCGTGATGTTGAGGCAATAGGCGATCAGCGAGGCGGCTGCGGACCCGCGGCCGGGGCCGATCGAGATCCCTCGATCCTTGGCGAACTTGATGAAGTCCCAGACCACCAGGAAGTAACCGGCGAAGCCGGTCTTTTGGATGACCTCCAACTCATACTTCAGTCGCGCCTCAACCTCGGCGTTCGCATCCGGGTATCGGACCTTCAGCCCCTCCCAGGCCAGATAGGCCAGATAGGTCTCCAGGGTGTGCCCATCGGGTACCTGGTACTTGGGTAGGCGGAGCTGCCCGAACTGGAGCTGGAGGTTGCACCGCTCGGCCACAGTAATGCTATTCTTGACCGCCTCCGGCAGTTCGGCAAAGATCTGCTTCATCTCCGCCGCCGATTTGAAGTAGAACTGATCTGTGGAAAAGCGCCAACGATCCTTATCCTGAATCGTCTTCCCAGTCTGGATGCAGAGCAGGACCTCGTGGGCACGAGCATCTTCTTTGCTGGGATAGTGCAGGTCGTTGGTGGCAACAATCGGCAGATCAAAGGCCTTGGCGAGTCGAAGGACCCCCTCAGTAACCTTCCGTTGCTCCGCTATCCCGTGGTCCTGCACCTCCAAAAAGTAGTTCTCACGCCCCAGCGCCTCCATGTACCAACTGACGGTCTCCTTCGCCCGACCCTCGTCGCCATCCAGCAATGCCTTGGCCGCCTCACTGTTCAGGCAGCCGGAGAGGGCAATCAGTCCCTGACAATGCTGGGCAAACAACTCCCTATCGATTCGCGGCTTGTAGTAGAACCCCTCCAGATAGCCGGCCGATACCAGTTTGATGAGATTCTTATAACCAACCAGGTCCTTGGCCAGCAGGGTGATGTGGCTGGCGCCCTCATAGCCGCTGTCCTGATTGGACCTCTCAAAACGGCTGCCGGGGGCAATGTACACCTCACTGCCGATGATCGGCTTTATCCCCTCCTTCATCGCGAGGGTGTAAAAGTCGATCGCCCCGAAGAGATTGCCGTGATCCGTGACCGCCAAGGCGGGCATCTTGTACTCCTTCGCCTTGGCCACCAGCGTCTCCAGGGAGCAGGCCCCATCCAGGAGGCTATACTGGGTATGAACGTGCAGATGAACGAAATCAGAATGATGCATGATTCTCCTGAAAACCAAGGCGCAGGGTATAGGGTTTAGAGGTGGTGTCCTACACTTAAGCTCCGCCGCGTGGTTTCCACATTAGCCTCAAGCGGCTCGAATGACATCTCTAGCCTCAGAAAGGATATAAGCGCCCAGATAGAGGCTCAGCGACTCGGTCGTTACGATCTCAACCCGGCGTCCAAGCAGGCGCTCCAAGAGTTCCGAGAGATCGAGAAACCTATCGTATGTTTTCTATTCTGGTTCGAACTCGACGAGAACATCGACATCACTTTCAAGCGACGCCGTTTCTCGAACAAACGATCCAAAGAGCGCGAGCCGCCGAACCCCCAACGCACGGATTGCGATCTCGGCTGATTTCAGACGTTCGAAGACTTCCTTCCGGCTTCGCACGATCTCATGCATCCGTAATCCCTTTCCCGCCAGTCTGCCAGGCTTACTTCTGTTGTCAACCACTTCAGATCGCAAGGAGCGACTGTGCCTTGCCGATGGGCCGACCGGTAGCTGGGCTACCCTGCGGTTCCGCCCCACGCCCGCAAGAGCTTGACTAAAGGCCTGTCACGAACACGAGCATAACAACGTCGATCTGCTGTCAAGATGGGACACTCGAAGGTCTCCGCAAATACGATGAAGTAGGCGTCGTAGGCGGTAATCTCGACAGCCTTGGCAAGTCGAACAGCTTCTTTCCCAAGAGAGTAAGAAAATGGTCGGACGTCCCACTCCATTGTCTCCAAAGAATCAAGGGCGCCGGCCACTTCTTCGGCCCCAAGTTGGGGCTGATAGCGCAAGACGTTAGCAAGCTCGTAGAAGAGAAGGTCGGGTACGATGAGATCGAGCTCTGCTTCAACAACTCTACGCCGGATTTCCAAGGCAGCATCGAGATCGTCTTCCGGTGGATGCACGAACCATTTGGCGACCACGGAGGCATCGAGAACCGAATCCATCAGCGACTGGCGGTCCGCATCTTCCTGATAAAGCCGATGGCGTCCCAGGGTTTCGTTTTCGCCCGGATCGCATCCTAGATCGTGACAGCCTTCTCCATGGCACGCCGTCGCCGTTTCCTGGCCTCCTCCAGCGCGAAATAACCTTCGACGGTGTGGCGCAAGAAAGCGCTCCGGTTCCAACCCTCTTTCGCTGCCGCCCGGTCGATGGCCTTTAGCGAGTGCTCCTCAATCGTGATGTTAATCCGAACCACTTAGGCCTCATTGAGAGCTAGGGTACAGGGTGTCGCTACTGGTGGTCTTTTGCCTTCGTCTATACCCTACACCCTACACCCTAGACCCTATTTTTATTCCCACTCGATGGTGCTCGGAGGCTTCGAGGAGATGTCGTAGACGACGCGGTTGACGCCCTTGACCTCGCTCACGATCCGGCTGCTGATCGCCTGGAGCAGGTCATGCGGCAGGCGCGCCCAGTCGGCCGTCATCCCGTCGAGGCTGGTGACGGCCCGAATGGCGATGACGTGCTCATAGGTGCGCTCATCGCCCATGACCCCCACCGTTTTGATCGGCAACAGGACCGCAAACGCCTGCCACAATTCGCGGCCCACCTCCGCCTTTGCCACCTCCGCCTCGACGATGGCATCGGCCTCTCTGAGCAAGTCCAGCCGGGCCTTCGTCACCTCGCCGATGATCCGGACGGCCAGGCCTGGTCCTGGGAACGGCTGCCGCCAGAGAATAGCATCCGGCAGGCCGAGTTCCCTTCCAAGCTCTCGCACCTCATCCTTAAACAGCTCCCGTAGCGGCTCGAGCAACTCAAAATCGAACTGCTCCGGTAGCCCTCCTACGTTGTGGTGGGATTTGATCGTAGCCGAAGGCCCCTGGACCGACACGCTTTCGATCACATCCGGATATAATGTACCCTGAGCAAGAAAATCGAACCGTCCCAACCTCCGTGATTCTTCCTCAAAGACGGCGATGAACTCAGCGCCGATGATCTTCCGTTTCTCTTCTGGGTCGATGACCCCTTTGAGCCGGGTGAGGAATCGCTCCGCCGCATCGACCGAGATCAGGTGCAGACCCAGGTGCTCACCCATGGCCTGAAGAACTTGAGCCTCTTCGTCTTTCCGAAGCAGGCCGTTATCGACGAAGACACAGGTGAGCTTCGGACCGATCGCCTGATGGACCAGCAGCGCGGCGACCGAAGAATCGACCCCCCCACTCAGCGCACAGAGGACATGCCGATCTCCAACTTGACGCTGAATCTTATCGATGGCCATCTCGGCAAAGGAATGCATCTCCCAATCCGGCGTGCAGCCGCAGACCCTGAACAGGAAGTTGCCGAGGATCGCCTTCCCGTTGTCAGTGTGGGCAACTTCAGGGTGAAACTGGACCGCAAAGAGCGGTTGCTGCCGATGGCGGATCGCGGCAAACGGCGCATTGGCCGTGTGGGCGAGACGACGGAACGTGTCGGGGATCTCCTCAAGCTTATCCCCATGGCTCATCCAGACAGTTAACCCGCCTTCAAGGCCGGAGAAGAGATCGGAGTCATCATCGATCGTAAGGAATGCCCGGCCATATTCCCGATAGACCGATCGAGTCGTGATAGCGCCATGAAAGTGCCCGATAACCCCCATCCCGTAGCAGATCCCCAGGACCGGCACATCCTGTTCGATCACCTCGCGCCGGCAGAGGGGAGCAGCCGGTTGGTAGACGCTAGCCGGACTACCGGAGAGGATGATCCCTTTTGGATTAAAAGACTTGATGCCGTCTAGAGGCAGGTTGAACGGGTGGATCTCACAGTAGACACCCAATTCACGGACGCGGCGGGCGATCAACTGCGTGTACTGCGAGCCGAAGTCAAGGATCAGGATTTTATGCATGCACTCACGCGTTGGTTGCGTTGTTGCGTCTCTTGCGTCTATGGTGGGCCTGATCGGTCCATTCGAGCGTGGAGGAGTAGATGCTTGGAAAAGGATATGAACGCGTCAACGCAATGAACGCTATAGACGCGATACACGCGCTTCAGTCCAGCCGGTAGTTCGGCGCTTCTTTCGTGATGATGACGTCATGCACGTGGCTCTCGCGGAGCCCTGCGGAAGTAATCCGGATAAAGCGGCCCTTCTGGCGAAGCTCCTCGATGGTCTGGCAACCGCTGTAGCCCATGCCGGCTTTGAGCCCCCCAATCAGTTGATAAATGCTGCCGGCCAGAGTCCCTTTATAGGGAACGCGTCCCTCAATCCCCTCGGGAACAAGCTTGTTTTCTTCTGTTTCAGCTTCCTGGCCGTACCGATCTCTTCCACCACGCTGCATGGCGCCCAACGAACCCATGCCCCGGTAGACCTTGTAAGTCCGCCCCTGAAAAATGATCGTCTCACCAGGGCTCTCCTCGGTCCCCGCCAGTAGGCCCCCAAGCATCACGACATGCGCTCCGGCCGCAATCGCCTTGGTCATGTCGCCCGAGAACTTGATGCCGCCATCGGCAATAATTGGGACACCATGTCGGTCGGCGATTTTGGCGCATTCGGCGATGGCTGTGATCTGCGGGACTCCTGCTCCGGCGACCACTCGGGTCGTGCAGATGGAGCCCGGGCCGATCCCGACCTTCAGGCCGTCGGCCCCTGCCCTAATCAACTCCTCGGCTCCTTCGGCCGTTGCGATGTTTCCGGCAATCACCTCGGTATCGGGGTAACACCGCTTGATCGTGGCTACCGTCTCTACCACCCCACTGCTGTGACCGTGGGCAGTATCCACCACCAGGACATCGACACCGGCTTTCACCAACGCGTCTACCCGTTCCGGCGTCTCTTCGGCCACGCCGACCGCCGCACCTACGCGCAGTCGCCCCAGTCCATCCTTGCAGGCATTCGGGTACTTGATCTTCTTTTCAATATCCTTGATAGTGATAAGACCGCGGAGATTGAATGCATCATCTACCACCAGCAGCTTCTCGATCCGGTTCCGATGCAGGATCTCCTTTGCCTCTTCCAAACTGGTGCCGATCGGCGCCGTAATGAGCCGATCTTTGGTCATCACCTGGAAGATCTGCAGGTCAAGCTTGGTCTCAAAGCGGATATCGCGGTTGGTCAGAATACCGACCAATCTGCCGTTCTGCGTCACGGGGAGGCCGGAGATCCGATAGCGTTGCATCAGTCTCAGGGCATCAGACAGCTTCTGATCCGGAGAGACTGTGATTGGGTCAACGATCATCCCGCTCTCGGACTTCTTGACCTTGTCTACTTCAATAGCCTGCCGATCCGGAGGGAAGGCCCGGTGGATCATGCCTATTCCCCCCTCCCTGGCTAACGCAATCGCCATCGGAGCCTCGGTTACCGTATCCATCGCGGCACTGACAACCGGGATATTGATGCTGAGATGTCTGGTGAGAAGCGTACTCACTTCCACATCCCGTGGTAGGACCTCGGATTTGGCAGGGACCAGGAGCACGTCGTCGAACGTCAGCCCCTCTGGAATTGAGCGATCTAGCATTGTTGCCTCTCAAAAAATGTTCACGGTTCAAGGTTCGACGTTCAAGGTTCAAGGTTAGGTACTTAACGTTGAACATTGAACTTTGCACGTTGAACGCGGTACTACATATGCATTGCAGTCTTGACCTCTAACAGGGTCTCACCTGCAACCTTCTTGGCCCTGGCCCATCCGTCCTCAAGAACCTCCTGAACAATCTCCGGGCTCTTCGCCAGATCCTGACGCCGATCGTAAATGGGCTGGAGGACCGGAAGCATGTGCTGCAGGAGAACCCCTTTACAGTCCAGACAACCGATCCCGGCTGTCCGGCATCCGGGATCGATGACGGTGTCCCGCTCCGCCTTGGGTGTGAAGATCTTATGCAGGTCGAACACCGGGCAAACATCGGGATTACCGGGATCGCGCCGGCGCACCCTGGCTGGATCCGTCACCATCGGTCTAATCTTTGCGATTACCTGCTCGGGGGAATCGGACAGATAAACGGCATTGCCGTAACTTTTGCTCATCTTGCGGCCATCGGTGCCCGGAACCTTTGGAAACTCGGTCAGGAGCGCCTCGGGTATAGCAAGGACTTCCCCATACAGATAGTTGAATCGACGCGCGATCTCCCTGGCCAATTCCAAATGTGGCACCTGATCGATGCCGACCGGCACGTGATCGGCCTTGTAGATCAGAATGTCCGAGGCCATCAGGACCGGGTACCCCAAAAACCCATAAGTGCTGAGGTCTTTCGTGGTCAGCTCCTGCTGCTGCTCCTTGTATGTTGGGTTACGCTCCAGCCATGGGACCGGCGTGATCATCGACAGCAACAGGTACAACTCCGCATGTTCATGAAGCCGAGACTGCAGGAAGAGAGTCGCCTTTGCGGGGTCGATCCCGGCCGCCAACATATCCAGGACCATCTCGCGAATATTCTCCCGGATACCCTTCGTTTCTGCGTACTCGGTCGTGAGCGCATGCCAGTCGGCCACAAAGAAGTAGCACTCATACGCTTCCTGTAGCCGGCGCCAGTTATCCAGGGCCCCGAACAGGTGGCCAAGGTGAAGGCGCCCCGTCGGTCTCATCCCACTCAAGACTCGGCCCTTCGACATCGACTGTCGCACTCCTCCTGTACTTACGCGCCGAGCAACAGACCGGCAACAAGCGCGATGGGCGGCCAGATCAGCTGATCGACCGCCCCACTGAAGATCAGAACCATCAGAATGACAAAGCCATACCGCTCAAGTCTGCCATACGAGGCAGCCTGACGCGGCGGCAGGAGGCCGGTCATGACGCGGCCGCCATCGAGTGGCAGCAGGGGAATTAGGTTAAAGACGGCCAGCGCCACGTTGATCAGTACGCTCCAGTGCAACATATGATAGACCGGCGTGAGCCACGAAAGCCACCAGGCGGGCTCATCTACCCCGGCCGTCCCGTCAAACAGCCGAAGCGACCAGGCGCACACGGAGGCAAGGATGAGGTTCGCGCCAGGCCCGGCAGCCGCCACCAGGACCATGTCGCGCCTCGGATGTCGGAGGTTATCGAAATTCACCGGAATCGGCTTGGCCCAGCCCACTGGCGTGAAGATCAGGGCCAGGGTTCCGACCGGATCGAGGTGGGCGATGGGGTTAAAGGTGAGGCGACCTGACAATCGCGCAGTCGGATCACCCCGCTTGTCGGCAACCCATCCGTGGGCATACTCGTGAAACGTCAAAGCTGCCAGGATAGCCGGCAGCCTCACGCTTAAACTTAGTATGAACTGCGTCACATCGAACATTTTTTCACGAGATACTTTCCACCCGGTAACCGGCCTTGACAGGGTTTACCGTAACAAAGGCAACCCTCCTTGTCAATGCTGAAGGCGCCCCCTGACGAAGCGATGAAGAACAAACGAGGCCTCATCCTCCTTGGTGGGGAGGCGCCCATCCAGCTTGGCCGTGCGCAGGGCGGCCAGGGCCCGCCGGTAGATGGGGCCCGGCTTCAACCCCAATCGATGTAAGTCCCCCCCTTTTAGCAACGGGACAATACTCCATGAAGTCGTGAGGTATTTGGAGACCGCCTCTCGCGACGGCCCCTTCACAAGCCAAGCCAGGAGCACGATCCTGGCCTCGGGTGAGAGTGGATCGAGAAGCCGGGCGATCCGGCTTTGGCGAAGATCGACGGCGCGTGTCAGCTTTCGCACAACGTGTCGACATGCCGTGTAATCGGTCGCAAGCTTTTCGGCAACTCGGTGGGGCGGGGTAAGCCTTTTAAGGACAGCAACAACCGTCTTTGGATGCAGAAGATAGAGCGTTCCCAGAAGCAATGCCTCACCTCCTGCTGCTCCCTCCAGCGACGGCATAGATGGAGCCCGAGCAAGAATCTGCCACACGCGATCGAGTAGACCGAGGGCAGCAGCAGGGAGAGTACACTTTGGATGAATGGCCGTCAACACGCCCAGGTTCCTGAGACGTCTGATAATGCGGGGTGCGGATGGCTCCTTCGCAATCAGGTGGAGCTCCCTGAAGATTCTCAAGCCGGCTAGATTCCTGATCGCTCCCCCTTGCACTGCGGCCTTCATCAACCCCAAGCTACTCCGAGCAATAACAAACCGGTATCGGCCCTCAAATCGCGCGGTCCTGAAAAGCCGGGTGGGGTCGTCGATAAAGCTCCGCTCGTGCAAGACTCTGATCCGGCCACATTCCAGATCTCGCAGCCCTCCCAGTGGATCGATCAATGGCCCGAACCGATGATGGTCGATGCGGGCAGCCATGGCATTGATGCTGAAATCTCGCCGAAGCAGATCGGCAAGGAGTGGGGCAGGTTGAACCTCCGGCAGTGCGGCAGCATGCGGGTATTGCTCCGACCTGGCGGTGGCAAGATCGAGCGTTCTCCCTTCAGGAAGGCGCAGATGGGCGGTCCCGAATCTGGGGTGAGGCGCCACCACCGCCTTGAGGGAGTGCGCCAGACGCTTGGCGACAGCAATGGCATCGCCCTCAACTACCAGATCGATATCAACATTGCCCTGGCCAAGAAGGAGATCCCGCACATAGCCGCCGACCGCATAGATCGGCGAAGGGGCGGCCGCCACACGCGCCGCCTCAAGCGCGTCTCTGCTGGCAGCGTCCAGATCTCGGAAGTGAGGAAGCCTCATGGATACCTCGCGCACTGGGCGCAGCAAGCAGCGCCCCTACGCACTTCGCACCCCTCAAACCCTATACCCTAAATCCTGCCTTTACGCCCGGGGGTGATAGCGATCATAAATCGACTTCAGGTGCGCCCTGGAGACGTGCGTGTAGATCTGTGTCGTGGAGATATCGGCATGGCCCAACATCGCCTGGACCGCTCGCAAGTCGGCACCGCCCTCAAGGAGGTGCGTGGCAAAAGAATGGCGAAGCGTGTGAGGAGTCACTCGTCGGTCGATTCCCGCCGCTGTCGCATACGCGCGGAGGAGCTTCCAGAAACCTTGGCGCGTCAGCGGCCACCCAAGGCGGCTCAAGAACAGCACAGGGCTTGACCGTCCTCTTTGAAGGTGCGGTCTTGAGTCGGCAAGGTACCCGCGAACAGCCGTCTGGGCATCGCGCCCTAACGGAACCACCCGGTCCTTCCCACCCTTTCCTTGGCAGCGTACGTAGCCTACCTCCAGGTCCACATCAGACAATCGGAGGGTTACCAACTCCGACACGCGAAGACCGGCCGCGTACAGCAGCTCCAGCATCGCTTTGTCACGAAGACCCAGCGTGTTACTGGTAGGCGGCGCCGCCAGCAGCCGCTTCACCTCCTCTTGACTCAGCACTCCGGGGAGACGCACCCATGGGCTCGGGGATTCCAGATGCGCTGTGGGATCCTCTTTCGCATAACCCTGCGCCAGCAGGTACCGGTACAGACCGCGCAGCGACGAGGTATGGCGCGAGACTGTACGAGGCGCTAGCCCCTCTTCTCGGAGCGTCAAGAGTAGACGCGCGACGTGTCCGCGGCTGACCTCCTGGAAAGAGCCGGCCCCGGCCTGCTTGAAGTAGCCGGCTGTCCGGCGCAGATCCCTTCCATACGCGGCCAGGCTGTTTTCTGCCAGCCCACGCTCGACCGCCAGAAACCTCAAATATTCCTCGATCAACTGCTCCATGATCAGCGATCAGCCACTAGGGACCTGTTTCTGAAATTCGTTGTATATGTCCTGACGTCATTCCGGCCAAGCCCGCATAGCGGACGCGAGCCGGAATCCAGGAAATAACAGGGACAGGCGCATCATCTGAACAGTCTGACGTACCAGTCGATCAACTGATTTCCACCAAACAGGGCAACGACCGCGCCGAGGGCCAAAAACGGTCCGAATGGGATCCGGTCTTTCCGCGACAACACTCCGGCTGCGATCAGTCCCAGCGACAGACAGGCGCCGGAGACGACCGCGAAGCCAAACGATACAAGCATGAGGCGCCAACCAAGGAAGGCGCCAATCATGCTGAGAAGATTCACATCGCCGCCACCCATGCTCTCCTGCTGAAAGGCCGCCTCCGCATACACTGCAACCAGGTACACCAGTCCGGCGCCGACAAACGCTCCCGTTACGGCTTCAAGCGGAGGCGGATCGGAGGTCAGGATACTTGCGACGAGACCAATCGGTATGGCGGGAAGGCTGAGGATATGAGGAATGATACCATGATCCAAATCAATAAAAGTGATTACCACCAGTACCGAGAGGAAAAGAAGGAGGAATACTGTTCGGATATTGAAGCCGAAGTGTAATACCGTAATAAGGTAAAGACCGGCGGTCAGTCCCTCTACAAGTGGATACCGCCAGTGGATTGACGCCTTGCACCTGCGGCATCTGCCACCAAGCAACATAAAACTAAAAAGCGGTATGTTGTCATACCACCCGATCGAACCATTACACGCGGGACAACGCGACCCAGGAAAGACGAGGCTTTCGTCGCGCGGGATACGCCATATACAGACATTCAAGAAACTTCCGACTACGAGCCCCAGGGGGATGCTCAAGATGGCCAATAAGCTTTCCAGTGAGAGATTGCCCGGCAATGGCGGCTGACCCCCCTATTGTGTGGTCATAAAAGTTCCGACTATCGGCACGCTCTGTAGGATAGCAGTTCCTCGGCTGGTTACCAACCCTAAAGCTGTAACGACAGGGCCTACAGTCCCCAGGACAGGATCTGGAGCGGACTTTGAAGAGGCGGATTGAGACCGCAATTGTAGTTGATCGTTGGATTGCCGCTGACGGTGTTGGATGTCACGGTGCTGCTGATCGCACTTTTGTCTTCACCAATGATGAATCCGTTAATGGTCGGAGTGCCGCTTATCGCGAACTGCTCATGGGCCGCGATCAGCCCGTTGTACGCATTGCTTGGGGTGCCGCTGATTTTGGCATCACGGCCCGCAACAAACAGGGTATCTTGCACGGTATAGGCAGCGTCGGCCCCTATGGTCGGATTGCCCGAGACGATCACATCACCGGTTGCAATAATGGTGGTTTTCCACGGCGTGGAGGTAGAACCCGGACTGCTTGTCACCGTCGCGTTTCCCTCGAAATAGAATGTACCGTTGCAGGGTGTGCCGCTGCCGCTACGCACTTCCCACTCAGCGGAGGGACCAGCGGTGTACTTCCATCCACAATACGTGTCTCCGAAGTCCGGGTCTGCGAGGTCTGCGATCTGGCCGCCGCTACCGTCGAGCACCTGACCGTTCGCCTTCATCTGAAATAGGTGGTCTGCCGACAGCGTCGCCGTCGCGGTGTTCAGGAAATCAGTCGGATTGATGGCCGGTATCGTCTCTTTCGGTTTGGCGCCTCCGCTGCCGGGACCAACACTTGGGCTGCCGGTAACCGTATAGGCGCCGTTGGCGGTAGCGGAGCCGGTAATTGTAACCTTGCTGCCGTCCAGCTCAAGATTGCTATTGGTATGAACGCTCCCGCATTGCCCGTTCAATTCCGTCGTGCCTTCGACCTCTGTGCTACCCTGAATAGTCAGCGGGCCGTTGGTCCTGATGGCGTTATCGGAGTGAAAAAAAGTGCTCATGATGGCCCTCCGAATCTGTTGGGCCCCTCCAATAGTGGTGCCGGTTGAAACCACTCTGACAGTGTTCGTTCCCGCCGCCTGGTACAAAACATTGTAGTTTCCTGTGGCTAACTGCCCGCTAATGGGGGTGGGGTTTGTCATGCGCCCCGTGTCAGCCAGCAACCAGTTAAAGGCATGCTCCAGTCCGGCCTCGGCCAGAAAGTCGGCCTGGATAGCGCGCAGGTGGTTTGACGCAATCTGCGCTTCCGAGCCTCCGATAGACAGAATGGCAGCCGCCAATATGCCAAGGATGACCGTTACCAAAAGCGCAAGCGGCAGGATAAGCCCTCGGTCATCTCCAACCTTTAGACGCCGCCTTGTTGTCACGATCTTCCACTTCACCATGGCAGGCTCCTTGGCCTGACCCTGGTGATCATGCAGCGTGGGCTGCCATCTGCGCCCCGAACTTTGAGGTCGATCCGGATCTCCCTGATAAGGTTCGGATCTGGATTGGGGCCAGGTGCGGGACAAGGAGGAGGATTCTGATCCTGACCGAGGGGAAGTCTCGATCCAGTGGTACCGTAATAGGTGAAGGTCAGGCCCGACACATTACTAACAATAGGATCGGCGTTGTCTCCGCCCTGCTTCCTGGTGAGACAGGTCAAAGCGGGGCACGTAGAAGTGGCAGTCGCATTTCTGGCGTAGGTAATGGTCTTGATGTCACGGACAAGAACGTTCTGGACATTAGTATCTGGCGGCACGGGATAGGGTGAGCGGAGGGCCGATGCAAGGGTAAGAGTACTACCGCTTATAGACTCTATCTGCTTGACCTCCCGCATGCCGGCGTTGGCGATATAGATCCAATCGTTCAGGGCCGAACCTGAACCTGTATAGACCTTGAAGGCATCGGCGGTATCCGATGCCGATATGCTTAACGGCACAGACGTCCCGCTCGCTGTGGTGCTGACTTTCACCTCAGTGCCATTACTTACGGACAGGGCGCCTACGTTATCAACGTTCGCCATAAAGGTGATGCTGGTAGAGGTGGCGGCCGTGATCGCGTTACCCGCGTCATCCGCCCCAACCCAGTATGAGCCGATCAGTCTGAGCTCGTTTGCCATACGATCCAGGCCGGCCCTCGCTCCCACCTGCGCGGCCTCCAGGGAGCTGGCCCTGGTATAGGTCTGCTGGGAGACCTGATACACGCCTGCGACGGCGGACGCCACAAGACCGAGGATGGCCATGGTAACAAGCAGTTCGACCAGGGTATAACCCGGTTGGCTGCCACGCTTCAGCATGATCATGATTTTTACTCAAGACTCAGGAGGTCTGGCCGCAATCAACGTACTGACCGTCACGCTCTCCTGGTGAAGGCCATTATCGCCGGGAGCATTGAAGAAGACGGTGACTGTCACCAGCTTGATGTTGGAAGCCGGGGCTTGTGGTGGACCCGTCCAGAACCGTGCCTGCCGGCTGAAGTTCGGATACCCCGTCATCGTCCCAAACCCTTCATCAGAAAAGCCTGTCGGATATTGACCGGCCCCAAACTGATCGTTTGACAGTGTGTACTTCAGCCTTTTGATCTGCTCCAGCCGCTCCTGAGCAAGAAATGCCGCGGTTGATAGAAGGCCGGCACGACTGACCGCCCCAAGGCCGGATGAAAGGCTCGTCGCCGTACCGCCGCTCTGCACTCCGATAGCGACGCCAACCCCGAGTACGGCAATCGTCAGGACAGCCAGGGCTACCAGCACCTCAACAAGGCTGAAGCCGTGGCATCTATTTTTCATGGACAGTCTGGTGGGCATATTCGTATCCGTCCCATACTGCTTATCACAACGTTGAGGCTGGAACTGCTCCTTGAATCCTCAACTATAATCGTACCGTTGTCGCCGGTGCCGAGATGGTTAAACGTAGGATTGACATTGGTGCTGGAGAGCCTGGCCTGGTTCTCAAGCCTTCTATAGCCTTCGGCATCCGTTCCAGGCCCGATACATACCGGATTGGCTGGATTACCCGGATTGCATCCCGGCGCAGCATCGCCGCTGGTTCTGACAAAACGGAGTCGATTGTTATCGATATCGATCTCAACCTGGTATTTTCCGTTGGCGGTAATGGCCAGTTGCCGTGCCTGATTCAGCAGAGTCACCAACTCCTGTGCCGCTCCCCTTGCTTGCTGGGTCTGAAGCACATTGACGAAGACCGGTAAGGTAACCACGGCCAGTATGCCAATAATCCCAATGACGACCAACAGCTCAGCCAGGCTGAAGCCATGGGCGTGGATCAGGTTGGACTGTGACGATCTCATCGAAGTAAACCTTCAGGGTTCCCTATAGGCTCTGCAGTTATGCAGGGGCCTAAAAAGCAAAAGGAGGAGGGCCATAGAGAAGCCCCCCCCCTCCTGTAGCCAACCCCTACTATACTATTAAGGAGCCGGAGCCGCACAGTTCACGGTACCATCGGTGCTGGCCCCGGTGTTGTCACCGGTCGCACACACTGTAAAGGTGCTTCCAGTGTTCGCAATGGTGTAGCGATAGTTACCGTTCAGCGCAGAACCGGTCCAGCCTGTCGGTACATTCGGGTTGGCAGCGATGAAGGCGCCGGCCACCTGATTCTGAAGATTGGTTTGAGATAGGGCAAGGGCGCCAGGCGCAGCACCAGAACCGTCAGCCGGAGCAACCCCGGCATTACAGTTTTGCGCAGCATTGCCGACAGGCGGCAGGACCCCGCAATGGGCCTGATAGGTCACGATGGCCGACGCAAGTGTCCTGATATCGGCTTGGGCCTTTCCCACCCGGGCCTTAGCCTGAATATTGGCATACACCGGCAGGGCGATCGCCGCCAGGATACCGATGATCGCCACAACCATCAACAGTTCAATCAACGTGAACCCACCCTTCCGCCCGATCAGCTTCTTTCTTAGCTTTTCCATCTCTCTTCTCCTTTTCCATGACCGTTACTGTTAAGGTTCACCGACCCCACAACAACCATGTGGTTTTTCTATTATGCAGGCACCGTGCCATCGTGACTTCGATACTGTTGTTGGTCACAAAGCCAAGGGAACTTGGCCGACAGGCCTATGCACATAACACCAGCAGCCCCACGATGTAGTATTCATGGACACCGATAGACCACAAGATATAGAGTCAACTGCTATCATGTGCATAGGCCGATTATGAGAGCATGAAA
Source organism: Candidatus Methylomirabilis sp. (assembly GCA_002634395.1). GTDB lineage: Bacteria > Methylomirabilota > Methylomirabilia > Methylomirabilales > Methylomirabilaceae > Methylomirabilis > Methylomirabilis tolerans. Next base: position 45,920 of record NSJM01000001.1, read on the forward strand.
TCAAGATCCGCCGGCAGTATCAGGGCAGAGGAGACCGATAGAGGATTTATGAGCCAAGGAGAGGTGACAAAAAATGTCGGTTGACTGACGATTCTGGAAGGGTCAGCGGGCCTTAGATATGCCGTACTTTTTGATCTTGTAGCGAAAAGCGCGAAAGGTGAGGTTGAGGAGTTCTGCAGCCCTGCTCTGAACCCATCCGGAGCGCTCGAGGGCCTGGAGCATCAGATCCTTCTCGATTCGAAAGACCGTATTTTCCATGTCGATCCCATCGGGCGGAAGGGTGAAGGTCCATAGTTCCTGCCGACCGTCGCCCTCGTACTCCGTCTTCACTTGCATGGGGATACTAGTCGGGGTCAACCGATCGGCCGTCTCGAGGGCCACGGCTCGCTCGATGACATTTTCAAGCTCCCGCACATTGCCCGGCCAGCTATGCCGCATCAGGATCTCCATCGCCTCTGGAGAGATCGAGGTCGGACCTCTCCGCTGGTGAAGCACACACTGGGCCAGCAGGCTGTTGGCCAGTAAAGGAATATCCTCCGTTCGCTCGCGAAGCGGCGGCAGATGGATTGGGATCACATTCAGCCGATAGAACAGGTCTTCCCGAAACGCCCCATCGGCCATCGCCTTCGTCAGATCCTTATTCGTCGCGGCGACAAGGCGGACATCTACCTCCAGATCCTCCGTCCCGCCCACCCGACGGAAGGTCCGTTCCTGCAAGAATCGAAGGAGCTTGACTTGCAGTCCCGGGCTCATCTCGGCGATCTCATCCAACAGGACCGTGCCATGATTGGCGACCTCAAACAGCCCGGTCTTGTGGGAGACCGCTCCGGTAAATGACCCTTTCACGTGACCGAACAGCTCGCTCTCCAACAGTTGCTCGGGTATGGCCCCACAGTTGATGGCCAGAAACGGGCGGTCGGATCGAGGGCTTGTACAGTGGATAGTTCTGGCCACCAGTTCCTTGCCTGTTCCACTCTCCCCGGTGATGAGGACCGTGCTGTCCAGGTCGGCGATGCGAGTGATCAGCTTATAGAGCTCGACCATCTTCGGGCTGCGGCCGATGATCCCCGCGGGCTGCGCCTCCTCCATGACTGCCGGTTGAGAGGCCTGACCATGCGGTCGGGCCCGGGCCAGCGCCTTTTCCACCACCAGCCGGATCTCATCAATTCGGAATGGCTTGGTGATATAGTCGTCAGCCCCGAGTCGCATAGCCTGAATCGTCGAATCCATGGAGGCGTACGCCGTAATCATGATGACCGGCAAATTCGGATGCGTTTCCCGTATGCCGGTCAAAAGGCCGATCCCATCTACCTTCGACATTCGAACATCAGAGATCACCAGATCCGGCGGCTGATGCGCAACGATCTTCAGCGCCTGCTCGCCGTCAGAGGCAGCAATCACACGATGGTCCTTACTTTCCAGAAGGACGGTGAGGAACTCACGTATCGCCTGTTCGTCATCAACGACCAATATTGTAGCCATCACGTAACTCCTCAGCTCAGGTAGAAAGGCTACAGGCTGTTAGGCTGTAGGAACGCGCTAACAGCCTAATCCCCTACAACCTACAGTCTACTCATTCGGGAGCCTGTTTGAGCAAGACCCGAAAGGTGGACCCGCCACCTTCCTGGCTGGTCACCTCGATCCGACCGCCGAGATTATCAATAATCTTCCGTGTAATGGCAAGTCCAAGGCCTGTGCCGCCCGGCTTCGTCGTATAGAAGGGATCAAAGATCCGTTCGACCTCTTCCGGCGGGATCCCCCGTCCTGTGTCAGTCAATTCTATCCCCACCCAGCCGTTGCCGTTTGTCGATCCATGCCGGCGAATGGCAAAGCTGATCTGTCCACCCTTCTGCATGGACTGGATCGCATTGAGTCCAAGATTCCAGAGCGCCTGTTTCAACTGATCAGGGTCGCCTGCAGCCAGGACCTCCTCGGCCTCCCGCTGAATAGAAAAGGTCACCGGGTGGACACTGTCGCAACTTTTTTCCAGGAGCGAGACCGCCTCTGTGACCAGCGCCACGAGATCGCACTGCTTTTGCGAGCGCAGCGGTGGCTTGGCGAAATCCAGAAACTGCCCCGTCACCAATTTTAATCGTTCGGCTTCGCGAAGGACAATGTCAAGCAGTCGAGGGCTGGCCGCGCCTTCTTCCTGCATCAGCTCAATGCAGCCGCTAATCGCAGCCAATGGGTTCCTCACCTCATGCGCCAGTCCGGCCGCCAGTTGTCCCGCCGCCCCAAGCCGGTCGACCTGACGGAGCCTGGCCTCCGTTATTTTCCGCTCCGTCAGGTCCTGAAAGATGCCGACAAGACCGACGAGTCTGCCATCAGACGACTGTAACGGTGTCAGGTTGATCCCGATCGGGACAGACCGACCATCCTGGCCTGGGATTGCAAGCTCTTGGGAGCATCCACGGAAGGTTGGTGTGGGCGCGGCGAAGAACTCCTCCAGCGTCTTGATCTCTCGAAAGGCTGTGTCTTTCCAGATCTGCCCTTGGATCTCATCCGCCGGGAGACCGACGATCCGTTGCGCGCTCTGGTTGAATGATGCGATCTTGCCCTCGAGATCCAGCGTCACGATCCCGCTCGGAATATTCTCAACGATGTCTCGGTGAAGGGTCCGGAGGTTGCGGAGATCGATCCGTTGTTCTTCCAGCTCGCGGCGCGTCTCTTTGAGCCGCTCGGCAAGCTGACTGCCCAGGAGCGCCACAAGAAAAAAGGCTGCGCTGTTGACAAAAAGCTGGAGGAGCGCAGAAACGGGGTCGTGTGCGGCGCCTCCCGCGGAGGGGGACTGTACCCGCGTCGTGAACCCATAAAGCTGGAGATTGATCAGTATTCCGTAGAGAATGCTGCTTCCGCCGGCGAGCAGTAGGCTCGACCGTCTGGACAGGAGGATGGCCGCGGCCAGGACGGGAAAAATATAGACAAACGCGAAGAGGCTTTCGATTCCTCCGGTATAGTACACCAGGGCAGTAACCATGACGACGTCGATCCAGATTTGCAGATCACAGAGCCGTCTCAACTGCGTGGTACGGTTCAGCGCAAGAAGATACAGAATGGTGAGAAGGCAGGTGCAAGCGATTAAGACGAAAAGGGGGGCGAGCGTGAAGAGGGGGTGTTCCCGGGTGGCGAGGATGCCTGCTGCGCCCAAAAACAGAAATGCAATAAGAAGTCGGAGGCCGATCAGCCACTTGATCTGTCGCCTCAGTGCGACCTCTTCCGTCGACAGCGTTTCTGTATTGACCATCAGTTATCAGCAGTCCTCATTTCGCAATCACCGTCACCAACTTGAAGATAGGCAAGTACATCGCTATGACGATGCCGCCCACGACGACCCCGAGGAACACCATCAGTATCGGCTCAAGCATGGCGGTCAGATTTGCGACCGCTTGATCGACCTCGGCATCGTAAAAATCGGCGATCTTCTCCAGCATCGAGTCCAGCGCTCCTGTCTGCTCTCCGACGCTGATCATCTGGACGACCATAGGTGGAAAGACTCTGGACGTCTTCAACGGGTCGGCGATGGTCTTCCCTTCGGCGATGCTCTCACGGGTCTTCATAATTGCCTCTTCCACAACCTTGTTGCCGGCAGTTTTCGCCGTGATATCCAGTCCGTCAAGGATGGGGACCCCGCTCGCGATCAATGTCCCCAGGGTCCGCGTGAACCGCGCAACGGCCACTTTCCGGAGCATCGCTCCGAATATCGGGGTCCGCAGAAATAACCCATCGATGGCCCTCCTGCCCTTCTCTGTCTTATAACTGAACCGGATGCCGACGATCCCTGCGATGAAGAGGCCGAGGCCGGCCAGGAGATAGGTCCGAACGAAGCGACTCGCTGCCATGACAATTTGAGTCGGCAGGGGAAGCGGGACCTTCTGCCCCTCGAAGAACGATGCAAAGGTTGGAATCACGAAGGTCAGCAAAAAGATGACGACGGCGATGGCCACCGTCACAATAGTGCTGGGGTAAATCAGGGCGCCTTTGACCTTCCGCCGAAGGGTCATCGCCTTCTCGATGTACACCGCAAGACGGCTCAGAATGGTGTCAAGCAGCCCCCCGGCCTCACCCGCCTCGACCATGTTGACATACAACGAATTAAATGCCGTCGGATGGCGTTTGAGAGCTGTCGCAAAGGTCGAACCCCCTTCCACCTCCGCCCTGATTTCGGTGAGGGTGTTTTTGAACCGTTTATTTGGCTGTTGGGAGGCCAAGGTCTCCAGACACTGCACCAGGGGGAGTCCGGCGTCGATCATGGTGGCAAGCTGGCGGGTGAACACAGTCAGGTCTTTCTCCTTCACCCTCCTGCCGAATCCGGGAAGCTTCAACTCAATCGACTTCGGTTGGAGCTTGACGGACATTGGAAAGATGTGTTGTTGGCGGAGCGCCGCAACCACAGCCTCCGTGGTATTGGCCTCCATCCGCCCGGCAACCACCCGGCCCATTTGACTTCGTCCGCGATAGGCAAAGGTCGGCATAAGCAACCTCGTTCAAGGTTCAAAGTTCAAAGTTGAGAGCCTCGACACGTTGAACGTTGCACCTTGAATCTCGAACCGTGCACTTTGAACCCTACCCCTGCACCCTATACCCTGTTTTTCTGTGCCCGCTGGACCATCTGGGCCAGTTCGTCGGGCATCAGGCTCCTGAACATCGCCTCTCCCAGGGTGATGTTCCGCCTCAAATAATGCCCAAGGAGCGACTGATTCATTGTCTGCATCCCGAATTTTTCCTGGCCGGTTTGCATCGTAGAGTAGATCTGGTGGATCTTGTCTTCCCGAATCAGATTGCGGATAGCAGGGTTCGGGATCATGATCTCCAACGCGAGTACACGCCCTCGGCCGTTACTCCTTGGGATAAGCGCCTGGCAGAGCACTCCTTCCAGAACGAAGGAGAGCTGGGCGCGGATTTGCGGCTGCTGATGTGCGGGAAAGACGTCGATAATGCGGTTGATGGATTCTACTGCAGAGTTGGTGTGCAACGTCGCGAACGTCAGGTGCCCGGTCTCTGCGATGGTGAGAGCTGCGGCAATCGTTTCCTGGTCCCGCATCTCTCCGATGAGGACCTTGTCAGGGTCCTGCCTCAGAATCCTTCTCAGCGCCTCCGTAAACGATCGGGTGTCGGAGTGAACCTCGCGCTGGTTCACGATGCAGCTTTTATGCGGGTGCAGAAATTCGATGGGGTCTTCGATGGTCATGATATGCTCATGGCGCTCGGAGTTGATCTTATCAATCATGGTGGCCAGCGTCGTCGATTTTCCCGAACCGGTCGGTCCGGTGATAAGGATAAGCCCCTTTGGCTTCTCACAGAGATCGGCCACAACCTTCGGGAGGCCCAACTCTTCGAAGGGGTGAATGGTGCATGGGATGGTCCGGATCGCCATCCCCACGACTCCTCGCTGCATATAGACATTGGCCCGGAACCTGCTTAAGTCCTTGATGCCGAAAGAAAAATCGAGCTCTTGCTCTTCTTCAAACTGCTGTTTCTGGGCGTCGGTCAGGACGCTATATACCAGGCTTTTCGTTTCTGCCGGGACAAGCGGCACATCTCCGAGAGGCGAGATCCGGCCATCCAGGCGCAACATCGGCGGGACGCCGGCGGTCAGGTGCAGATCGGAGGCGCCGCGATCAACCACCTCCCGCAACATCTCGTGCAGATTCATGACTCACGCCCTCAGCGTTGAGCTATCAGCAGCTAGCCAGGAAGTTGATGGCTGACAGGTAATAGCTGTCAGCCGCTCTTAGAACAAACTCGTGACCCGAACGACCTCCTCGACGGTGGTGACGCCTTCCCGAATCTTTTGCAGGCCGCTCTCCCCCAGGCTCTTCATCCCGTACTTGGCTTGAAGCATACGAAGCTCACTGACGGAGGCGCCAACCAGGATCGCCTCCCGCATCTGTTCGTTGAGCAGCACCACCTCGTACAGCCCGATCCTGCCCCGATAGCCGGTGTCACGACAGGCGTTGCACCCCTTCCCCCGATAGCAGGTCACAGTCGTCGCCTCCTGCGGACTGAAGCCGATGTCCACGAGGGTGGAGACGGGCATTGAGACCTCCTCCCGGCACTCCGCGCAGAGCCGTCGGACCAGACGCTGAGCGAGCAGCAGGTTGAGCGAGGCGCTCACCAGATACGGCGGCACGCCCATACTGACCAGTCGCCCCACCGTACTGATCGCGTCGTTGGTATGGATAGTGCTTAGCACCAGGTGGCCGGTCAGGGCGGCCTTGATCGCGATCTCGGCCGTCTCGAAATCGCGGATCTCTCCTACCATGATGATGTCCGGGTCTTGTCGGAGAAATGACCTGAGCAAGGCGGCAAAGGTCAGGCCGATATCCGACTTGGCCTGAGTCTGGTTGATCCCGGTCAGGTTGTACTCGATCGGGTCTTCCGCCGTCATAATGTTGGTACCGATACTGTTGAGCCGGCTGAGCGCCGAATACAGCGTGGTCGTCTTCCCGCTCCCGGTCGGGCCGGTCACCAGGATCATACCGTACGGGGCCATGATAGCCTTCTTGAACATGGCGAGTGCCTCAGAATCGAATCCGAGCTTGCTCATGTCCAACTCGAGACTCGCGCGGTCCAATAGTCGCATAACCACCTTCTCGCCGAACAGCGTCGGAACTGTAGAGATCCGAAGGTCCAGTTCCCGATCCCGCATCTTGACCTTGATCCGCCCGTCCTGAGGCATGCGTCGTTCAGCAATATCCAATCGCGCCATGATCTTAATACGAGAGGTCACCGCAGCGCGCAGCGTTGGGGGCGGCGACATGACCTCATAGAGGATGCCATCGAGTCTGAAGCGAATTCGGAACGCCTTTTCGTAGGGCTCCAGGTGAATATCCGAGGCGCCCTTGTTGATCGCATCGGTCAGGATAAGGTTGACCAGCTTCACCACCGGGGCCTCTTCGGTGGCTCGATACAGCTCGGCCAGCTCAATTCCCCCTTGATCCGGCTCGGCGACGTTCAGATCCCCTTGCTCAAAGTCTCTCACCAGGCTTCGAGCGAAACCGGCAGTCTCGTAGTACCTGTTGAGCGCATTCTGGATGGATGTGTCCAGAGCGACCATCGGTTGTACGTTGTGGCCGGTAATAAATCTGACTTCATCGATGGCAACGATGTCGGATGGATCTGCCATAGCAACTGTGAGGATATTTCCGGACCGACTCAGAGGGATAAGCAGGTGCTTCCGAGCGACTTCGGCAGGAACAAGCTGCAGGATAGCGGGATTGATCGTACCCTTGCTCAGATCAACGGGCGGCACCCCATATTGGCGTGCCAGATAAGACGCGATCTGCTCCTCGCTGACATACCCGAGCTTGACAAGAATCGATCCAATCCGCCGGCCGGTAGTCTTCTGCAGCGCAAAGGCCTCATGCAACTGCTCAGACGTGATCAGGTTGGCTCTCACCAGCATCTCGCCCAATCGTCCAGGTGGCATGCACCTATCCTTTCTTGTCTAGGGCTGGCGCGTCACGGCCAACGTGGTCATCCGCACTAAAACATTAGTTTAACATACCTCTGATAAGTTAGCAATCGCAGCAACGAGGGCTTGCCGCATAACCTCCTCTGAAGGCTTTTGCCCGGTCCACAGCTCGAAGGCCAGGGCGCCCTGATATAGCAACATGCCTAGCCCTCCCAGGACCCGACAGCTCCGCTTCTTTGCCTCTCGCAGCAACGCAGTCTCTTGTGGCCGGTAGATCAGATCGTACACCAGTGCCCCGGGCCGAAGGAGGGTCGGATTGATCGGTGGAGGATCTGAAGGGGTAAGACCAACCGATGTGGTATTGACCACCAGAGCACAGTCTCTCACCTTGGCTGAAATTCGGGGATCATCAAGCCCCAGTCCGATGGCCGAGGCCCTGATTTTTCGATTCACAAACTCTGCCAACGACTGCGCGCGCTCGATGGTCCGGTTGACAATCACGATCTCTTCAGCGCCGGCCTCCGCTAGGCTAACGGCTATAGCCCGCGCCGCGCCACCCGCTCCAAGGATCACAGCGGACTTCCCGTGCGGGAGAAAGGCCGCCTCATCATGAAGCGATCGGAGAAATCCCTGTCCGTCGGTATTAGCTCCAAGAAGATGTCCGTCTCTGGCAACGACCGTGTTGACCGCACCCACCAAGGCGGCCTCTTGTGTCAGGGTATCGACCAACGCGGCGGCCTGCTCCTTATGAGGAAGCGTAACATTCGCGCCACCGAAGTTTTCCATCCCGCGAAGCGACTCGAACGCGGTCGGCAAATCGGCGCCCTTCACCCGCCATGGAATATAGAGGCCATCGATTCCAGCCGCCTGGAGTGCGGCATTCTGCATGGCCGGCGAGAGGCTATGCCCGACAGGATCACCGAAGAGGATGAACAGTTTTGCTGCGGCCGTGAACTTCATATCAGCGATCAGCTATCAGCTATCAGCCTTTTCCTTACCTTACTGATGGCTGATCCCTGAGGGCTGCCCTTAATTCAATCCCTCCGACAGCGCGCACTCCAGCGCCAGCCTGATCTGTTCTCTCCGCCCTTCATCCATCAGCTTGCTTCCGTCCTTATTGGTAACATAGAAGACGTCCACGACCTGTTCGGCCTCGGTCGTGATTTTGGCAGAGCGCAGATCTACGCCGAGATCCGAGAGCGTGCTGGAAATAAGGTACAGGAGCCCCAGCCTATCCCGCGTCCGAACATCCAGGACGGTATAGGTATCCGCAACCAGGTTGTCAAACTCCACCTTAATCGGGGGCACCGCGCCTGCCTGGATCGGCCGGATCAGAACCTCTTTCCGGCGGCTCTTAATCAGATCACGAACAACCACCCTGCCCGCAAGGATTTCCCGCAGATCCGCGACGACCCGATCCCAGGCGGCAGTGTCCTCAATGGCCGCGCCACCCCCATTGTCGACCCTGAAGTGTCGGATCACCATCCCGCTTGTCAGGGTAAAAATCTGCGCGCTCAGAATGTTAATCCCGTTTGCGGTGAGTGTCCCCACGACGTGGGCAAACCGTCCGTGGCGGCCGTAGGCGCAGAGGGTAAACTCGGAGTAGCCGGCCAACGGGAATGCCGTCCATTGGCTGGCCGCCTCTTCACCCCGTTGCACGCGCTGGATCAAGCGCATCTGCGAAGCGACCTTGTGAAGTGAGGTTGTCAACAGGTACCGCACGGGCGCCTCCTGCAAGTGCCTTCTCACCGCCTCCACGCCGAACTCCGGCGACAGTTCCTGGGTGATCTGGGATTTGACCCGCTCGGCGCGAGCCAGATCATCCTCATCCTCCGGGATGCCCCTGATGAGGATGGTGTGGGTCTTGATGTACAGCTCCCACAGCAACGTCCCTTTCCATTCGGTCCAGACACCGGGCCCAACCGCCTTGATGTCGGCGTAGGTGAGCAGGTACAGCATCTTCAGGCGATCGAGCGTCTGTACTTTTTTGGCAAAGTCAATCACGATGGCCTCATCGTCGAGGTCCAGGTGCTGAGCGATATGCGACATCTCCAGATGGCACACCACCAAGAAGCGGATAGCTTCAGCATCCGGCTCCGGGATGCCCATCCGCGCCAGGATCGCCTCGACCAAAGAGGTCCCCTTGGACGCATGGTCAGGCCCTTCCCCTTTACCGATGTCATGAAGCAAGAGCGCCAACCGGAGGATTTCCAATCGCTTCTCATCAGACGCGATCGAACGAAACTCTTCACCGTAAAATCTTGAGATCTCATCCAGGTGTTCGAGGGTTTCAACGGCCAGGAAGGTGTGCTCATCCACCGTGTACCTGTGATAAAAATCGAATTGGACCAGACGGGTGAGCTTGGCGAATTCCGGGATGTAGGTCCCAAGCACCCCAAGTTCATGCATGCTCCGAAGCGTCGCGGCCACCCCCTTCGGCGCTCGAAGGATGGCCAGCAAGAAGCCCAGGGCTCGGCTCGATCGCCGCACCCCATCATCGATGAGATGCGTCTCAGCTCTGATGTGGTCCTTCATCTCCTGGCTCAACGTGTATCCCATCTGCTGCGCATACCAGAAGACCTTCAACAACCGGACAGGGTCCTCTCGAAACAGGCCTCGATTCTTCGGCATCACATGGATGCAGCGATCGATCTCCGTCAGATCGTCGCCGATGTCGCGAGCCCTCAGCTTCCGCATCACCATCTCCACCTGAGACCTCCCTTGCGTGCAGCGCACGATCAATTGCTGCGACAACTGCAAGATATCCTTTGCGGCCAGATAGTACCGCTGCATGAACTGTTCAACACCGTAAGATCCGGCCGTGCCCAGGAACCCCAGGTTGGCCGCTACCTGTTCCTGCGTGGACAGCGAGAGCACGTCGTTCTTGCCTCGAGAGAGGTAATGGAGTTCATTGCGCAAGCGGAGCATGAAATCCAAGGCGAGGTCCCACCGTTCTCTCTCCTCCTGGCCGAGAAGTCTCCTCTGCGTCAATTCGGCCGACGTACCCACGCGCTGGGTAATCCGGGCAATCCAGATGGCGGCGTGAAGATCTCTCAGGCCCCCGGGACCTTCCTTGATGTGCGGCTCTTGCACGTAGATAGACGCGCCGTACCGGTAGTGGCGTTCACGCAATTCCTGAAGCTTTCGCTTGACGAAGGCGGCAGATTGCTTATAGAAGACCGACCGCTCCAACTTGGCGCTGAACGCCTGATAGATCTCCGGCTTGCCGGCAAGGTATCGGGCCTCCATCATGGAGGTGCGGGAGGTCAGATCCGTCCTGGCCATTCGCACGCAGTCATCGATGGAGCGGCAGCAATGCCCCACAACGAACCCGATATCCCAGAGGGTGCTTAACACCGGGTGGAGGATCGCGTTCAGATAGGTATCGGCCCTGCGAGGGTAGACAAACATGAGGTCCACGTCGGAGGCCGGGTTCATCTCCCGGCGGCCATAGCCGCCCAGCGCAATCAGCGCACACCCGTCACTGCCACGTCGGAGGCCCGGATCGCAGGCCGCCTCCGCCAGTTGAAACAGTGTGGTCACCACCGCATCCGTCAGTGTGGCGATGGATCGAACTACCTCCTGCCCGGTTCCCCCATTCCGGTGAATCTGAAGAATCCTGGCCTGCTCATCGGCGATGAACCCCCTGAGGGCTGGGATCAGATCGGAGGCCGCATGGCTCTCTTGCAGTACGGACTGCAGGCTACCGGTCAGTGCTGAGCACTCAACAGAAATAGGGGATATGTCGCCGGCAAGAGCGACGATATCCGCCCGTCGGTTTCGCAGCAGCGCAAAACGACTCTTCGCAATAGCTTGAAATCGCTTCATCTTTCACCCCGTCGGTTGCAACTAGTATAGGCGGGCCTATCGGACTGGGTCAAGGTGTATGTAAAGCCGTCAGCGGTGAGGGGTTTAGACTGAAGGCTGTTTAGGTATAGCCCATTCCTTCAGCCCTCAGTCTAACTGTCCATCCTTTTCTTCTTCTTCCGAGCTGAGAGCTGCCGGCTTCCTTATAAGGCGTAACTGTGCTAAATTAGGGCTGGCGTGAGAATCCATGGACCTATCCTGTGGGTTCATTAATGCCACTGAGATTATCACCAACGACGTGATAACAGGCGCGGCAGCATCACGAAGCGCGTGAAAGGGGATGACTATGTTTGGATTCCAGATTGCGGTAACCCTCCATCTCGTTGGGATTATCTTCTGGATCGGCGGCATAGCGGCCAGACTGATCCTCCTCGATGCTGCTCCGTCCGGTGCCGAGGTTGGCGTACGATCCCAGCTCTACCAGATCCAGCGAAGGATCCATTTCATAATGGAGATCCCCGGCTCTGTCATGACCCTGCTGGCCGGAGGGTTCCTGATCCATGCCGCCCAAGTCAACTTCCACCTGCCCTGGTTCAGAGCCAAGATCGCGTTAGTCATCGGCCTGATCGTCATTGAGCTGCTCGCCTCGCGCCGGATCAAGGCCTTCAATGCGGGCGGCCGGATGGGGCAGGCCATGGGGCTCTTTGCGGGCCTGGTCGTGTTTACCCTGCTGACGCTGGTCGCCGTCGTGACCAAATTTTGAAGAAGGCGTGGTCACACCCGGGCTCCGCGACAACACGATTGGCGCCGGCTGTGATGCTGACCCTCTTCCTCGCCGGGGGATGTGTGGAGACGCTGGAAAACAGGTTTGTCTTCTTCCCTGACAAGCGGATCGAGGCAACGCCGCGCGACCGAGGTCTGGCCTATGAGGAGATCTACTTTCAGACAACAGACGGGTTCAATCTGAATGGTTGGTGGATTCCCGGAACCGGATCGCCCCTCACGATTCTCTGGTTACACGGTAACGGCGGCAATATCAGTTATCGACTGGATAACATCACGCTCCGCCACAATCTGCTGGGAACCAATATTTTTATCTTCGACTACCGCGAATATGGCCGGAGTGAAGGTCGGGCATCGGAGGAGGGCACCTATCGGGACGCTGAGGCGGCGATCCGGTATCTGCGCGGCCGAAAGGACGTAGACCCGACCAAAATTATCTTCCTCGGCGAATCGCTCGGAAGCGCCGTCGCAGTCGAGATGGCGACCCGGCATGACTGCGCCGCTCTGATTTTAGAATCGCCCTTCCTCTCTATTCCCGAGATGGCAAAGGTCAGTCTCCCCTTCCTCCCGATCAGTTCGTTCCTGCAGACCAGATACGACACCCTCTCAAAAATCGAGCAGGTCAGGGCTCCTCTTCTCATCGTCCACGGTGAGAACGATGAGATCGTTCCGTTCCAGCATGGGCAACGCCTCTTTGAAGCCGCGAGAGAGCCGAAGGAGTTTTACGGCATCAAGGGCGCCCGCCACAACGACCTCTACCTGGTCGGCGGTCTGGCCTATCTGGAGACCCTCAACCGTTTCCTCGGCAGGGTAACCCGCAACACAACACCTTCACCGTAAGAACGATACGGCAGGTTGCGCGCTTCGTACGTGGGCGATGCCCTCTCGCCAGATCGTGCGCTCAGTGGTCCAGTAGGCGCGCGACGGTCTTCAGAAGAGTCTGGACATCAAGAGGTTTGGTGAGGTAGCCAACGCACCCGGCCTCCAGAGCCTTTATCTCTTGCTCCGGCTGGGCATAGGCAGTTGCCGCCAGAACCGGGATCTGACACGTCTCAGCATCGGCCTTGAGCTGCCGGGTGAGGGTAAAGCCGTCGATGTGGGGGAGTTGAAGGTCCATGAGGATGAGGCTGGGGCGCTCGCGCTTGACCCTATCGAGCAGGCCGCGACCGTCCTCGGCCTCCAGAACGGTATAGCCGGCCGCCGTTAAGAGCGCTACCGCCAGCTCGCGACTCACCTCGTGGTCCTCCACGATCAGGATCGCATCCCGTGTCATCTACCCTCCATCGCCGGTCTCGCGTGCGGTACCAGTGGAAAGCGCACCGTGAACGTGCTCCCACGGCCTACGCCATCTGAAGCAGTCCAGATACTGCCCCCGTGCAGTTCGACGAGCTGCTTCGTAAGCGCAAGACCAAGGCCTGTCCCATGGTGCTGCCTGGCGAGGGTAGAGTTCAGTTGGGTAAAAGGGTGAAAGAGCTTGCGCATATCCTCTGCCGTAATCCCAATTCCGGTATCCGCAACCGAAATCTCCACGTAATCAGGAGATCTCGGGGTTTCGGGTTTCGGGGTTCGGGTGTCGGGTTCTAAGCTCGGCACTTGGTGTTCGACACTTGGCGCGGCCCTTGCGGTGACCTTGACCAGGCCGCCTTCCGGGGTGAACTTGATGGCGTTGGAGAGGAGGTTATAGACGATCTGTTTGAATCGGATGGGGTCAGCGGTGAGGGTAATCGGAGTAGATTGCGTGTGTAGTGTAAGGGTCAAATGCTTTTGGTCGGCCATCGGCCGGATATCGGCGATGGCGGTCGTCAGCGCGTCGCCGATGGCGAAGGGCTCCGGGTGCAGCTCAAGCTTGCCCGCTTCGACCTTCGCGAGGTCGAGGAGGCCGTTGATAAGGACGAGCAGGTGCTTGCCGCTTGAGTGGATGTGGTCCATATAGCGGGCTTGCTTCTCGTTGAGCGGCCCGAAGAACGGATTTTGTAAGAGCTCCGAGAAGCCGAGGATCGCGTTCAGCGGAGTCCGTAGCTCGTGGGACATATGGGCCAGGAACTCTGACTTATGACGGGAGGCCGCCTCGAGCTGCACGTTGACCGTACGTAGCTCTCGCGTCCGCTCATCGACGACGCCTTCGAGCTCGCCGGCGTGGCGTCGCTGCGCCTCCTCACTCTGTTGCAGCGTGGCGATATCTTGTTTGATCGCGCGAACGATCACGATCCCAAGCCACACCGCGAAGGCGATCACCAGTGCAATGAAACCGATCGTCATATCCTGTCCATTCCGCAACGCGCCAATGCGCGCCCGTAGCGCCCCTTCCAGGTCTATCATCGCTTGATCGAGCAGCGCGAACTGCCCGTCAATCGCCTGGGTGAATATCGCAAAGTAATCGGTCGGCGAATAGCTCAGCTTCTCGGCTTCCACCACCTGGGTTCTGGCCACATATGCCGCCCTCTGCGCGAGTATCATGCTTCCCTGTGCGATATGGCTCAGACGGGTCTTCATCTGAGGGTTCAGCGCCATCGCCTTGTCTAACTCGCGCTCCATGTACTCGTGTTGCCTCTCGACATTGCTGATAAGACCGATCAACGCGGTGCGATCCGCCAGGGTAATGCGCTTCTCCGCTAAAAGGAGCATACCGCGCGCCCGCGCCTGGCCGAGGAATTCGGTGAGGGTCGGCATGTGAACCAATAGTGCCATGGTGAGGTGGTAGTCATGACCGGTTGGGTCGTACGAGAGGCCGAAGTAATCCAACATCAGATCGAGCAGCTTCAGATTGTCGTTGATGAGTGCCGTATGGGCGGCAAAACTCTCCTCACCGGAGATCGAGCACGAGGAGACGCCGTTCGCAAGCCGCATCCAGGCATCAAACGCCCTGCGCCAGGCGGCGGTGAGTCCGGGATCATGGATGTCGGACGTGACGATCGCATCAAACGCCTCAACCGCCTTGTCGGTTTCGGTTTGCTTGGCGGCGCGTTGTGCCTCCATCATCGTGTCGCCGCCCAGAACACCGGCTGAGAGCCCTCGGTGCTGTTGCTGTAATTGCACCATCCTCAGCAGCGTCTTCGACGGTGCAATCCCGATATGCTTCAGGCCGGCCGATCGCAGCGCTCTGCTGCTTTGTACCATGTACATGGTCAGCGGCGCCACCACCAGGGCAAGGCACACCAGCCCGAATCCGAGCATCAGCCTGGTGCGTATTGTCATACGGTCATTGAACCACTGTAGCCGCTTGTCACAGTCTCAATCTGCTCCATCCATTGAAAGACCACCGGAGATCAAGCCTGCACCTGGGCTATGTGACTGTCACCCGAAGATAGAGATCACCGCACGTCCCATCCCGACATTCAAGCCCTTTCCCTTTCAGTCGTAATCTGATCCCGGATCGGGTGCCGGGAGGGATCGCCACCATCAGCTCTTCGATCTGGTCGCCCCGCATGAAGCTGACGCGCTTGCGCACGCCGGAGGCGGCCTCTTGAGCGGTAATGGTCAGATGATACCGCAGATTCGGACCTCCATCGGCAGACTCTGAAGAGTCCGAATCTCCGGCGCTCCACCGTTTCATCAGGTTAAAGCCCGCCTTAAGCCCGCGACCGATCGCGGAAAGCAAGCTTCCTGACCGTATTCGCTGAGAGCTGTCCGCTGGCTGCTGAGAGCCGACCTTCTCAACCGCCATACGCGAGGCGCGTCGTCTGAGCACCCCGATCGGCGCACCCATAAAGATGCCGCCAAAGACAAATCCGCGGCTACCGAAAAAGACCTGACGAACGAAGGCGTCGTCGAATCGGATACCGGCCCTGGCGAACTCACGGTTCATTTCCTGAAAGATCGACGACATGGCAGGATTGGAGAAGAGATCCCGGAAGATCTCTTCCTGAGAGTACTGAAATCCGCTGCCGCCGGTGCCGGCCCCAGCCTGGGCCTGGCGGAAGGCATCGTACTGCCGCCGCTTGCCCTGATCCATCAGGACGGCATACGCCTCGCTGATCGCCTTGAACCGCTCCCCCGCCCCGGGATCTCCCGAATTCTTGTCGGGATGGTGCTGGAGCGCGAGCCGCCGGTACGCCTTTCGCAGCTCCTCTTCCGTGGCCTGCTCCGTGACGCCGAGAGTAGCGTAATAGTCTTTTCCATTATCGCGCATGCGGGCCATGCTTATTCCTTAGAAAATAGCAATCAGCACTCAGCCGTCAGCCTCAGACAAACCCCCTTCGATCCCTCTTTCCTAAAGGGGGAAAGGGGAACATCTGGTCCCCCCGTTGCTGACGGGGGACAGGAGAAGTATCTGCCCCCCTTTGCTAAAAAGGGGGGGGTGGGGGGTTTTCGTATGCTGGTGTGGTCGTACCGCATGGGGTGTTACTCCGGCTTCGGGTACAGCGCGAGATAATCCTTTATGGCGTCGTGGGCGCTGCGGAACGCCAGATCCTCCCACGGAATCCGGGTCGGAGGGAAGACCTGCGCATCGAGCGCTTCGTCCTTCGCGGCAAGCTCGCCACCAATCACGCGCGCCGCGTAGGCGACGATCACGACCCCTGAGTCTTCATAGGAGTAGACATTCAGGAGCCGGTCGATCTCGACATCGAGGTTGACCTCCTCTTTCGTTTCGCGAACGGCCGCCGCCTCGACCCGCTCGCCCTTATCGACAAAGCCGCCTGGAAAGACCCATTTGCCGTATGCCGGGGAGATCGCCCGTCGGACCAGTACGATCCCACCGTCAAGCGTAAACAGGGTGCCTGCCGCCACCTTTGGGTCAGGATACTGGATGAATGAGCAGCTCTGACAGGCCGGCAGTTCCGGCCCGTCCAGCTTCAGCCGTCTAGGTTTAAGCGTCATCCCACACCGCGGGCAATATCGGAACGAGTCGTCAGAGCGGTGCGTATGGCCATGAGCGCGTTTGCCCTCGTCGGACACCTCGCGTTCCGATTGAGTTGCGCCCATCGGCCCATCGCCATCCGATTCGGCGATCCGTTCCAGGATCACCTCGCCGATCTTCGGGTGGACGCCCAGCGGCTGGGTAATTCGGTAGGTGATGCCGGGGTGTCGGTCGGCTGCCTGCCTGACAAGGTCGGGAATGCCGACGGCGACATGATGGCCCGATGCAAGAAAGTACGGGTGGACGATCACCTCTTCCGCCCCATCGGCGACACAGGCGTCAAACCCCTGGTGGATGGTCGGCTCCCCAAGCTCCATGTGGGCGTAGTGAACGATGCGCAGGCCGAACTGCTCCCCCATCAGGCCGGCGACCTTACGGAGCAGGTCGTTTGATCCTTCGCGGCGACTACCGTGATCAACGATAAGAAGGGCTTGTCTCATATAGCCATAGTATACTACGCAGGATCGCAGGTGACAATCTTGCCCGCTAAGTGGACCTGCTCCAGCGCCGGAGTTTGACACGCCTGCAACGATTCCTTAGAATAGCACCACCATGAAAATTCTTCGTCTGGAGGTCCCGCACTGGGAGCGATTCGACGGCCTGATCCACGGCTTTCTTGGCCGCGTCAGCAGCCAGGGCCGGCCGTCAAACGCCGCCTTTCGCCTGTCATCCGATAACGACGACGATGCGGCCGTCGTCAAGTCCAACTGGTGTGAATTAAAGCTGGGGCTTGGCCTGCGCGACATCAGCATTATCACGGCTAGGCAAGTCCACGGGAATACCGTTCTAAAGGTGTCACGCGGCGACGGCAAACTGGCTGGGGTTGGGGATGGGCTGATGACCGATGCGCCCAACCTCTGCGTGGGGGTGATGGCGGCCGACTGCGTCCCGATCCTGTTCGTAGAGCCTGCTCGAAAGATTGCCGCCGCGGTCCATGCCGGCTGGCGAGGGACGGCTGCGGGCATCGCCCAACGGACGGTCGCGTCGATGAAAGAGGCCTATGGGATCGATCCCGCCGCGCTTCATGTGGCGATGGGGCCATCCATCGGTCCTTGCTGCTACGAGGTGGGACCGGAGGTCGCGGCGCAGATCGCAGCGAACTGGAAAGAGGAACTCAAGGGCGCATGGAGGCCCAACCATGAGGGCAAGGGTCGCCTTGATCTCAGGACGCTGAACGAGATCCAGCTTCTCGGCGC
Organism: Candidatus Methylomirabilis sp.; assembly: GCA_002634395.1. Taxonomy (GTDB): domain Bacteria; phylum Methylomirabilota; class Methylomirabilia; order Methylomirabilales; family Methylomirabilaceae; genus Methylomirabilis; species Methylomirabilis tolerans. Next base: position 63,978 of record NSJM01000001.1, read on the forward strand.
AGGCATTCCTGGAGCGCAGATCAGCAAGATCGGTCCCTGCACGGCCTGCTCCGTCGCGGATTTCTTTTCCTACCGGAAAGAAGGGAAGAGCGGCCACCAGTTAAGCTTCGTCGGCTGGCGACGATAGATCGCGATGAGATTTCTCACCGAGTACCTGACTTTTAATACCGAGAGGGAACGCGACTATATCAACATTACCGGACAGATCGAGGCCGCACTGAAGAAGAGCGGGATCCGAGAGGGGATGATTCTGGTCTCGGCGATGCACATTACCGCCTCCGTCTATGTCAACGATGCCGAGGATGGGCTGATCCAGGATATCGACGAGTGGCTCGAACGGCTGGCCCCTTATCGGGACGACTACCGGCATCATCGGACAGGTGAGACGAACGGCGACGCCCATCTGAAGAATCTTCTTCTGCACCACCAGGTCATCGTCCCCGTGACCGACGGCCAGTTGGATCTTGGTCCGTGGCAGCAGATCTACTACGCAGAGTTCGATGGGCAGCGCAGGAAGCGGGTCATCGTAAAGGTCATGGGCGAGTAGAAGACTCGACGGTCCTGATGGATATTACTTCGATGGAGCGGCCCGGTACCCTCGAATCGTGAAGTCATCGAAAGCGGTGACAGAATCAGCCGTGGTCCACAGGCCGACCTCACCCTCCTCCAAACGCGGATCTGTACGTACCAAAGAACGCATATCTTCATAATCGATGAGGAGCTGGCCATCAAGCCATCCCTGAATCTGATCGCCGACGGCCACGACCCTTATGGTGTGCCACCTCCGAAGGGCGAGAGGCTGCGCATTCGCCGTGACGAGCATGTGCGGCTCGTTGCCATCGTAGTAGTACAGCCGGACGTTGTTCTCACGGGCGTGTGCGCGGACCACGTAGTACTTCCCTTCTGCGAAGCGAAAGACGATGCCGCCTGATGCGTCTTCGCTTCCGGACAACGGCTTGAACTTCACCGAGATGTCGATAGCTACTCTGTAAAAAGCGCCGGCGGGCGTGATGATAACGTTGAAGACATTGCGGTCAGCGCGCTGGATCAGCGCCCGCTTGCCGCTGGGAGCGTCTGGCATCTCTTCAACCGCCCACTGACCCTCGAGGACCCTCCACTTCCCCAGATCCCCCTTTTCGAAATCAAAGCTGGTAACGGGTGTGCCCTCGTGGACCGTGAGCTCGGCGGCATCCGCCATCGGTCCGCCGCCATGGCGCGCTTGAATCAAGTCGGTCAGCAACAACAGCCCGAACCATCCGAACCCACTCAGGATGAGCCCACACACGTGACGACGTAATGGCATAATCCCTTTCATGTTTCGCCTCCTTTAGGACTGCGTCTATCCCCTTGGCCTCATCTCGACCGAACTTCGCATCCTTCAGATCAGCGTCGCGGACCATCTCCGCCAGCGCCCGCAAAGCCTTGTTCTGGGGGTCAACACGTTTGAGCGAGGTGTCGAATGAGGCGTGGCGGCTATTCAGAGCTGCTCTGAGAGATCGAGATCTCGAAAATACGCCTCGACGCGAGCGAGATCTTCTTCGGTGTCCACCCCTATGGTGTCGTACGGGGTCTCGACGACAGAGATCGGTATGCCATGCTCCAGGAACCGAAGCTGTTCGAGCTTCTCTGTCTGCTCCAACGGTGACGGCAGAAGCTGGTGAAAGCGTTCGAGCGCCGATCCGGTATACGCATAGATGCCGAGATGCTTAAAGTAAGCGGCGTCTGCGGCCAGGTCCCGGTTGTAGGGGATGGCATGGCGAGAGAAATAGAGCGCTCTTCCGTCGAGATCCGTTACGACCTTGACGCAGTTGGGGTTGTGCGCCTCCTCCGCCGTGATAGGGGTTTTTACCGTGCCGACCTGGACAGAAGGATCTTTCAGGAACGGCTGCAACAGGACCTCAAGGTGCGCCGGCCTGATCATCGGCTCATCACCCTGGATATTGACATAGATATCGGCCGATAATGTCTGCATGACCTCGTGAATCCTGTCGGTCCCGGATGCATGGCGATCAGAGGTCATACGGACCTTCATTTGATTCACAACGCAGTAGTCATACACCTCTTGCGAATCGGTCGCCACCACCAGGTCATTCAACAACCCGCATCGACTCGCGCGCGCAAAGACGTGATAGAGCATCGGCCGGCCCCAGATCGGCCGAAGGACCTTACCGGGGAGCCTCGTCGAGGCTAGCCGTGCCGGGATAACGCCGACAATCGTTCGCTTTGCGTGATACTGCATCGTGTCCCGGCTGCCACCCGCTATGATTTTTTCTCCGATACCTGGATAACCTCGTGCATCTCGAAGACGCTTCGACCTGCGAACATCTCCTTGGGCGCCGGGTTGGCATGGGCCTGCTTGAACGATTCGCTCTGCATCCATGCCTCGAACGCCGCCTCGCTCTCCCAATAGGTTAGGACCACGTAGCAATCACCCTGAAGAGGCCGGAGGACCTCGTTTCGGATGAATCCCGGCATTCGGTCAACCGCTCCAAGGCGCTGTTCGAACCGCTTCTCAAACTCCTGCTCGTATCCCTTCGTAATCGATACCCTGTTGGCCGTGACAATCATTGTGCCCTCCAGTGCAGGACGGTTCCACGTTTCATGGGATCGGATAGTTACCATCATAATCTGTCCGACTACAAATCGTCAACGCGCCCCGCTCCATTTTCCCGCACCGTTGCCACCCGCGACAGCGCATAGGCCGGTACTTCGCGGCCCGATTTCGTGATATAGGCGACTTGCAGTGCCCCGCCCATGACCGCCTCCACTCGCACTCGCTCAACTTCTTCACCCTGGGCAAAGACAGGGCCAACGCCGGGAAGAGCGGCCAGCGTGAACGTCGCCGAGGCGCTGATCACGCTCGATTGATTGGTAGGAATCGTGAGGGTCGCCGTTGCCATGGACGCCTCCAGCGTCCCGGTCAGGGGAGTGCTGGTCGTTGAGCTCGCGGCGCCATTCATCGGTTTTTCCACTACTGTCACTGTCGTACCCAGCGGGATGTTGGACGCTGCCAAGGCGACCGTCATCGGATTCGTCGTGCCCAAAGGGATCGCGATATCCGGATTCGTAAACGAGCCGGTTGGCGAGGTTGGCGCCGTCACCCCTGCGACCGATGTAATCGTCAAGCTCGGCACATTGGGTAGCGCGAGCACCCCAGGCTGATCAATAGACGGTACCCCCACCAAGTTGATCGTCGCCGTGCTGGTGTACGACTCGATGCGAATGCGGCCCGCGCCACCACTCCCACCATTTCCTCCTGTACCACCAGAGACGTTGATCGAGCCTTCATTCCCACCGATGCTCGTGGCAACTAAACGAATGGCCCCACCGCTTCCGCCTCCACCCGCATAGCCGGGGCCAGGGCCATTTCCTCCTCGAGCCAAGAGCGTACCCGTGAATGTAATCGTCCCTGATGATGCAATCAATAAGGCACCACCCCCTCCACCGCCACCGGCACCCGTCACCCCAAAGGACGCGCTCCCTCCACCACCTCCGGATCCGCCGATGAGGGGAACGAGAGAATTAGTCCCGTACGTGGGGCCGGAAGTCGCCGAGACGCATCCGGCGGCGTAAGAGCCACCGCCACCAGCGCTGCCGAAGCTTCCGCCACCCGCGCTGAGATAATAAGGGCTGCATAACCTGCCACCTTCCCCACCACCGGGCCCCAGTCCTGTTCCGCCTGTGGTTGAGTTGATCCCATCCGCGCCATCACCGCCGTCGAAGCCGCCTGGCCCACTCAGCCCGCCATTAGGGGCAATGGTGGTCCCATTTCCCACACTCGCTCCAGCCCCACCACTCCCATCGATGGTTCCAGCGATCGTCACAGTGCCGCTGGCCAGCATCGTGACTGACGTATTGGTTGCGTTTCGGATGAACTTGACGGTGACGCCAGTCGGAATGTTGATCGTGGTAAAGTTAAAGGTCCCACTTAAGGGCAAGGGGACCATCACCGTGCACGGGGTGGGGGTACAAGTTGGGTTGAAGACCCCATCGGCGCCTGTGCTCCCGCTATCGAACGTCTGCGCGATCGCTGATGCACCCCAAAAGACAATCGCTGTCACCACAGCACTGATCGCCAGCTTCGCCCCACAACGGCCTCGTATTCGATGGACTCCCATCAACTCAGTCATCGCTATTGCCTCCTCTCTTGCAGCTTATCGATCTTCGCTCTATGACTTTACAAACCCGAACCCCAAAACTTGAAACTTCGTTACTCCACCGTAAACATATTCCAGCCCGTCCCCGTCGCCGTAGAGGTATCAGTCGGCGTCGTAATGCGTACCGCTCTCGGCCCGGGTACAGCACCTGAGGTGATCGCGAGGGTAAACATCGCCTCAGTGCCATCGGGGCTCACGGCAAGGTTCGTCACTGACAGATTCGGGTCAGTCGCTCCATTCAACTCGAAGGTCACTCCGGTTGCACCCGAGAACCCAGCGCCACTAATCAGCACCGAGAGCCCGGCGACCCCACGTGCGCCGACGGATGGCAAGACCGCGGCGATGAACGGCTCAAGCGCGATCGCGACAAGTGACGACTGAACAAAGACTGTCTGCCCGATCAGCGGCGCGAAGCCGACACTGACGTTGGGTGCGGCAAGAGTACTCGGAGTGGAGAGGGGTGGTGTGACAAATCCTACGCTCACTGGTGGCGCAGTGAGTGTGTTGATCACACTTGACCCTTGAGCGATAAATCCCACGCTTACGGGCCGCGCCATCAGGTTGTTCACGATTGCGGACGTCAGGGCCGCAGGGGCAACACTCACGGGTCTGGCAAAGATCTCTGGCGCCTGAACGATTACCACCGTGGCCGAATCGAAGAGGGACGGATCGTCGGTGCGCGTCGCCATGACCGTGATGGTGGCGGGCGACGGGGCCACCGCCGGTGCTGTATATAGCCCAGTCGGTGAGATCGTTCCGACAGTCATATTGCCGCTCACGACTCCATTCACGTTCCAGGTAATAACGGCCGCAATCGTACCGCTCATCGTTGCCGTAAACTGCTGCGCCTGCTTCGTGAACAGCACGGCATTCGAAGGGCTGATCGTGATGGCGCTCAGCACCATAAAAGGCTCCGGAGAAGTTGCAGTGCCGAGCGGTGTGGTTACCGTGATCGGCCCCGTGAGCGCCCCCAGCGGGACCGATGTGGCGATGCTGTTCGCCGTGGCCGCGCTGACGGTCGCGATGGCCCCACTGAAGAACACGGTATTTTGTGCGGAGTCCGGGCTAAAGCCTCCGCCGAAGATCGAGACCTCCGTCCCGACTTTCCCCCTATCGGGACTCACCAGCGTGATAGCCACCGGTCCCGCGGTGTCAGCAACATTGTGGCGACTGATGGCGAGGATGTTGCCGACCCCATCGTAGGTATAGGTCGCCGCGTTCCCCCCCTGATCCACTACCCCCACCAGCCTCCCCAGGTCGTCATAGACGTAATGGACCGCGGACTCCTGCGCCCGCGCGCCGCCCGCCAGGCCCAGCATCAACTGGAGCGTCAAGAGAACTGCAAACGGTCTCAATCTTCGCTTCATGAGCTTGTCCTTACTACTTCTTACTATTTGAATAGCCGACCGAGCAGTCGCCAGAGCAACCACAACACACCGCCAACCGTCGAGTACAGAACCACATTACTCCCAACAGAGATCGCAACGACCACAATCGGCTCCCACCATCGTTGGTGAATCGTCTCAAGCGCCATCAACATAATAGAACTTGGCCAGAGAACAACCCCAAGGTACGGCCAGTCAAAAATGTCCCACAAATACCGAGCGATGATGAATATAACCACAGGAATAAGTAGGCCCGCCAAGGTCCAATACATCACAAATCGAGTCATCTTCATGGCCTGGGCTCACCATAGGTTTCTCTGAGCTGACGGAACAGTTGCTTCGGAAGTATCGTGTTAGGTACTTGCAATCCCCCCGCCCGCAAGACCTCCTCTACGAAGATCGCGCAATTTCGGGAGAACAAATTATAGGGACGGGGCTGGCCGAGTGCGTTGCTAAGAATCTGCTGCATTATGGCGTCCTGAGATGGGCTTGTCGGAATCATAATCGTCTGGATCGCCTGTCGCGGATCAAGACGAACGGTACCAAGTACATCCTGTCCCGCCCACACCGCTATAGAACGTTCTAAGGGATAGTGACCCACTGTCTGCGGCGTATTGATGCCCACCCCGATGTGGCCGAATCCTCTTCTGCCGAGGGCGTCAGGAACTCCAGGGTATAAGGCAACTATTGCATCTAGTCCTAAGGGGTCGGTAAATGAGATTGGGTTGTTCAGAACATACCGATAAAGGTTTATGCCCCCGAAGAGCCCGACTGGATCCTCACCGAGGAAGCGATGAAGCAGTGGTAAGTAGTAGCGTGCCCGGTACGAATAGAGGCCGACCACGCTATCATTTTCTCGGCTCGTGTATTGGAATGGGTTTGGGAAGGTTGGATTTGTAGAAGACGTAGCGCCAAAAGGGTCGTAGGAATACCGGACTATGGGCGACGCGGTAGAATCTGTAACCGCTAAGGTACTCCCCAATGGGTCGTAAATGGAGAAGTAGGTGCCGTCCCGATTGGTGAAGCTGAAAGCCTCGTCGATCGCGAGCGACCGAAAGTAGTTCGTTGTGCCGCTTGGGTCTAGTTGCTGGATGATATCGAGGCCGTCGTAGAGGTATTGGGTGGGCTGGCCATTGATCTGTTTGGTCGCCCGACGACCGAAGGCATCGTACCCAAAGTCGGCGCTCGTGGTAGGACCGCTGAGGGCCACCAGCCGATTCCGCGCATCCCACGTGAAGGTCGTCACGCCGGCAGCATCGGTGACGCTCGTGAGATTCCCATTCGCGTCGTAGGTCATGGACTTGTCGCTGAAGGTCTGCTGGCGATTGGCGGCATCATAGGCAGCGCTCGGCACCGGATCAGGCAACAGCGTCCGTGCGAAGGAGCCGCCTACGCCGGTGCGGTTGCCGGCGCGGTCGTAAGTGTAAGTGAGATCGCCAAGCACACCTGTCGCGTTCTGGTAGATCAGGGCGGTAAACCGAGAGGCCGCATCGTACTGGTAGTCGGTGGAGACGCCGTTGGGCAGCGCGAGCTTCGTTCGCCGACCGACAGCATCGTAGTCAATCGCCACCGGGTTCAGGGGCGCCTGGGTGATGCTGCGCAGCCGAGACGCGGCGTCGTAAGTGTAGGTGACTGGGTTGAGATCATTGACCTGCATCTCGGTCCGGCGGCCCAGGGGATCGTAGTCGTAGGCCAGCGTGCCGAGGCCGGTGGTCTCCGACACGAGCCGATCCAGCGGGTCGTAGGCGAGCGTGATCGGCCGGTGCGGATCGGCGCTGTCGTCGGCCTGCACCAAGCGACCGACCGTATCGTAGACGAAGCCGGTTGTGGTGCCATCGGCGAAGGCGGATGTCGTGCGCCGGTTCAGCGCGTCATAGCTGAAGGTCGCGGTGTGCCCCGTGCGATCGGTGGTCCTCACCAGGTTGCCATTACCGTCATAGGTGAAGGTCTCGACAGCGCCCATGGGATCGGTCCGGGAGGCCAGGTGGTCCATGCTGTCGTAGGTGTGGGTGATTGTGTGGTTCAGCGCGTCCGTCACGGTGAGGAGGTTTCCGTTGCCGTCGTAGGTGAAGCGGGTTACGCCGCCCCGGGGATCGGCAAGGCTGCTAAGCCGGTTCAGGGGATCGTAGGTGAAGGTCGTGGCCTTCCCACGTGGGTCAGTCTGGGTCAGGAGGCGCGAGACGGCATCGTACGTCCGGGTCGAGACGTTGCCGAGCGGGTCAGTGATCGTGCTCAGGTTCCCGCTCGCATCGTACTCGAAGCGGGTCGTGTGGCCGAGGGCATCGGTCGTCGCAGTCGGCTGACCGAAGGCATTAGAGGTCATCGTGGTCGTCTGCCCGAGGGGGTCCGCGAGACTCGTGAGGTTCCCCGTGGCGTTGTAGGCGAAGGTCGTGACGTTGCCCATCGGATCGGTCAGGCGCGTGAGCCGGTTGAAGGTCGGCTCATAGGTGAAAGTGCGGACGTGGCCCTGCGGGTCGGTAATGGAGGTGACGTTGCCCGCATCGTAGGTGAATCGGGTGACGCGCCCCAGCGGATCGGTGGTGGCGGTCAGGAGATTGGACAAGGGCTCGTACTCGAACAGGGTCGTCTGGCCGAGGGCGTCGCTGATGGCGGTGCGGAGACCGGCGCCGTTGAACCGGTGCGTGGTGGGATGGCCGCGGGGATCGACCAGGACGGTGGCGACGACTTGGCTGCTCGAGGGGGTGGCGCTGCAGGGTGCCTGAGTGATCGGGCCGCCGGCCGCTGCCTCAGTCAAGAGCTGCTGCGCAGGTGCGGTCGTCGCCAGGTCGGCCGTGACGTAGTAGATCGTGAAGAGGCCACCATCGGCCAGTTGCTGGCGGCAGACGCGGCCGTTCGCATCGTAGGTGTTGCGGAGGAAGGTGATGCCGCGTGGGTCGGTGATGGAGGTCATGCGGCTGCTCGCGTCGTAGGTGTAGGTGGTGCGCCCGCCCGCCGGATCGGTGATGGCTGTGAGACGGTTCGAGCCGTCATACTCGTACCGGACCGTGCGCCCGAGAGGATCCGTGGCGGCGTTGACGCGGTCGCGAGCCAGTATCACCCAACTGATCGAGATGGCACGTCCTCCGGGATCGCGGATGGCGGTCGGGTTGTACTCGACTTGGCGCTCGATAGAGACCGCGTTGCCGCTGCGGTCTCTGACCTCAATCAGCAGGCCGAAGCTGTCGAAGCGGAGGGTTTGACCGTCCCGATAGCGCAGTGATCTGCTGCCGTCCGGGTTGGTCGTGATGCGGGCCCCACGAAAGGCGGGGATCGTGGTATTGATGTAGCTGCCGTCGGGCTGTTTGAAGAACTGGGTCCGAGCGTTCCCCTCATAGGCGTAGGTCAACACCGTCGAGGCCGTCTGGAGAAGGACGTCGTCGAACGTCAGGGTGGTACCGATACCGAAGGACCCAGGGGCCGTGTCGCCCGAGCGATAGGTTCGGGTCAGGCTGACGGGAATCCGACCAGGGAGCACCAGGTCGGTCTGGGTGAGGATGAAGATGCCGGTGGAGAGGTCCACGGGGTCGGCGCCAGGGGTACCGAGGCCTTTCTGAGGGGTGGGGCCGCCTTGGGGGTCACCGACGCGCGAGGAACTCCAGACCGCCGCACCGCAGCAGAACTTGGGGATGCCGACGCCGGGGTCCGTGGCGATACTCGTCCCGTTCTCGCTCACCGTCCCGGTCCCGGCCAGGCGCCACGCGTTCGGCGCCTCGCCCAGGTTCGACGACTCGTCGAAGTACCACAGTTCGGCCTTCTCGCCCGGTGCGAGCCCCAGGTCATTGGGGGCCTCGAACGGAATGGGTTGGGTGGGGGTGCCCCCACCCTGCTTGCCGAAGTAGAACATGTAGACGGTTCGCGCGTTCACCTCTGGCGGAAGGGGCGGCACCGGCAACCGATCGATCGGGACGGTACGGATCGAGACCTGCTCGTTGGGCTGTCCGTCCCAGCCGACGATCCGAGTTCCGGCAGGGATGCGGAGCCTGACGCCTGGCAGGTCCGGGTCGGTAGCGACCGTCTCCCGTGTCGGATCGATCAGCGTGAAGTTGGAGTTTTTCTGGGCGTGCAGGTGGGGGAGATACGGGAGGTGATTGAGCTGCCAGGCCGCGATGGTCAGGGAGACGGTGATGGTTGGATAATGCTGGGTCGGGGTGCTGGCCGGCCCGCCGTCGATCAGGACCACCTGGTCACCGGCAGGCGGGTCGAGGAGCAGGAAGTTACCGTTAGCGTCGGTGGAGGCCGTCGTGCCGCCGACGGCGATCGTGACGCCCTGAAGCGGGCGTTCGTCGGTATCCACGACGCGGCCGCTGAGCGCCGTGCGGCCAGCGGCGAGGACCTGTACCATCAGCGTGGCTGAACGGCTCCGCATGACACCGTCAATCATGGCGGTCCCGGTGACGGTCAGGGTGAAGGTACCGGCAGGGACGGAGCCGGCCGCGGCGACGGTGAGGGTGGCGACTCCTCCCGGCGCGATCTGCGGCGGGCTGAGTATCGTGGTTACGCCTACCGGTGCCCCGCTCAGCGCGAGGGCGATGGAGCCGATAAAGCCCTCTGACACTGCGGCCGTGATCCGGTAGCTCACCTGGTCGCCCGCCAGGACCGCCCCGGTTGTGGGCGCGATGGTCAGGGTGAAGTCCGGGCCGCCGACGACGGTAAAGGTGGCAGTTGCGCTGCTCATGTTGCTGGCCTGGTCGGCAATGCTCGCCTGCAGGGTGTGGGGACCATTCGCGAGGGGCGTCGCCAGCGTGGCGGTACCGCCGGTAGGTGAGAGCGCGAATGCCGCTGAAATGTCGCTCCCATCGAGCGTAACGCGGAAGGTGCCTAATGCAACCCCCGAGGCAGCGTCGCTGTAGGCAAGCGTGATGGTGAGCGTCGGCGTGGAGACGCTGCTACCATTGGCTGGGGCGGTGATGGCAAGGACAGGCGGGGTGTTGTCGGTCGTGATGGGGATCATAGCACTCACCTCACTGCCTGCTTTGTCGCGCGCAAACGCCGAAAGGGTGTGTGCGCCGTTGGCAAGAAGCGTCGTGTCGAGTGGGGTGGTGAAGGGTGGCGTATTGGTGGCCGCGAGGGTCAGGTCGTCGGCTTTTAACGTCACGAGGCCGATGCCGTTGCTGTCACTCGCCGTGGCCGTGAAGGGAATGGTTCCGCTCAGCTTGGCAGACGCGGCCGGATTGGTGATCGAGACAGCAGGCGGCAGATCGTCGTGGACAACGGTGATGCTAGTCGGCGCAGAGGTAAGCCCATTGCCTGCCGCCACTGTAGCAAAGGTCTGGAGGGAGTTGCTTGTGTTTTTGGCGAGGAGGACACTGATAGCGAAGGCGCCGGCCGCATCGGCAAAGCCGGCGACGGGCGCTGAGCCTCCGTGAACGGTTACGAGGGCGCCTGGCTCCGTAGTCCCATGGAGCAGGAGGGTGGGCTGGTTCGTAAAAGCGGGTGCGGCGGGGTCGAGCGTCGGCGCCGCGGGGGCGAGGAATTTGAGGACCCGCTTCTGCCCGGCCTCGACGACGTAGAGATTTCCCTGACTGTCGAGGGCGAGGCCACGGGGCTTGCGAAGCCCTTGTGCAAAGGTTACTACCTGACCATCCGGCCGGCGTGTCAGGATGACGCCGTATTCAGGTCCTGGCTCTTTGGTCAGGGTTCCCGTGAGGAAGAGTCCCTCGACACGATCGCGGACGACGCCGAAGGGGTCTTTGAGGGGCTGGGTAATCACCGCGGTGACCTGCCCGTCGGCATCGACATGGAAGAGGCTGCCCTTGATGGCGGCGTTGCCCCGCTCGAAGCGCTCGGCCGCGACAAGGAGACTGCCGTCGGGTACGGTGAGGACCCCCTGCGGGTCCTTGAATTCGTCGATCAACGGCGCGACGACGCCGCTCGTATCGATCGAGTAGAGCGCCCCTTTTTCATCGCGCTCACCCCTTCGCCCTTGTGCGGAGACGACGAGATCGCCGGTAAGCCCGAGGGCGAGCCCTTTCGGATGCTTGAACCCGTCGATCACTACGGTGAGGGTCTGGGTCGTGGGGTCGCGGCGGAGAATCACCCCCTTCTGCTCTTTTCCAGCTATTCCCCGCTGGTGCTTGGCAGCAAGGAATAGTACGCCGTCCTCATCGAGGGTGATCCCCTCGGGTTTCTCCAGGTTATCAATCACGACGGTGACCGTACGGTCGGGGGCGATCTGCAGGATCCAGCCGGGCTCGGCCTCGGAGAGCAGAAGCTGATCTTGAGGGTCGAGCGTAAGGTACTGCGGGGACTTCAGGTCATTGATGACGATCTCAAACGGGGCAAGTGCTTGCAAGGACGGGTTGGGATCGAGGGCGGAGGCCTGACCGGCCAGGGCGAGGAGGCCAACTAGACCAAGTAAAACGAGAGTACAGTTGCTACTGGAACGTAGCATAATAGGATGAGTTATGTCTCATTATATATAAATCAGTCAAGATAAAAGTTATAGCATGTAAAAGAAGTAAACTATATTATTCGATATAACATAGTAGAGAACTATTGGTGAGGGGGCTTAGCCGGGGTGCGCTTGCATGAAGCGGTCGAGTTCAGCAATGAGGCGTTGTTTCTCGTCGGCGCCCAGGAAGCTCGCCTCAAACGCGTTCCTTGTGAGCGTGTAGATATCATGCCGGGTCAACCCAAGCGCCTTCTGCGAAGCCAGCAGATTCTCGGTGATATAGCCGCCAAAGTAGGCGGGATCGTCAGAATTGATAGTCACGCACAACCCGAGATCCAGCAGTTGCTTGAGATTATGATCCTCCAGCGACTTGAAGACGCACAGCTTCACATTCGAGAGAGGACACGCGGTGAGGGGAATCCTTTCCCGGGCCAGTCGTTGGACCAGCGATGGATCCTCAAGACACCGGACGCCATGGTCTAACCGCGACACGTGGAGCAGGTCGAGCGCCTGCCGGATATAGTCTGGTGGACCCTCTTCCCCCGCGTGGGCGACGGTCAAATACCCTTCCGCTCTGGCCCGCTGAAACACCTCAACGAACTTGCTGGGGGGATGATTCAGCTCTGACGAGTCTAATCCGACGGCCACAATCCAGTCCTTGAATCGGAGGGACGCCTCGAGCGTCTGCATAGCTGCCTCTGCGCTCAGGTGGCGGAGAAAGCACATGATCAGCCCTGATGAGATGTTCAGTCGCGGGATGGCCTCTTCGAGGGCGCGATGGATGCCCCTGATAACCGTTTCAAGTGGGACGCCCCGATCGGTGTGGGCCTGGGGATCGAAGAAGATTTCCACGTGGCGAACATTCTGTTGCGCGGCACGCTCAAGATAGGCCCAGGTCAAATCAAAGAAATCCTGCTCGGAGAGAAGCGCGCGGGTTCCTTCATAATAGATATCCAGGAACGACTGGAGATTGTGAAAGCTATACGCCTTGCGAAGCTCCTCGACCGTTTGAACTCGAAGGGTCAGGTGATTGCGCCTGGCCATCTCGCACAGCAGTTCAGGCTCCAATGTGCCCTCAATATGCACATGCAGCTCTGCTTTTGGAAGATCGCGAATGAACTGGACCAGATTGTAAGAGGTTATCATCTCTTTTTCTCTTCGCCCGATGAGCGTGCTCAACTGAGAGCATACACCACCCGTCTCCCGTGTCCATACTTTTTGGGCGCCTTCAGATGATTCAAAGAACCCTTGCCCGCTTCCCAATGCGGACTTATAATTCGCGAAGTATGGTCCCTCCTGCAGGGTGGAGGCAGGGCTTGCCGCCGAATCCATAGTGATAGCCGGTATTGCGGCCAGGCAGTGGAGGGATCGGGCGCGGTTATTTTATTTAACAGGGAGGATCAGATGCCAACCACCATTCCCGCGTCTCAGCTTGCCCGTATGGTTACTGACGCCCACGAGCGAACCATTGGGCTGGTTCAAGATCTGGCGGAGACGCAACTGGTTGTTCCCCAAACGGAGACTGTCAATCCTTTCCTCTGGGAGCTTGGGCATACGGCTTTTTTTTATGATGTCTTTCTGCTGCCGGTTCTTGGTTCCACTAAGTTCCTGCTGGAGGGGGCGGAGAGTTTTTACGACTCGTTCAAGATAGATCACTGTGACCGCTGGGGCCTGCCCCTGCCTTCGAGAGAGGCTACCCTTGATTACAAGAACAGGGTACTCGACTCTGTTCTCACGCGTCTGGCTTCCGACCAGCCCGGCGCTGAGGAGACCTACCTGTATCTGCTCTCCGTACTGCACGAAGATATGCACGAGGAGGCATTCACCTACATGAGGCAGACCCTGGAATACCCCGCTCCAGGGCTTAGTATCACCGAGGATGGATCAAGTCTCTGCAAGATCGATGGCGGGCCACTACCAGGGGACGCCGCTATACCCGGGGGAGTGTTTCAGCTTGGTGCTACGACCGATCTGCCCTTTGTGTTCGATAATGAGAAATGGGCCCATCCGGTCGACATCTCTCCATTCAAGATCGCCAGAGCTCCGGTAACCAACGCGCAGTTCGCCGAGTTCGTCGGGGATCGGGGTTACCTTCAGCGTGAGTTATGGAGTCCTCAAGGGTGGATCTGGCGCACCAAGACGGGAGCGCAACGGCCGATCTATTGGCACCGTGGACAGAACGGCTGGCTGCGCAGGCATTTCGACCAACTCGTTCTGCTCGAAGCGCATGCCCCCGTCCTCCACGTGAACTGGTACGAGGCGGATGCGTACTGTCATTGGGCGGGCAGACGGCTTCCCACCGAGGCAGAGTGGGAGATGGCGGCCAGCGCGGAGCCCACCCCTGACGGCACACGCATCACCGGGCACAAGCGACGCTACCCCTGGGGAGATGAGCCGCCTACGCCCGAACACGCCAACATGGATTCACGCATGTTGGGCTGCGTTGATGTAGGAGCCCTTGCAGCCGGAGACAGCGCCTTCGGCTGCCGTCAGATGGTCGGCAATATTTGGGAGTGGACCGCGTCCCCCTTCTTTCCATTCCCCGGATTTACGGTCGATTCGCCATATAGGGAATACTCGGCGCCCTGGTTCGGCTATCGCAAGGTCTTGAGAGGAGGGGCGTGGGCTACCCGATCTCGCCTGGTCCGCAACTCGTTTCGTAATTTCTTCCTGCCGGACCGACGTGACGTCTTTGCGGGATTTCGTACCTGCGCCCTGTAACATCAACACAGGGTATAGGGTCTAGGGTCGAGGGTATGGACTTTAACCTGACGTCAGAGCACGAGGCGGTCCGCGACGCCACGCGCGAGTTCTGCCGCCACGAGATCCTGCCGCATCTGCGCGACTGGGAGCGGGTCGAGCAGATCCCAGCCGACATCGTGCCCAAGATGGCGGCCCAGGGCCTGCTGGGTCTCTGCATTCCCCGTCGCTATGGCGGGTTGGGCCTGGACTACCTGAGCCTTGGCATCGCGTGCGAAGAACTGGAGCGCGCCGATACCGCCTTTCGCGTCCTGATCGCTGTGCACCTTGCCCTCAACTCGCTGGCCCTGTTGCAGTGGGGAAGCGAAGGGCAAAAGCGCAAGTATCTCGTCCCGCAGGCTCGCGGCGAGAAGCTGGCGGCCTTTGCCTTAACCGAGCCGGACGCCGGAAGCGATGTCGCGGGCATCCGCGCAACCGCCAGGCGCGACGGCGCGAGCTACATCCTCAACGGCGAGAAGACCTGGATCAGCTTGGCCGATGTCGCCGATCATTTCCTGATCTTTGCCTACACCGACCGTGGAGCCGGCCATCGGGGTGTCTCGGCGTTCATCGTCGAGCGTGGCTTTGACGGCGTGAGCAGTTCCAGCCTCCACCACAAGTTGGGCGGGCGCATCGGCAACACCGGCAGCATCGCTTTGCAAGAGGTGCGCGTGCCCGCTGATAACCGTATCGGCGCGGAAGGCGAAGGACTCACGATCGCTCTGAGCGCGCTGGACAACGGCCGCTATGCGGTCGCAGCCGGCGCGGTCGGTTTGATGGAGGCCTGTCTTGAGGCCAGCGTCTCTTACGCCGAGCAGCGGCGGAGCTTTGGACAACCTATCGGGAAGCACCAGCTCATTCAGCAAAAGATCGCCCGCATGGTCGCTGGGCGTGACATCGGACGATTGTTGTACTATCAGGTCGGCCGGCTGAAGAATCGGGGGATGCGCTGCACACGTGAGGTCAGTCTGGCCAAGTGGATGAACTGCGACAACGCCTTCCGGGCCGCCGACGATGCGGTGCAGATTCATGGGGCGTATGGCTACAGCGACGAGTTCCCGGTTGAACGCTACTTCCGTAACGCCCGCGGATCACTGATCTATGAAGGCACGCAGGAGATTCACCAGTTGATTCAGGCGGAGTATGCGCTGGGCTACCGCACCGATAAGCCGCTCTCGCGATCGCTCCCCCCTTATCCATTTGAGGAGGACGCGTAATGGCCGGCGCACTGGACGGTGTGCGGGTCCTGGACCTGTCCCGGCATCTGGCGGGACCCTACTGCGCGATGATGCTGGGTGACCTGGGCGCTGAGGTTATCAAGGTCGAGCGCCCAGGCGTTGGTGACGAGTCACGCCACTGGGGGCCGCCGTTTTTTAGCGGAGAGTCGGCCTATTACTTGTGCTGCAACCGGAATAAGCAGAGCCTCACGCTCAACTTCAAACACGAACGCGGTCTTGCCCTTGCCCGTGAACTTGCGCGAGGCAGCGATGTGCTCATCGAGAACTTTCGCGTCGGCGTCCTGGACAAACTCGGTCTGGGTTACGCGGATCTGAAGGCCATCAACCCGCGCCTCGTGTACTGCTCTATCAGCGGGTTCGGGCATACCGGCCCCGACCGCAAGTTGGGGAGCTACGACTTTCTGATTCAGGGTCGCAGCGGTCTGATGTCGATCACCGGCGAGCCCGACGGCCCGCCCATGAAGGTCGGGGTGGCCATCGCGGACGTGGCCGCCGGTCTGTTCGCGTGCAACGCTGTCCTTTCGGCTCTTTTTGCCCGGGAGCGAACGGGCATTGGACAGCATCTTGACATCGCGCTCTACGATTCGCAGATCGCGGTACTGGCAAACGTGGCGAGCAACTACCTCTGTTCTAGCGAGATACCCGGGCGTTGGGGCAACGCGCACAAGAGCATCGTGCCGTACGAAGCGTTCCAAGCGGCGGATGACTACCTGATCCTGGCCATAGGCAACGATGAACAGTGGCAGCGGTTCTGCACCGCGGCGGGTGTCGCCGCATGGGCACAGGATGCGCGCTTTGCGACCAATCCGCAGCGCGTTGCCCACCGAGAGACGTTGATCCCCCTACTATATAGTCTGCTCAGTAGCAAGACGGTTGCCGAGTGGCTGAAGCTGTGCGCCGAGGCCGATGTGCCGGCCGGACCGGTCAACGCGATCGACAAGGTCTTCGCGGACCCGCAGGTGGGTGCGCGAGGGATGCTCGTCCAGATGCCGCACCCAACGTTAGGGACCGTACAGTTGGCCGGCACGCCCCTCAACCTCTCCGCAACCCCAGCCGAGATGCGCCTGCCGCCCCCGCTGCTGGGCGAGCACACCGACGCAATCCTCTCCCGTCTGTGTGCGTTGGATGAGGGTGCTATTGCAGAGTTGCGCCGGGATGGGGTTGTGTGAATACGTATCACTCCATACCTCGGTACGACCAGGCTAGAAGCTCGACGGGATGCACGACCCGGATCTGAAGTCCCCGCTCCTTGAGGCCCTTCTCGATCTGGAGTGAGCAGCCAGGATTACCGCTGACCACTACCTCAACCCCCGTCTCTTTGATCCGCTCGATCTTTCGATCCAGCAACTGCTGAGCCGCGTCGGGATGCAAGAGGTTATAGATTCCCGCGCTGCCGCAGCAGAAGTCGGATTCTTTCAGCTCGACGAACCGGAGACCAGGGATCTGTTTCAGGAGTGCCCTTGGCTCCTGCCGAATCTTCTGGCCGTGCGCTAAGTGGCCGGCGTCGTGATAGGTGACGGTCAGGTTCAGCGGCTGGAGTTGACCGTATAGCGGGAGCCCAGCCAGCAACTCTGAGACATCCCGCACCTTCTTACTAAAGGCCTCAGCTCGCTTGGCGTAGGTTGGGTCAGTTTGGAACAGCTCCCAATACTCCTTCATGGCCGAGCCGCACCCGGCAGCGTTCACGACGATGTAATCAACGTTGGCCGACTCGAAACAATCGATAATCCGCCTTGCCTTTATCTTTCCCTGCTCTCGCTCCCCCTCATGAACCAGGAGCGAGCCGCAGCAGCTTTGATCCTTCGGCGCGATCACCTCGTAGCCGTTTTCACTCAGGACCCGGACCGTGGCGGCATTCACGTGGGCAAAGAAGAACCGTTGGACGCAGCCGAGCAGGAGCCCAACCCGCCAACGCCTCTGACCTTTGGCTGGCGTGACCTCGGGGAGCACGTACAGACGAGGGTCCGGGATGGAAGGCAGAAGAGCCTCCATCCGGCCCAGACGACCAAAGAAGCTCAAGAGTCCTGAAGCCCGGATGAGCCGCTGCAGGCCCGACCTCTGATACAACCGCAGGAGGCTGGTGAGCGTCCGTAGGCGACCGAGATCGGTGAAGGTGCGCAGGATGACATCGCGGAAACGCCGCTCGGCGGCGGGGTGCTGGTAGCGCCGTCCGACCTGGCCCCTGGCCGTTTCCATCAGGGAGCCAAACTTCACGCCCGAAGGGCAGGCCGTCTCGCAGGCCCGGCAGAGGAGGCAGAGGTCCATGTGCTTGACGAAGCTGTCGGAGATGCCGATCTTCCCTTCCGAAGCAGTCCTGATGAGGGAAAGGCGACCGCGTGGGCTATCCATCTCGTTGCCGAGGACGAGGTAGGTGGGACAGGTGGGAAGGCAGAACCCGCAGTGGATGCAGTCGAGATACAGTTTCGGGTCAGGCGGATCGATCCGGTCGAAGGCGCCTGCACTGACCTTCTCTTGCGGTTGGATCATCATCTGTTCAATAGATTTCGCCTCTTGCAGTATATTATTACTCAGAGCATAAAATAGCTTGTCTCCCCCTTTAGCAAAGGGGGTAAGGGGGGTTTTGAACGATCGGGGAAACCCCCTTGTCCCCCTTTTGTAAAGGGGGAGGTTGCTGGAGATGTTGTGCAGGAGTGCAATCTAGTTAGTGCTCCCCGTAATGACAGCGCATTCCAATCAGTTGTCAGCCTCGCCGACGTAGGCTTCGTGCAGCTTCACCGGCTCGGCGCGAACCTTTCTCAGCCGTAAGTTAAGCAGTTCTACAACGATCGAGAACGCCATCGCAAAGTAGATGTACCCTTTGGGAATATGCTGATGCAGGCCCTCGACGATGAGGGTAAAGCCGATGAGCAGGAGAAAACTCAACGCCAGCATTTTAATGGTGGGATGGCGATCCACAAAACCGGCGATTGGCCCGGCGGACACGATCATCACTCCTGCCGCAATGATGACGGCGGCGATCATGATCGCCAGTTGGTCAACCATGCCGACGGCGGTGATCACCGAATCGAGAGAAAAGATGACGTCCAGCAGGAGGATCTGCACAATGACGCCGGCAAACGAGGGACCGACGTGGGCTGAGGCATGTCCCTCGGCGCCTTCCAGTTTTTGGTGAATTTCATGCGTGCTTTTTCCCAGCAAAAACAGGCCGCCGAGGATGAGGATGATGTCGCGCCCGGATATCTCATACGTGAGCACAGAGAACAGCGGTTCGGTGAGGCTGATGATCCATGAGAGCGAGAGCAGAAGCAGGACGCGCGAGACGATTGCCAATCCCAGGCCTAGAGTGCGCGCCCGGCCCTGCTCATGAGCAGGAAGTTTTCCGGCCAGAATCGAAATGAAGATGACGTTGTCAACGCCGAGAACGAGTTCAAGCACGACGAGCGTAGTAAATGCGATCCATGCTTGGGGATCAGCTAACCAATCCATATGTGAATTCTCCGACTGTTTGGCGCCCGCCTTCGGAGCGGTGCCGCCTGCCGACACTGGTCTCCACCGTTTGGTTGGGTATCGTTGCTCCGGCAGGTTGGAGTCGACTGCGCGGAATGCGCACTACTCCTGCTGAATCGAACGCAAATAGTCAGTGAGGGCTCGTGCG
>NSJM01000002.1 GCA_002634395.1 Candidatus Methylomirabilis sp.
ATTGGCCTGCGCGCTGGCTGCAAGAGCCCATTATCTTGTTACAGGCGATACTGATTTACTGAGCCTTGGGAGCTTTCGACAAGTGCGGATCGTCACACCAAGAGACGTGGAGGCACTATTTGCGTAAACGCTCACGCTCTATTCTCAGCGCAGGTAGAGCTATTTTCAATGATCTGCAGTAACTGCGCCTGAGCAACCATCCGCAGCGACCGCGTGGTATCGCCTTCTTTTCTAGCCCGTCATTCCGTGCTTGACGAGTCTGCCCCGGACTCTGATCCGGGGTCCGCCGGTATGACGAACGTGCGGCAATCCGCAGGAATTGAATATCCCTGATGGGACGCGGATCGTGTATGCCGATACCTCGTATGTTTATGCCGCACTGGACCGCCGTGACTGCGATCATGACCGTGCGCAGGCGTTAGCCCCCACGTTCAGGAGCGGGGCGTCGGGATCGTGACGACTCCCCCCCCGATACCATCATCCATACCTTGACCTCGCCACAATTGTCAGCTTCGACACTTGGCGTGCGACTCCGGCGATACGAGCTCCAAGAAATCGGTATGGTATCTCCAGAATTGGAATTGGAATTGGACGGAGTGTGTAACCCCAGCAATGAAATGAAAGAGGTATGCCAGATTTTCTTTGCAGTCCAGCAGCGGGTTGTCACAGTCGAGCTGGGCGATTGAGCGTCAGCACGGCCCGATGGTCCGTAGAAGCGAGATCGAGAACGGCTTCATCGGTCAGAAACTGCCTGACTGTAGCTGGGTCATGCATCGTCACGACGTCATGCCCGAGGCGGCGTAGCCCCTCAATAACCGGCAGGGGAAATTCTCGTCGCCGAACAACCGAGCCACAATCTATGCCGCCTCGTGCTCGCGGATCTGCTCATCTATCTCGTTCCGGTGCACACGCACATACGCCCAGGCATTCGCCAGGTCCTCAGCATGCAACGCCGGATAGGACCGAAGCAGATCTGCCTCGCTCGCGCCGAGTCGCCTAGCCTGTTCCAACACCCAGATCGGGATCCGAGTGCGAACGATACACGGATCGCCGCCGCACACGCCCACGAGGGTATCAATGCCCGGAAAGGCATCACCCAAATCGCGTACGACCCGTTGGAGAAGCTGCGCCTTTTCCCCCCGTGTCATACGCGACAGCAGTTGCTCGGCCTCTTCTACAGTGCTCATCGTACGTAACTCTCCACGACAGGATTCTCCCGCCATTTCTTAGACCTGTCAACGGAATGTCAACAGATTTGACCCCGATCCAGCCATCCAGAGAGTTGACTCCCCTCAGATCGAAAAGACCTTGCCAATTGATCGGGACGTGGTCCCGTTGCTGATGGTGACAAGGACCTGGTACGTGCCGCGCGGGAACCCAGCTCCACAGTGAATCCCACCACCTCGTCATCACTGCGGGACATGACTATTTCGTCCCACGCACAGCCACGACATACACCTCCTGCTATACTGCTCCCCCTACCGGGCGTGCATGAGGTCAAAGAGCTTACCGCGAGTCAGAATATCAATGCAGGGTCGGAGGACGGGAAGCGAACAACATAAGTAGTACGATGGAAGTCAGGGCAGAATAGCAAAAACTTGCTCTTTGAAATGCTTATCGAAGGCAAAGACGGTATTGATGCCTGCGGTACGCATCACCTCGAAACTGACGCAATCCACCAGACTGAGATCTCGCCGTGATGCGGACAGAAGGGCCGCGGCTCCAGATTGATGCGTCCCAGAGGTCACACACTCAATATTGATCAACGGGAGGATATCGGCATGAAATGCCCGCACTGCTTCCAGGCCCAGACGATGTTGTAAAAGGGCCACGGTTTCCACCAGAATATAATTACTTGTCACCAGCGTATGGATGGCCTGCAGCAGTTTGCTCCGCACCCTCTTCGCTCTCGGATGATGGGCATCGTCTCGGTCAAGCAGCGAGTAGAATGCGGATGTATCGATGAAGATCCTCATGCCCTGTAGGCATCCGCCAGGTATTTATCGTGTTTCCCAGCAATATCGCGCTTCCCGGAACTGAATTTCCCGACGACGTCGATCGCTCTCTTCCGTCTTTCTTCGGGATCGGCGAGCGGACTCGACTTGATCATAGTATCGACGGCGCATCGTATCAATTCGGCGACGGACAGGTGGCGGGACCGAGCGATTCTCTTCATCGCCTGCGCCTGTTCTTCCGTAAGTTGGATTTGCGTTCTGACCATCATGCCTCCTCTGATTACATTTATGGCTGCACGATAATACCTGAAGCGAAGACTGTCAAATGAGGAATGTTATATCAGAATTGCGATGAACGACAGGGCGGACCCTTCAAGTGCCGTATCTACAAAGGCTCCGAAGAAGGCCTTTCACACGATCTTTCCGGTCTTGACGCATGCGTCATGCAGGTAGTCATCGTGGGTGATCGCCTTCTTCGGATCAAAATACCCGGCGTGGGTGAGGGCGGCAATAATCTCTCGCGACCGGATGACCTTGTGGTCATAGTGAATCACGATACTCCCGGTCACGACCTTGACTGTCACGCTCTCTATTCCGCGAAGCACCGCCAACAGCCCGTAGACTTCCTGGGCAAGATGGGGATTGCGCTGAATCACGGGTGTCCTCACCCTGAGCCTTCCCGGTATATCGTGGATATAGTGGCTCACATCACACCTCCTCGTTCACTGTTTCTGAAAGCCCCGACAGTCCGGATACCCGGAACACCTGAATCTGATAACATTCGCTTCCCGTTTATAGATATGCATCGCTCGACCGCACTTACCGCAGAGCGGTCTCTTGGCAGGCGTAGTCTTTCGATTACCAAGCGTAAACTGCCTGCCGCACATGAGACATCGAAACCGCTGCTTGTGAGTCCATGCCCGGCCGTACCTGTTGACGGCTTCTGAACCGCATGACGGGCACATCACTTCACCGCCCCGTGTTTCTACTCTCCCTTCTTCCGGACAAGCGATTCTCATGGCCTAAGTAAAACAGGCCACAATTACACCCGGATTACTGCGATGTTGCAGTGGTGTAACATTTCCTCTATTTAAGACGGTTCCGCAAATCGTATAGGACGGTGGAGGCCGAAACGGACCGCACCGCAGGATAGCTGCCCCTGATACTGCGGTTTGCCCCGGTTTACCCCGCTCTCACACTATTCCTCTTCCCGCGCTCACGAAGACAGCCACCCGAGAGGCCTCGAATTTACTTGCGTGTCATCGATCCTTCATACGGTCGTAACAAATGACGGGTAGGATGCCAATCAAAAAGGAGGATGACATGCTGATTACGTTGAAGGTTGATGGGAGTTCTTACAACCGGCTGGTCGCAAAGAGCGAGGTAAAGAGGGGCTATCTGTTAGGCCTCTCTCCATATTTCGATGATCAATTTGTGCTGAGCCCCATCGATGGAACCATCGAACGAATTTCGTACAACAGGGAAGAGCAGGCACTGCGTATCAGTATTCGACCAATGGGCGGGCAACAACGGGCGGCTTAACCATAACAAAGAGGAGTGGCGTATGCGATACCGGATCACAAAATTCAGGGGGCGCCTGATTATCGAGCTTAATGGGAGGGCGCAGTCCGACGAGTCAGCCAGAGCACGCTGGGTCCTCTCGCCGTTTCTCCGGCGTCCTGGCGTAAAAGCCATCCTCCACTTGGCCGAGTTGCGCAAGATTGGTATCCCGGAGATAGAGGTCTTGGAGATAATCCGCCAAGAGGTTGAGGCTCAGCGCGGTACCCTCCGGCTGTGCGCCCTTCGAGACGACATTCGAGCAAAGTTCGATCGACACCTCTTCCTGCACGTCTACGAATTGTATGACGACCTGGAAAGCAGCCTCTCAGAGATGCCAGACCAACACCTGAAGATGTCAGCCTGAATCGATCGAAGGAGCTGGGACCATGTGTAAGTATCTGCGACGTCCTGCACCAGGAGGACAGGCACCACATGTCAATACTCAGTCGGCGTTACCACCCACGGTCTTACACCGCAACGAGGAAGTCCGCGTTAACCATCTTTATCACAATCACACAAGGAGACAAGGCATGGGACGATTTCTACGCAAGATCTTTTTTCTCGCGATAACACTTAGCATGGCGCTGGCGTTCGGTCCGTTCGCTTCGGCGGCTGTGGCAGCCCAAACAAAAGAGGATAAGGCGGTCCTGGACGAATTACTGGACATCCTGAAAGACAAAGGCCACATTACCGAAGACAAATACCAGGAACTCAAGACGCGAGCGAAGAAAGAAGGGGCCGAGAGGTTACTGGCGGGACTCAAGGACTGGACCCCCTATCTCAAATCCGCGGACGGGCAGCACAAGGTCGAACTGCACGGGCGACTCAATTTCGACGTACGCTCCTACGAGGGGGATGCCAAGAAACTGGACAGCAAACGCAGCAACGAGTCCTCCCCGCGCAGCGACCTCATCACAAATCTCCTGGTCCGCAGAGCTCGCATCGGGATCGATGCGACGTTTTTCAAGTACTTGGACTTCAAGGTGGAGGGAGAATTTAGCGAGGGAAGCTCATTCAACTTGACTGATGGCTACGGAGAATTGAACTACTGGCCGGAACTCAGAGTCAGGGGCGGCCAGTTCAAGGTTCCCTTCAGCTTCGAGGAGCTGACCTCTTCCCGATTCATCGACTTTGTAGAGCGATCAGTCGTCAACAACTTAGTTCCAGCCCGCGATGTCGGCGCGATGATGCATGGAACTCTCCTTGGGGGAACGCTCGATTATTCGGCCGGGATCTTCAACGGCACCGGACAGAACACCTCGGACAAGAACGACGCCAAAGATTACGCGGGTCGTCTGCTGGTCCGTCCATTCAAGCTGCTCGACATTCCAGCACTCCAAAAGCTCCATATCGCCGGCCACATGACCTACGGCGATCAGGACAAGGGGGACAGCCTGCGTGGGCGTACGGATGCCCGGTTCGAATTCTTCCCGCGCGTCCCGACGCAAGGGGATCGGGTCCGCTACGGCTTTGAGGTGGTCCACGCCTACGGTCCCTTTGGGCTATACGGCGAGTACGTGAAAACCAAGGAGGAGCGTGAGGGACTCGGAACCGGAGGCAGCAACCTCGCCGATGTCGATGGCCGTGGTTGGTACGTCGCCGGGACCTGGCTCGTGACGGGTGAGGAGAAGATTCACGGGAAGGCGCCCAAGGTCAAGAGTAATTTCGATCCCCGAACGGGTGGCCTGGGGGCGGTGGAGCTTGTGGCCCGATTTGCCCAACTCGACTTCGATTCCGACGACCCGCTGGCCAGCCCTGGTGAGAACGGTGTCGATGCATTGACCGTCGGCTTCAACTGGTACCTCAGCCCGAATACCCGCCTGATGTTCAACTGGGTGAATAACTGGTATGACAACGACAAGATGACCCCGATTAAAGGTGACGACTCGTCGTGGGAGATTACATCGCGACTGGCGGTGTGGTTCTAAGACCAGCCTGATGCTTCCACGCCCGTGAGGCCCATCGCCGTCTCTGACATGGGGAGCCTCCCTCCTCCAGGCAGGACGGCGATGGGCCGATTTCGGGACGCAATGCACACATGACTCTCTGGTATGCACTTCATCAATATGTAACATAACCGTAACATGGACGTAACGTGATCGTTATATCGTATGTAATAGTCTTTTGACAAAGGAGGCTGACGATGTTCAGACAGAAGAACGGTACAAAGAGAAAAGGTTATACCTTTTTACTGCTGCTTTCAGAGATCGTGTGCTCGGTCTTGCTCTGGTCCGCGCTCGCCATGGCGGATGTTCTCAAAGTCGATCCAACACTCCCGACCTACAAGGCGGTCAGCGGCGTCTCGGGTAACCTGTCGAGTGTCGGATCGGACACTTTGAACAATCTCATGACGTTCTGGGCCGAAACGTTCAACAAGTTCTACCCGAATGTCAAGATCCAGATCGAAGGGAAAGGCTCATCCACCGCTCCACCGGCGCTGATCTCCGGCACCGCTCAGCTCGGCCCCATGTCCCGTCCCATGAAAGGGACCGAGATCGATGCCTTTGAAAAGAAGTTCGGCTACAAACCGACGGGGCTGCGCAGTGCCGTGGATGCCCTGGCGGTCTTTGTGCATAAGGACAACCCGATCAAGTGTCTGGCCATTGCGCAAGTGGACGCTATCTTTTCCAAGTCCAGGCGCTACGGCCATAAGGAAGGCATCAAAACCTGGGGGCAGCTCGGCTTGACCGGCGACTGGGCCAATCGCCCGATCAGTCTGTTTGGCCGAAACTCGGCCTCCGGCACGTACGGGTTCTTCAAGGAGCATGCGCTGAAGAACGGCGACTACAAAGATGAGTTGAAGGAACAGCCCGGCTCGGCCTCTGTCGTCCAGGGGGTGGCTGTTGATCGCTACGCCATGGGCTATAGTGGCATCGGCTACGCGACGCCTGACGTACGCGCTGTTCCGCTGAGCGAAAAAGAAGGCGGCGCGTGCGCTGAGGCCACAGCGGACAACGCCTATTCCGGGAAGTACCCACTGTCACGATTTCTGTTCATCTACGTCAATAGGGCGCCGGACAAGCACCTTGACCCTCTCACCCGTGAGTTCGCCAGGTTTTTACTCTCAAAGGATGGACAACAGGCCGTGATCAAGGACGGATACTTTCCAATCCCGAACTCCATCGCCAAGGAAGAGCTGAGCAAGGCGCTCTAATGGCTTCCTGAACCGATCCATGGAGGACAGCACAAAGGTTGTTGCACCGGGCGAGCCGTTACAAGCGGCTCGCCCGGTTATCGTCCCGCGCCGCAAGATCACGCGGCGTCTCCT
Organism: Candidatus Methylomirabilis sp.; assembly: GCA_002634395.1. Classification (GTDB taxonomy): domain Bacteria; phylum Methylomirabilota; class Methylomirabilia; order Methylomirabilales; family Methylomirabilaceae; genus Methylomirabilis; species Methylomirabilis tolerans. Next base: position 6,784 of record NSJM01000002.1, read on the forward strand.
GCTGGATCGCCTCGCCCGTTGGATCGTGACGCTCGGGGGGGCGACGATCATCGTCTCTATTCTGGCCATCCTGTTCGTCATTGCCGCCGGGGTCTACCCCCTCTTCAGGAAGCCCACAGCGGTGCTGCTGGGAGAGCTCGCCACGAGCCTCGATTCGGCCCCGCTGGCAGTCGGGGTGGATGAATACCGTGAGATCGTCTACGTGGTCACAGCCTCCGGCGTGCAGTTCGTGTCCGTCAAGGACGGCAGCGTGCTGCCATCTATTCCGCTGCAGGGACTGCGCGGCGCCACGGTCGTCGGGACATCGGGCTTGGGACGAGGTCCGCTCTTGCTGGGACTCTCGGATGGGCGCGCGATCCCCGTAGAGGTCGGGTTCTCGGTCACCTTCCCGGATGGAAAGCGCCGTGTCGAATCCGAGCTGACGGCTGTCGATCCAATTGCAGTTGATCCGGAGCAACATCCACTGACGCGGCTCGCCTACGCCTCTACCCCCAACGGGCCTATGACAGCGGCTGCCATCGGTCCAAAGGCTCTCATTCTCGTCACTGTCAAAGAGACGAAGGCCCTGATTGGTCCAACCACGAAGGAAGAGTCGCGCCAACGCCTCACTCTGCCAATCGAGGGGGAGATCACTTCGCTGGCCCTCGATGGTCGCGGCGAGGATCTGTTCGTCGGAACATCGTTCGGCCAAGTCATCAGGGTAGACCTCCGAGACCCGAACGATCCGAAGGTTGCCGACATTGCCGCTGCCACGACCCGACCCGGAATCGGCGTGAGTATGGTGGGATTCCTGATCGGAGACCGCACGCTAATCGTGGGTGATGCGATGGGCGGCGTCGGCTCGTGGCAACTCGTACGAGCGGATGGCGAAGGGCAGCGCCTGGTGAAGGTCTATGACTTTCTGGCTCACACGGGGCCCGTCGTCGCCTTCGCCCCGTCCCGTCGCGATAAGGGGTTTGTGACGGCGGACGCCTCCGGCATCATCCACATCCACTATGGCACCACGGGGAAGACCTTACTGACGCTCAAGGCTGCAGATGTGGGACTGAACGCGGTCACCTTCGCCCCTAAAGTCGACGGCGTCATAACAGTGAATGCGAAGGGGGGCCTCTCACAGTGGACCGTAGAGAACCCCCACCCGGAGATCAGTTGGGGGAGCCTATTCGGCAAGCTCTGGTACGAGGGGTACCCCGCACCGACCTATGTCTGGCAGTCCACCGGAGGGACCGACGACTTTGAGGCAAAGTTCAGCCTCACCCCGCTCATCTTTGGAACGGTCAAAGGGACATTCTACGCCCTGCTCTTCGCGATCCCGCTGGCGCTCCTGGGCGCCCTGTACGCCTCCCAGTTCATGCACCCGACGCTCAAGGGGATCGTGAAGCCAACCGTAGAGATTATGGCTGCGCTTCCGAGCGTCGTCCTGGGATTCCTGGCAGGCCTTTGGCTTGCGCCCTTTGTCGAAAAGGTCGTTCCCGGCCTCTTCCTTATGCCGATCATAACCGCACTCCTCATCCTGATCGCAGTCTTCTGCTGGCGATTCGTTCCCATTAGCGTCCGCAGCCGGGTCAAGGCGGGCACCGAGGTCGCCCTGCTTATCCCGATCGTCATCCTCGGAGGCTGGATCTCCTTTCAGCTCGGTGGAACAATCGAGCGCCTGTTGCTGTCAGGTGACTATCGAGGATGGCTCCTGAGTGTTCTTGGGCTCACCTATGATCAACGAAACTCCCTGGTGGTTGGCATCGCCATGGGCTTCGCCGTCATCCCGATTATCTTTACCATTGCTGAGGATTCGCTCTCCAGCGTGCCTCAACACCTTGTGGCCGGTTCGCTCGCGCTTGGCGCCACCCGGTGGCAGACCGCACTGAGGGTTGTCCTGCCGACGGCGAGCCCTGGGATCTTCTCCGCTATTATGATCGGCTTCGGACGGGCGGTGGGCGAGACGATGATCGTCCTGATGGCCACGGGGAATACGCCGGTGATGGACTGGAGTATCTTCAACGGCTTTCGGGCTCTCTCGGCCAACATCGCCGTGGAGCTCCCTGAGGCGCCTGATGGCGGGACGCTCTTCCGGATCCTCTTCCTGGCAGCCCTCCTGCTCTTCGTGATGACATTCATTGTGAACACCCTGGCCGAATTGGTCCGCCTGAAGCTCCGGCAGAGGTATCGCTCCCTATGACGCGATTCTGGAAGAGCGGCGATCCATTCATCTGGCTTACGGGAGGGGCATTAGCCCTCAACCTTCTCTTGGTGGCCGGACTCGTCCTCCTGGTGCTGCTCAACGGGCTGGGCTTCTTTTGGCCGTCGGCGATTGTGCATCTGACGCTGTCAGACGGTAAGGAGCTATTAGGCCAGGTGATGCAACGGGAGGTGATCCCGCAACCGGACGCACCCCCAGGAACCGCCGCGCGCCACCGAATTCAGGTCAAGGTCGGTAATCGCGACCTGTACGGCGCCGACTTTGTCTGGATCGAGGAGGCCATGATCGCTCGCCGCGACGTCCCTGCGGAGGCTGTCCTCATCGAGCGACGGGAGTGGGGCAATCTGTACGGCTTTCTCAAAGAGGTTCGGGATGATGAGCGGGCCGTGACTTCCGGACCTGAGGCAGCCTGGAGTACTCTTCAGGCCATCCTCCCGGGCGCAACCTCGACGTTTCAGGAGATCAGGCGTATCGAAAAGAAGGAAATCGGGGCGATCAATGCTGCTCAGGAGAAAATCCGCCTGACGCTCAAGAAGCTCCAACTCTCGGGGCAAGAGGCAGGTTCAAAAACAGCACGGCTCGACCAGGAGATGGAGGGTTGGGCGGCCAAGTATCGCGAGCAGGAAGCAAGACTCGCCACGTTGCGCCAGGCCTCCCGACAGACGCTCATCGTCTCGGTCATGGGCGGCCAGGACACGGAGCTACCGCTTCAGCAGATCGTCCGAATCGTCCGCCCGAACTCGATGGGGGTGTGGTCCAAGAGCGGCATCTATCTGTCCAGGCTCTGGGAGTTCATCTCCGGCGATCCCAGGGAGTCGAACACCGAGGGTGGCGTCTTCCCCGCCATATTCGGTACGGTGATGATGGTGATGATCATGAGCCTCCTCGTCGCACCGCTGGGTGTACTGGCCGCATTCTACCTTCGGGAGTACGCGAAGCAGGGGGTATTAGTCAGTACGGTCAGGATCGCCGTCAATAATCTGGCCGGCGTCCCGTCTATCGTCTTTGGGGTCTTTGGTCTCGGCTTTTTCATCTACCTTGTCGGGGGAAGCATCGACCGGCTCTTCTATCCCGAAGCGCTCCCGACTCCGACCTTCGGAACAGGGGGAATCTTGTGGGCCTCGTTGACCCTTGCCCTTATGACGGTCCCAGTCGTCATCGTGGCCACGGAGGAGGGGCTGGCAGCTATCCCGCCCGGGATGCGTGAGGCCTCGCTGGCCCTGGGCGCTACGAAGTTCGAGACGACCTGGCGGGTCGTCCTGCCGGCGGTTATGCCCTCAATCCTCACGGGACTCATCCTGGCCATGGCCCGTGCGGTCGGGGAGGTCGCGCCGCTCATGATCACCGGAGTGGTCAAGCTCGCCCCGTCCCTTCCGATCGATAGCGTCTGGCCGTTCCTCCATCTGGATCGGAAATTCATGCACCTGGGCTTCCATATTTACGACGTCGGGTTTCAATCGCCTAATGTGGACGCCGCCCGGCCGATGGTTTACACCACCGCGCTCCTCCTGCTCCTGGTCGTCCTGGTCTTGAACCTGGCAACGATCCTGATCAGGAACCGTCTGCGAAAGAAATATGCGTCTTCAGCGTTTTAGAGAAAGAGAAAATGTCCTATGATATATAGACAACCACGTAGGTCTTGTCCCGTTTGTCATTCCGGGCTCGACAAGCCTGTCCCGTACTTGATACGGGGGAATCCAGTCGAGCACTCTGGATATCGGCTTCCGCCGGTATGACGAACTCGCGGCAGGCCGAGGGGAATGAACTCCCACTGGATTCAGTTGGATTGTAGAAACCGATGATGATAACGGAACCGATGATCGAAATCAGGAAGTTGACCCTCAAGTACGGGGAGAAGCTCGCCCTCCAGGATATCAGCCTCGATATCCCCAAGCATCAGGTCACGGCCTTTATCGGACCGTCGGGGTGCGGAAAGACGACGCTCCTGCGATGTCTCAACCGCATGAACGACCTCATCGATGGGGTGACAGTCAGCGGGACCATCCGAATCGGCGGGCTCGATATCCATGACCCAGCCCTGGAAATCACGGAACTTCGTAAGCGGGTCGGCATGGTATTCCAGAAATCGAACCCCTTCCCGAAGACGATTTATGATAACGTCGCCTATGGGCCAAGGATCCTCGGTGTCCGCGGACAGTCGACGTTGGCCGAGATCGTGGAAAGGAGTCTGCAGGCCGCCGCCCTCTGGAACGAGGTCCAGGATCGCCTGCACAGCAGCGCGCTCAGCCTGTCAGGGGGGCAACAGCAGCGGCTGTGCATCGCCAGGGCTATTGCTGTCGAACCGGAGGTCCTGCTTATGGACGAACCCTGCTCCGCGCTTGACCCGATCGCCACGGCCAAGATCGAGGAACTGATGGCCGACCTGAAGCAACAGTATACGATCGTGATCGTCACCCATAATATGCAACAGGCGGCCCGGGTCTCCGATTACACCGCCTTCCTGTACCTCGGCCAGTTGATTGAGTACGATCTGACCAGGCAACTCTTCGTCAAACCCTCCAGGCAACAGACGGAGGACTACATTACAGGCCGGTTCGGCTAGGACAACACATGAAAACCACACAACGGCACTTCGACGAGCAACTTCAGGAACTGAGAGCACACCTGTTGGCGATGGGAAGTCTGGCCGAGACGATGATCGTCAAGAGCGTCAAAGGGCTAGTCGAAAGGAACGACACGCTGGTGCAGGAGGTGTTCACACACGAGGAGGAGATGGATCAGCGGTGCATCGAAACCGATCAGCGTTGTTTTACCCTCCTGGCCCTGCAACAGCCGATGGCCGGCGACCTCCGCTTTATTGCGGTTGCTATCAAGATCAATAGCGACATCGAGCGGATCGGCGACCTGGCAGTCAACATCGCCCAGGCGGCTTCAGTGCTCATCACGCAGCCCGCCCTGAAGCCGCTTATCGATATTCCGCGGATCGCCCTGCTCTGTCAGGAGATGGTGAAGAAAAGCCTGGACGCCTTTGTCGCACGAGATCCGGAGTTGGCCAGGATCGTCATTGAGTCGGACGATTCCGTCGATTCGTTGCGGGATCAGATCTTCCGGGAGCTCCTCACCTACATGATGACCGATCCGGCCATCATCCCAAGAGCCCTGGACCTGATCCTCGTCTCGCGCTACCTGGAGCGGATTGCCGATCATGCAACGAATATCGCGGAGGATGTCGTCTATATCGTTCGGGGTGAGGATATTCGGGAACGCGGGGACAAAGAGATACGAAAAGGCTTGAGACGCCAGACAAGCGTCTCACCTGAGATCCCGGGAGTTGAGCAGGTGGCAACCCTAACAGCCCACAGGCTGATGCCGGAGGAGCGCGAGTTTCTGAGCCTGATCGAATCCGCCGCACACAACCTTCTCGAGACTGCGAGGTCCCTGCAGACCATGTTCGAAGACTACACCGATCCCGCGGAGAAGTGGCGGAAGATCAGGGAGGCTGAACACGAGGGTGATGCCATCACCCACCGCATCATGAAGCGACTGAACCAGACCTTCATCCCCTTCTTCGACCGGGAAAACCTCCACGCACTGGCATCGGCCATCGACGATGTTGTGGACTTCATCGAAGCCACGGCCTCCAGGATGGTACTCTACAAAATCGAACAGCCCACACCGGAATCCCGTGAGATGGTCACCCTCATTATGGCATCGGCGGAGCAGGTCGCGAAGGCCGTCAGCCAATTGCCGCGGTTCGACACCGTGCAAGAGATCTGCGTGGAGATCAACCGGCTGGAAAATGCCGCTGACGACCTCTTTCGCCGAGTGATTGCCCGCCTGTTTGAGAGTGATCTTCCGGTTCTCGAACTGACCAAATGGAAAGAGATCTACGAATCACTCGAAGGTGTGACCGACCGATGTGAGGATGTTGCGAACGTCGTCGAGACGATCGCTCTCAAGCATTCGTAAGCCGGGGTCACACTCCTTAACCGTGAACATTGAACTTTGAACCTTGAACGCTTTAGATGCCTTCCGTCGCCTCCTGCGAGGTGACGGCCGGTTTTCTGACCAGAAGGCGGGCGGCCAGGATCCCAATCTCATAGAGCAGGTACATCGGCACAGCCATCAATGTCTGGTTAAAGACATCCGGGGTGGGGGTCAGAATGGCGGCGATCGCGAAGACGGCTAGAATCGCATACTTCCGATTTCTGGCAAGAAACTGTGGCGTCACCAGGCCCATCTTCGCCGCAATACCGATGACTAACGGAAGCTCAAAGACCAAGCCGAAACCCAACAGAAATTTTGTGGTAAAGTCCACGTAGTTGCCGACGGAGATCATCGGCTTCAGGTTCTCCGTTTTGTAGGTCAGGAGGAAGTTCAGGGCGAACGGGAGGACAAAATAGAAGCAGAACAGCAGGCCACAAATAAAGAAGACAGTGGCCAACACAACAAATGGGAGAGCATAGCGCTTCTCGTGAGGGAGCAGGCCTGGCGCAATGAATTTCCAGATCTGATAGAGGACGATCGGCAAGACGATCATCAGGCCAGCCACAAAGGCGATCTTCATGTGCATCCAGAAGGCCTCGGCTGGAGCCAGGAAGATCAGGTCAAGAGAGGGACCCGTACGCGGAATGGATTGCAGGAAAGGATAGGTCCGGGAGAAAACCAGATCGGTCGTCAGTGGGCGCTTGAGATATCGGAGGATCGTCTCGGAATAGTTGAACGTGAGCGTGAAGCCGATCCCGATGGCGACCAGCGAGATGAGGATCCGCCGTCGAAGCTCCTCCAGATGGGAGAAGAACGACATCTTCTCATCAAACATTCCGCGTCTCGTGCGTTCCCTTCGGCGTGTCCTCCTGGCCTACGGTCGGAGGCGTTTTGGCATTCGCAGTGTGCTGCTCCTCGCGCGTCGGCGCACTTGCCTTTTCCTCCTCGGTCGATAGCTCGGCAGTCAACCCCTCCTTCAGCTCATCAGAGGCCCGCCTGAATTCTGCCATGGCCCGGCCCAGTGACCGACCAAGATCCGGTAGTTTACTGGGGCCGAAGACCAAGAGCGCAATGATAAAAATAACGATCAGCTCCTGCATCCCCAATCCGAACATCGTACATACTCCTCACATACGTGAACGACCTATCCGTATCCCGCAACTCAGCCTACCCCTGACCCGGCAGGAAAGTCAAGTCCAAGTCGATTGACTTCAGATCTTCCGGAGAGTAAAGAAAGGAGGCGGTGGGAGCCATTAACTCAACGGCACTACCGGGAAATGTCGCCATCCGAGGTGATGCGAGACATCTCCTCGATTGATAGGTTGTGCGTATCAGGTACTTTTCAACACCAAGGATTCGACGATGTTAGCCACATCTTCACACCTGTCGGTGGTCATCTCCATCGTCTCGTAAATCTCCTTCCACTTGATCACATCTATCGGGTCGTGCCCCTTATCAAAAAGGTCGGCAATCGCCTCTCGGCTGATCTCATCAGCCATGTTCTCCAGCCGATTAATCTCGATGCAATGTTCCATCACATTGTCCACCCGCTCGAGATTCAACACCGCTTTCACAATCTCCTCCGCCGATTTCAGGATCACATGGGCAAGTTTCCCGGCCTCCTGGGTGGGCTGTTTGATCTTGTACAGATTCATGCGAGAGGCCGATGCCTCGATCAGGTCCATGACATCATCCATCGCCACAGCCAGACCGTGAATGTCTTCGCGGTCGATGGGGGTAATGAATGTCCGGTTCAACTTTCGAATGATCTGGTGGGTGAGCTTGTCTCCCACGTGTTCGAGCTCTTCGAGTCGCTTCCATCGTTCCTGAAAGTCCGCGCCTCGTTCATCCGTCATCTGAACGAGGACTTTTGCGCCTTCCAATATGTTATTGGCTGCTTTGTCGAAGTACTCAAAGACCTTCTCTTCCCGTGGGATCAGTCTGAACATCCCGGGTGCAACCTCACAACGGTAAAGCGAGCTATCTGGACCCTGCTCGCTCGGTAATCATCCCTACTGTCTCGATACCGGAAGACTTGATGGCATCCATCACATCGATGACGAAGCCGTATGGGACCTTGGCATCGCCGCGTAAGTAGAGTACCCGCTCCTTCCCGGAACCGGTCATGGATTTGAGGTGAGCTTCAAGCTTCTCCCTGGGTACCTCCTCATTATTGACAAAAATGCGGCTATCTTTCGTCACTGTCAAGGTGATGCGATCCTCTTCTTTCACCTGCGACGCCTGCGCCGTCGGAAGCTGGACATCAGTCCCACGTTGGAGCATCGGAGTCGTCACCATGAAGATAATCAGCAGGACGAGTGTCACGTCCACCAGAGGGGTCACATTGATTTCTGACAGCATTCGTCGATCTTTCCCATTGTTAGACTGCATGCCCATCCTCTTTAGTCCTCTTTAGTCCTCGTGATGGGCGGCCCGATCCAACAGCCTATCCACCATCTCTGAGGCCGCATTATCCATTGCTGCGGTAAACAGTTTGACCCTGCCGACGAAATAGTTATACGCAATGACCGCGGGAATCGCGACGAATAAACCGGCGGCTGTTGCCACGAGCGCTTCGGCGATCCCGGCTGACACCGTACCCAGCCCGCCGGACCCCGTTTTAGCCATCGCCCCAAAGGCTCGAATGATCCCCAGAACGGTTCCGAAAAGGCCGACAAACGGGCTGACATTGCCAAGGGTTGCCAATGAACCCAAATACCGTTCCAGACGGGAGATCTCTGTAGAGGTTGTCCGCTGCATAGCCCCCTTGCATGATTCCAGCCGACGCGCAAACCGCTTACTAAAGAGGGCCGGATATTCCTGGTCAATGATAGCCAGGAGCCCGGCCTCCAGGACCTTGGCAACCGGGCTGCCGGCATTCTGTTCGCACAGGCGGAGCGCCTCAGCCATCTTCCCATCCGCCACATACTGCAACCCCTTTTCGGTCACCTGTTCGGTCGCTTGCTGGGCCTTATAGAAGGTATAGAGTCGCTCGCCGATCACCGCGAGTGAAAAGATGGACAGCATCACGAGGATCATCATCGTGATCCCGCCTTGGGCAATAAAATGAAAGATTCCCTGTTCCATCATATCGGATTATCCTTCCATATCAGGTAGATAGACCGAGGACTGAAGGTGTTATGGTATAAATAGTGCGCGTGGCAGCTCAAGACTTCCCTAGAAGGTCGGATATAACCTACCGCGAACGTTACGCGATGTTTGATACTTTATGTGCTTCGGCTTTCCTTCAGCCTTCAGTCTAACCACCTTGCTGGTTACTTGCCTTTATTGTATAGCATGGAATCGCAGCGAACGGAAGCGGATAACGAATCAGACAAGGCCAAACAGAGGCAGCATCTCGATCATTACTCTGTGCCCCGCCACCGATTCGGCAAGTCGGTGTGGAGACCGATCTGGTCCAGTACTCGTCCGATGATCTGGTCCACCAACTCCTCGACCGTTGCCGCCTTTTGATAGAACGGCGGAACCGGCGGAACGATGCTGACACCCGACCTGGCCAACGTCAACATCTGTTCCAGGTGGATGGCGGTAAAGGGGCTCTCCCTCACCACAAGAGCAAGACGCTTCCCCTCCTTCAGGACAACGTCGGCCGCTCTTGCGATCAAGGTTTCGGCGTAGCCGGTGGCGATGGCCGCCAAGCTCTTCATCGAGCATGGCGAGACAATCATCGCGACCACGTTGGGCGAGACATAGGAACCACTCGAAATGGACGCGCCGAGGTCCCGATCGTCATGGAAAAAGGTAGCGAGGCGCTTGAGATCCTCCACTGTGCGTCCGCACTCTTCCCGAAGCGTCGCCCTCGCCCCTTCGGACACGATCAGATGGACAGGCAGACCAAGCTCGCAAAGCACTTCGAGCATGCGAATGCCCAGAACAGCACCGCTCGCCCCCGTGATGCCGAGAATATATTCCTGCTTCGCGTCGATCCGATTCACCATGGCTGCGTGAGCTCAGTGCGTGCCGCGGATCCGTCCGGCAGACGATCGAGCAGCTCCCTCACGGTTTCCTTTGCTCTCATGGGAAGACCTCCAGCGACGAACTCATTGCACGCCATCACTGACTTATGCGCCAAGCGTGCACGATCCGCCTATTCTTTCTATCCTACCGCATGAATGAAGTGGATGTTCAAGTTGAGCGGCCTGCCGGGGCTGCAAAGCTGGGTCAATCACGGGGGTCGCTCCCTTTAGCTTTCTGCCGCCCAGGTTCAACCGCAGGCTTGGAAGAAATCGAAGATGGCATCTGGAACGTCTACTTCGGCCCGCTCACACTCGGCCGGCTCCATGAACGACACATGCGCATCGAGGATGAATATGGTGGATTAACGCGCCACAAGGTGTAACCCATGTCCCCGTACTGTTTTGTTACCTATCTCCCCGGCCGGTCAGTTTGTGCGAAAGAGCTGCATTGTGTCCCGTTACCTTATACTCGCCAGGTTCCGCCGGAAGCACAAAGTGACGTTTACCGTCGTTCGCAACACGAGCGAACTCACCTGTGTCCTGTATCACGCGACCTTTGTTTGATCCGCCATGGGTTGATTGCTGCGAATTGCAGTTGGGACAGAGAAAGCGGAGGTTCGCGGGGCTATTGTCTCCGCTCACTCCATTCACGTGGTCCAGCACGAGCTGTAGTGGCCCACCGGTCCAGCGGAGATTGCCGGAGTGGAACTGGCAGGTCGGAATATCACAGCGATACGGGATTGGCGGAGATTGCTGAGCTCGCCATTCGAGAAAATGACGTCGGACAGTGGACTGGGGGCGACGCCCTTTCCGGTAACACAAAACGCTACGTTGGGAGAGTTTCGCCATATGCTGTTTTCCAAGGGCTTAACAGATATTAGCCAATACGTCTTGAACGGACTCTACGATGGTGATGCATAAAATGCAACACGATACGCATAACGCAAAAACAGAGAGATAGGGGTGTGTCATTGATCCTAAAGTCCCCCCCCATCCACACCTCCCCCCGAATCGAGTCCCGGGCAGGCTCTCAAGGGGGAAAGGGATCTTCTCAGACCTGCCGATTGAGTGGGTCGATGTCGAATCGGAGGAGGAGCGTGCGCAGCCTGCCGAGCGGCAGCCCAACGACATTGGTAAAGCTCCCCTTGATCCCCTCGATGAAGGCCTCGGCAGCTCCCTGGATCGCGTAGCCCCCGGCCTTATCAAACGGCTCACCCGTCTGCACGTAGGCGTCAATCTCTGCATCCGTCAAGGCTCGCATTCTGACCTCGCTCATCTCGTGTCCGATCTCTGTTCTCCCGTCAGAGGCCTGCACAAGCGCAAGCCCCGTCATGACCAGATGGCTCCGGCCACTTAACAGGCGTAGAAACTCCTTGGCCTCTTCCCGATCTTTCGGCTTACCCAGAGGGCGACCGTCACATTCGACGATGGTGTCTGCGCCAAGGACCAACCCCTCCCCTACCCGAGCGGCCACCTCGGCCGCCTTTCGAAGGGCCAGGGTCTCGGCGTGGCATGCTGTCGTCGTCCCTGGCAACGGACCTGCCTCGTCAATCGAGCTGGGGATGATCCGATGCTCAACCCACAGCGCCTGCAGCAGCGCCTCTCGCCTGGGAGAAGCAGACGCCAGGACAATCACAGCTTCCGGTAGAGTAAGAGGGCCAGGCCAATGCCCAGCAAGCTCGAGAGATTGATCTTCACGGTAAAACCGAAGGAGACGCTTAGGACCTTCAGGTTGAGGGTTGCAGGCGGCGAGAGCCCAGGATTAATTCCCGTACTAAAGATCTTTTCCAATGTCCCGCCAGGGACCATGGCAGCGATGACCTCTCCTATCACGGTCCCTATCAATGCCCCCAATATGAGGATCACCAGCAGCATAATCATGCTGTCACTTCGTTTAGCCAATCGATCCTCCCATGTGGCCATGGCCGCACCACGGTGCACGAAAATCCCCTCAATCCCCCTTTATGAAAGGGGGAGGTAGGGAAACGGATAAGTATCCCCCCCCTTTTTTTGAAAGGGGGGTCAGGGGGGTTTGTCTGAGGCTGGTGGCTGAGCACTGATTGCTCAATACTATTTTCGAAGGAACGCTAGGAACCCGACTCACGCTATCCCGCAGCCGATGTTTGATAATACTGGATGATGGCGTCAACCAGGGATGGGATGGTGTATTGCTTCGGGACGATGTCGATCGGCAAGCCGAAGCGTTCGGCTGTCTCTCGTGTGATAGGGCCGATACACGCGACGCGCACCCCTTCGCAAAGCGCCTTCAAATCTTCCTGCCCGAGCGCCTCGACAAAATTGGTGACGGTGGAGGAACTGGTAAAGGTAACAAGGTCGATCTTCCGATTCTTAAGAAGCGGCCTTAAGAGTTCAGCGGACCTATTTGATTTCACAGTTCTATATACCGGCACTACGTCAACGGTTGCGCCCCGCTGTTCGAGATCCTTCGGCAACAGATCCCTCGCGACTTCGGCCCGTGGCAGCAGGATCTTCGCACCTTGCAGATCATACGGCTTCAGCGCCTCGATGACTCCCTCAGCGCGGAATTCCGCCGGGACCACGTCGGGGATCACGGCATATCTCTCCAGCGCGTCGGCGGTTGCAGGTCCGATAGCACAGATCCTGGCGGCTCCCAGGCGTCTGGCATCCCGGCGAAGCTCACGTAGCCGGCAAAAAAAGGCATCGACGCCGTTCGCGCTGGTAAAGATCACCCACTGGTAGCTTTCGAGCCACCCGATAGCCTGATCCAACGGCTCCCAGCTCTTGGGCGGTACGATCTCAATAAGGGGAACCTCCAGAACCTCCGCGCCTTGTCCCTCCAGCAACTCACCGAAGCGACCCGCCTGCTCACGGGTCCTGGTCACAAGGATTCGTTTCCCGAAGAGCGGCCGCCGCTCGAACCAGTTTAGCCGCTCTCGAAGCCGAACAACATCGCCGACCACCAGAACCGCAGGCGGCCCCATCCCGCGCATTTGGGCAAGTGCCACGATATTTTCGAGCGTACCAGTGACCGTTTCCTGTTCGGGCTTGGTGCCCCAGTGCATGACGGCGGCAGGCGTCTCTTTAGATCGACCATACCCGAGGAGCTTGTCGACAATCGTTGGAAGATTGCTACAGCCCATGAGGAACACCAACGTTCCGACGCCGGTCGCAACTTTGTCCCAGGCGATTACCGACGTCTGTTTCGAAGGATCCTCATGTCCGGTCAGAATGGCGACGGTCGAGGCGTAATCGCGGTGGGTGAGGGGGATGCCTGCATACGCCGGTACGGCTATCGCTGAAGTGATCCCTGGAACAACCTCGAAGGGAATGCCTGCCTGAAACAGCTCCTCCCCTTCTTCGCCACCCCGCCCGAAGATAAACGGGTCACCCCCTTTCAGCCTCGCCACCACCTTTCCGGCCAGAGCCTTGTCGATCAACAGGCGGTCGATCTCCGTCTGTGTGGCGGCATCGGCGTCGCCGCCCTTCTTACCGACGTAGATCAGCTCGGCGTCATGCTTCGCATAGGAAAGGAGGCGGGGATTAGCGAGGTAGTCATACACGATTACATCGGCCTCACGAAGACACGCGACGCCACGTAGTGTAAAAAGGCCTGGATCACCAGGCCCGGCGCCAATGAGATAGACCTTTCCCTTCATATACGCTTCTCTCTAAGCTGAGTCTCAATCTCTCGGAGAATCTCCCCGGCTCCAGCAGTGAGCAGCGCCTCCGCTAACGCCTGTCCCGCCTGCTCGGGCGCATCGGCCTCCCCTCGAATGACGTGTTTGATCAGCCGCTTGCCATCCAGACCGGCAACCATTCCAGTGAGAACGAGCGCCTCTCCTTCAATTTGGCCGAAGGCGGCGATCGGGGTCACGCAGCTGCCGCCCAGGCGTCGCAGGAAAGCCCGTTCCGCCATCGTGGCCTGTCGAGTCTCACGATGATTGAGCGTCTCCACAAGCTCGGCTACCCGCTGATCGTCCTCCCGGATTTCGATCGCTAATGCTCCCTGGCCGATTGCCGGCAGGCACACATCCGGCTGTAGGCACTCAGTAATCCGATCCTGCAGGCTAAGGCGGATGAGGCCCGCGGCTGCCAGGACCACGGCCTCGAGGTCAAGCGTCTCGAGCTTGTTCAGCCGCGTCTGCACATTGCCGCGCAGGGGAACGATCTGGAGGTCCGGGCGACGATGGAGGAGTTGGACTTGTCGGCGGAGGCTGCTGGTGCCGATCCTGGCCCCGCGAGGCAGCTCCGTGAACTGTAGACCGTGCCTGGCAACGAGCGCATCAAGCGGATCTTCACGTTGCGTGACGGCCCCCACCCGAAGGCTTGGCGCCAACTCCGCAGGCAGATCCTTCATGCTGTGGACCGCGAGGTCGATCCGGTGATCGAGCAGGGCCTCCTCGATCTCCTTCACAAAGAGACCCTTCCCACCCACCTGCGAAAGGGCCACATCGAGGAACTTGTCACCGGAGGTCTTGATCGGAATGATGGTTACTGTCAGACCAGGCCATTGTCGGCTCAGGTCTTCCGAAACGAGTCTCGCCTGACACAGCGCCAGCGGACTCCCACGCGTGCCCAGCTTTATCGAATCAGTGTCCACGTCTTCGCCTCACCTTTGTGCCTCGCACCCCGCGTCTGAAACCCAGAATGTTGAACCTTGAACATTGAACTGTGAACGCCTCTACTCATCCCCAATGCCAAAGAGTCTCCGCAGCACATCTACGTAAAGGTGGCCCTCTTTCAGAGCCGACTGGCGTTTCAATTCCGTCGTCGGCTCGTGTAAAATCTTATTGACGATCGAGCTGGTCATGAGGGAAATAGCATGCCGCTCCTCCGGCGTCAAGTCCTGCAGCTTCGAAAAAATCTTTTGGAGTTCCTCCTCGCGGATCGATTCGACCTTCTTACGCATAGCAACGATGGTCGGAACGACATGGAGGCTCGCAAGCCACTCGGCAAATTGCCTGACCTCACGGTCGATCAATCCCTCTGCGACATCCGCTTCGCGCTGCCGTTCGCGAAGATTGGCCTGCACCACTCCCTGAAGATCATCAAGGTCATAGAGGTACACATTATCGATTTCGTTCGCCGCGGGATCGATATCCCTGGGAACGGCAATGTCGATCACGAATATCGGACGGTTACGGCGCTGCAGGGCGATCTCCTGAAAGTCAGCCTTGGAGAGGATCTGGTGCGGGGCGCCGGTCGAACTGATGATGATGTCGGCCCCGACCATCTCCAACTTGGCGTGATCGTACGGGACAGCCCGACCACCCCATCGCTCGGCCAATTCTACCGCGCGATCGAAATTCCGATTGGCCACAATAACCGTACCTACACCATCAGCCAGCAAATGTTTAGCCGATAACTCCGACATCTTCCCGGCCCCGATCAGCATGACCGTGCGACCCGTCAGGGCGCCGAAGATCTTCTTGGCCAACTCGATGGCGGCGGTTGAAACTGAGACGGCCGAGGTTGCAATCCCGGTCTCGGTTCGAACCCGTTTTGCGACGCGCAACGCCCTGTCCATAAGGGCATTGAGAATCGAACCCGTGGCATCCTGCTCAATGGCAATCGCGTACGCCGCCTTGACTTGACCCAGGATCTGGGATTCACCAACCACCATCGCGTCAAGGCTCGACGCGACACGGAAGATATGCCGGATGGCCTGATCGGCGGTCAGCAAATACAGAGAGGACTCAAAGGCCTGTGGCAAAAGCTTGTGTCGTTCGGCCAGGCACTCCACAAGGAATCGGCGCGCGCCCTCTACGTCGTCTACAACAGCGTATGCCTCCACCCTGTTGCAGGTCGAGAGGATCATCCGCTCGAGGATTTGCCCGCATCCGCCAAGCTCCTCCAAGACTTCCGGCAACTCCGACTCCGGAATGTGGAGTTTCTCCCGGAGTTCAATCGGCGCTGTCTTATGGCTCAGACCCAGAACAATAATTTCCATGGCAGCTTTGTAGGTCCAGGTTCCTAATTCCGGGTTTTCAACCTTGAACTTTGCACCTTGAACTTTCCATCAAAATGCGTGCGTCCCTCTGATGAGAAGATTCGCCACAAGGAAACCAAAGACGACCCCACAAAACCCAATGATCGACAGAATGGCAGCCTTTCGGCCCCGCCAGCCCCCTGCCAGCCGTCCATGCAACAGGGCCGCGTAGAAGACCCAGGTAATGGTCGACCATATCTGCCTGCCGTCCCAGGACAGGAAAGAACCCCATACAGAATAGCTCAACAGTACACCGCTTAACAGGCCGAGGGTCAGCAGCGGGAAGCCCAGCGTCAGACTGAAGTGGCACAGATCGTCGAGGAGCTTCAACGAGGGAAGGCGCTCGAAGAGAATTCCAGGATGCCTCGATTTGAGCAGCCATTCCTGGACCAGGAACATCAATGCCCCGCAGCAGGCGAGGGCAAAGGCGGCGTTTCCGAGAAGGGTCAGGATCACATGCGTCCAGACCCCGAAGTTCTTCAGTGGGGGGGATAGCGTCTCGATCGTCTTGGGTAGGGCGGCCGATGCCCCGAGCAGGAGGACCACCAACGGGATTGCAAACGAACCGATCACCTTGCTTTCGTAGTGCACCTCGGTGACGATGTAGACAGCAACCGTAGCCCACGCATAAAAGGAAAGCCAATCGGCAAGATTGGCTGGTGGGCGACCCTGCTGGTAGAGATGAACCGCCAAGGCTCCCGTATGCAGAACAAACCCGACTCGGGTTAAGATACCCGCAGCCCTGAGAAGCTTGCCGGGCCTCGCGATAAGGGAGCCCATATACGCCAGGCTCGCGCTCAGATAGAACAGCAATGCGAGATACGTGAGGGTTAGTTCCATCGCCGCTTCGAGAGCCGAATCCCGAAGGACTCATTACGGCCCGTTACGGGGCTCCCCGACGCCTCCCCCCTTTCCGGAGATCCTTGACCTCCTCGACAAACTGACTGACGTCCTTGAACTGGCGATACACCGATGCAAAACGGACGTACGCGACCTTATCGATCTCGTGGAGCCGCTCCATGATCAACTCACCAATCTCAGCAGAAGGCATCTCGCGCTCCGTCTTCTCCGCAAGGCGGCCCTCAATCTCATCCACAATCTTCTCGAGTTGGGCAACGCTGACAGGTCGCTTCTGCGTTGCCTTGTGCAATCCCGCCAAAATCTTGTGCCGGTCGAACGGCTCCCGACGTCCATCCGTCTTAATGACCATGAAGTGGATCTCTTCGATCCGCTCGTACGTCGTGAAACGCCTGAGACACTGCCGACATTGACGGCGGCGGCGAACCACCTCGCCATCCTTGCCCTCACGAGAATCGACGACCTTTTCTTCGAGACTGCCGCAGTAGGGACACTTCACGAGTGAGCCCCTCGGAGGATTTTAGGCCAGGTGGGGAGAAGAGAGGGCAAGCTGCTCTCGGTACAACGGGAAGGAGTCACACAGCTCTTTCACGCGGGCCGCGACTCCAGAAAGGGCCGCAGCGCTTGAAACATCTTGAAGGGCGTCGGCAATGAGGTTTGCGATCTCGCCCATTTCAGCTTCACGCATCCCACGAGTGGTCACTGCCGGCGTCCCGATTCGAATGCCGGAGGTCACAGTCGGCTTTGCCTCATCGAAGGGGATGGCGTTCTTGTTGGCCGTGATCCCAGCCTGATCCAGCGCGACCTCGGCCGCCTTCCCCGTCAGCCCTTTCCCTCGCAGATCGATCAGGAGGAGATGAGTATCGGTTCCGCCGGAGACCAGACGGAAGCCATGACCTTGCAACGCCTCTGCTAATGCCTTTGCGTTCGCCACGATCTGACGCTGATAGGAGGCGAATTCCGGCGTGAGCGCCTCAGCAAACGCCACCGCCTTAGCCGCAATAATGTGCATCAGCGGACCGCCCTGCATTCCGGGAAAGACCTGCTTATTCAGGGCCGGGGCATACGCTGCCTTACACATGATCATCCCGCCTCGTGGACCCCGAAGCGTCTTGTGGGTGGTGGTGGTGACGAACTCAGCGTGGGGGATGGGGCTTGGGTGCAGCTTGGCTACGATCAGTCCGGCGATGTGGGCGATATCGGTCATGACGAGCGCGCCGGTCTCTTTCGCAATCTCGCCGAACTTCGCAAAGTCGAGGATTCTAGGATAGGCGCTGGCGCCGACTACGATCATCTTGGGCCTGTGCGTCTTGGCCAGTGATCGGAGTGTATCAAAGTCCACCTGTTCCGTCGTCCTGTCTACGCCGTACGGAATTACCTTGAAAAAGCGGCCCGAGAAGTTGACCGGGCTGCCGTGCGACAGGTGACCTCCGTGCGACAGGTTCAGCCCAAGAATTGTATCCCCGGGCTCCAGAACAGAAAAGTACACAGCCATATTGGCCTGCGTGCCGGAATGCGGCTGGACGTTGACGTGGTCGGCGCCAAAGAGTCGCTTGGCTCGATCGATCGCCAGATTCTCCGCCATGTCGACAAACTCGCACCCACCGTAGTAGCGTCGTCCCGGGTACCCCTCGGCATATTTGTTGGTCAGTGTAGACCCGGCCGCCTCCATCACCGCAGTGCTGACAAAGTTTTCCGAGGCAATTAACTCTAACTTACCGGCCTGGCGGTCGGTCTCGAGTCGAATGACTTCAGCAATCTCCGGGTCAACATCAATAAGGTGCTTCACGCTTCGGCTCTCCTGATGACAATAGATGAGGACTCAAATCATGATAAATCGTAATCCCGAGACCTTCTCTTGTCAAGGCAAAATGGGTTGAAATCTGGAACTCCAAGAGTTGTGAGGTGCAACGACGGGCTTGCGCCTCGCGCAACCTTCTGGCACAATAACAGCGCGATGGCTGAAACCCTTCTTGATAAAGTCTGGCGAGCTCATACGGTTCGGGCGCTTCCTTCCGGACAGACGCAGCTTTTTGTCGGCCTGCATTTAATCCACGAGGTGACCAGCCCGCAGGCGTTTCAAATGCTGCGGGAGGTGGGGCTTACGGTCCGCTACCCCGAGCGGACCTTTGCGACCCTCGACCATATCGTCCCGACCGCCTCACAACTCCGCCCCTTCGTCGACCCGATGGCCGAGGAGATGACCGCCCACTTGACCCGAAACTGCAAGGAGTTCGGCATCTCGTTCTTTGATCTGGACAGCAGTCGGCAGGGGATCGTTCATGTCATCGGGCCGGAGCTCGGGTTGACCCAGCCTGGCATGACCATCGCCTGCGGCGATAGCCACACTTCTACTCACGGGGCGCTTGGGGCGCTGGCGTTCGGCATCGGTACCAGCCAGGTACGCGATGTCCTTGCCACACAGTGCCTGGCGATGGCAAAGCCAAAGCTCCGGCAAATCCGGATCGAAGGCAGGCTGGCGCGTGGGGTCTATGCCAAGGACGCCATCCTCACCATCATCCGCCGACTGGGCGTAATGGGCGGGGTCGGCTACGCGTATGAGTACGCAGGCTCGGCCGTTACCGCGATGTCGATGGAGGAACGCCTGACCATCTGCAACATGAGCATCGAGGGCGGGGCACGCGTCGGCTATGTAAATCCAGACGTAACGACCTTCGAATACCTGAAGGGCCGCCTCTTCGCGCCGCAGGGTGAGGCCTTTGAGCGGGCCGTGGCCTGGTGGACGGGCATGGCGACCGATCCCGACGCCATCTTTGACGATGTCGTGCTCCTCCATGCCCACTCGATCGAGCCCATGCTGACCTGGGGCATCAACCCCGGGCAATCAATAGGTGTGAGTGAGCGGATCCCGCATCCACACGACGCACCCGATATGGACAGGACCGCCTGGGCCGAGGCGCTGGCTTTCATGGATCTGCAGTCCGGCCAGCCGATCGCCGGAACGCCGATCGATGTCGCCTTCATCGGCTCCTGCACCAACGGACGTCTTTCTGACTTGCGGGTTGCGGCTGAGGTTGTCCGGGGGCGCAAGGTGGCGAAGGGTATCCGGGCGCTCGTCGTCCCAGGCTCCCAGGCAGTAGCCGGCGCAGCCGAGGCCGAGGGGCTGCGCGAGATTTTTCAGGAGGCCGGGTTCGAGTGGCGCAAGGCCGGCTGTTCGCTCTGTCTCGGGATGAATGAGGATAAGCTGACAGGTCGAGAGATCTGTGCCGCTTCCAGTAACCGGAACTTCAAGGGGCGCATGGGAAGCCCCACGGGGAGAACCCTCCTCATGAGCCCGGCTATGGTGGCCGCGGCAGCCATCCAGGGACAGGTCGCGGACGTGCGGGAGATGCTGCCATGAGGCAGGACGATCTTCGACGCGAGATCCGCGGTCGCGCGATTTCGCTGCCAGGCAACGATATCGATACCGATCGGATCATCCCCGCCCGCTTTCTGAAATGCATCACCTTCGAGGGGCTTGAGGCGCACGTCTTTGAGGACGACCGTCGGCAGAGGCCGGATCACCCGTTCAATCAGGCCAGGTACCAGGGGGCAACGATCCTGGTCGTCGGTCAAAACTTCGGCTGCGGCTCCTCGCGAGAGCATGCGCCGGAAGCACTTAGGCGCTGGGGCATCCGAGGTATCGTGGGTGAGTCGTTCGCCGAGATCTTCTTCGGCAACTGTACGGCGATTGGGCTCCCTTGTCTGACGCTGGATGCCGAAGGCGTTGCCTTGCTGGGAGAGATCGTGTTGCGGCGTCCGGAGCAGGAAGTCCTGCTGGATATCGAACACCGACTGGTTCGTGTCGGCGAACGGAGCATCCCGGCCATGATCCCGAATGGCACTCGCAATCAGTTCCTGACGGGGACCTGGAACGCCACGGGCGTCCTGCTGGAGGCGGAACATGAAATCGACCGGATTGCCAGGAGCCTCCCCTACATCTCCGGGCACTGAAGTGCCGATCGTTCTGGCCCACCAGATCGTTACCCGCTTCTAACCGGTCAGTATCCCAACACTTTCTTCTGTTATCCGGCTCCTACGGCAACGCCAGCACATACTCAGAGATTGCCAGCTACTTCACCACGTACCCACGCGCGCTCATGCAGGCGGCATAGGCTCGATCGAATCCTCCCTGGCTCTTCCCGTACGCGGTGCCCCCGCCGGACAAGGCACCGCCGACCGCACCAGTGGCCGCCCCGACAGCCGCGCCCGTGCCGGGACTACCGGTTATCGCCCCACCAACCACCCCCACTGCGGCGCCCCCGAGCGCGCCCAACACCGCGCCGGCGCCGGCGCCCCTGGCGGTCTCCCCCCCACCGGAGACATATCCGGTCTGCTGTCTCGCCCACTCCTGGCACTCGGACTGATCGCGATTAATCTGCTCTGGCGTCTGCCCATGCTGCGGATAGGCGTAGTAGTTAGGCCGCGACTCTGTCGTCGCACAGCCTGTGACCGCAATTCCAAAGCTCAGCATGAGAAGCCACGCGCCCATACGCTTCATCTTTTTTCTCCTCTTCTCCAGATTCAGGACGGATGCCGGTTATGCTACCAAAGTCTTAATGGTAGCATGACGGCTCTGGACCTCGCAAGTTGTGTCGGAGGCCTGGGAAGAAACAAAACGGCCCCGGATAATCCATCCGGGGCCGTTTGCAGAACGCAGAACCGAGAATGCTTAGATGTCGAAGTAGAGGGCGAACTCCCAGGGATGAGGCCGAAGGCGGATCGGATCGACTTCGTTCTTCCGCTTGTAGTCGATCCAGGTGTCGATGAGATCCGGGGTAAAGACATCGCCCTTCAGCAGGAACTCGTGGTCGGCCTCCAGGGCGTCCAGAACCTCCCCCAGGCTGCCAGGCAACTGCTTGATGTCTTTCGCCTCCTCCGGCTCAAGCTCGTACAGGTCTTTGTCGACCGGTTGTCCAGGGTCAATCTTCTTCTGGATGCCGTCAATGCCGGCCATGAGCATCGCGCTGAAGGCCAGGTAGGCGTTGCAACTGGGATCGGGCGTCCGGAATTCGATCCGCTTTGCCCTCTCGCTCTTTGAGTAGAGCGGGATCCTGGCAGCGGCCGAACGGTTCCGTTGACTGTACACAAGGTTGATCGGCGCCTCATAGCCGGGCACGAGCCGTCGGTACGAATTCGTGGTTGGGGCGATGAAGGCGCAGAGCGCGGGCGCATGCGCGAGCAATCCACCGATATAGTAGCGAGCCGTCGCGGACAGATCCCCATATCCTCCAAGCTCCCAGAAGGTATTCTTGCCACCCTTCCAGAGACTCTGGTGGACGTGCATGCCGGAGCCGTTGTCCTGGAAGATCGGCTTGGGCATGAAGGTGGCCGTCTTGCCGTGCTTGCGAGCGGTGTTCTTTACGCAATACTTGTACCACATCACCCTGTCCGCCATCTTGGTCAGCGTGTCGAACCGCATGTCGATCTCGCACTGACCGGCCGTCGCGACCTCATGGTGGTGAACCTCAATCGGAACCCCGACAGACTCCAGCGCCAACACCATCTCCGAGCGGAGGTCATGGAGCTTGTCCATCGGCGGCACGGGGAAATAGCCCTGCTTGTAGCGAGGCTTGTAGCCCAGATTCGGCTTTTCGTCCTTCCCCGCGTTCCAAAACCCCTCCTCCGAGTCAATGAAGTAGTAGCCGTGCTGGTAGCTCTGATCGAACCGAACGTCGTCAAAAACGAAGAACTCCAGCTCAGGACCAACGTAGGCGGTATCTGCGAGCGCTGTTGACGTGAGGTACGCCTCGGCCTTTTGCGCAATATACCGTGGGTCTCGACTGTAGAGCTGCCTTGTAACGGGATCGATGATATTGCAGATCAAGACCAGGGTGGGAACGGCCATAAAGGGATCGATGATCGCCGTCGCCGGATCAGGCATCAGGAGCATGTCCGACTCGTGGATCGCCTGGAAGCCTCGGATGGATGATCCATCGAACCCGATCCCGTCCGTGAACAGATCTTCCGTCAACTCTCGGCTGGACATGGAAAAGTGCTGCCACAGACCAGGCAGGTCGATGAATCTGAGGTCAACAATCTTCACGCCTCGCTCGTTCGCCAGCTTGATAACGTCCTTCGGTGTCATAGGACTGCCTTTCCTCCTTCTCGGGTCGAACAATTCGCCGTTGAACAGTTCATGCAGCGGTAGAATTCCCCGTTACCGCGCGCCCTCAAATCGCCGCTTCGCCCCTCTCACCGGTCCGGATTCGGACGACCTCGTCGATCGACACGATGAAGATCTTGCCATCTCCGATTCGACCCGTCTTCGCCGAGGATAGGATCGTCTCCACAACCTTATCGCACTTGTCGTCCGGAACCACGACCTCGATCTTCACTTTGGGTAGAAAGTCGATAGTGTATTCGCTACCCCTGTACAGCTCGGTGTGCCCTTTCTGTCGGCCGAAACCCTTGACCTCGCTTACGGTGAGGCCCTGGATCCCCACCTCGGCCAGAGCGCTCTTCACCTCGTCGAGCTTGAAGGGCTTAATGATCGCCTCAATCTTCTTCATCCGCCATCCTCCGTCTCTGGGGGCGTTTGCCTCCCTGCCTGGGGTCTTCTACCCCCACTCACGCTGCTACCATCAGCCTTTGTACCCGCCATCCGAACGAGCAAGTCGTATGCCAAGACTTCTAACACCCTCAATCCGTCGCCATCGTTCTGTTAGCCCGCCAAACCCGTAATCTTGGAAGCTTCCCCGTCATTTCTTCACTCTCTCGGTCTCCGGAGCTGTCCAATATTTAGGCAGGTCTTTGCCCATCTGACCTCTTTTTATGCAGCTATAGCCGAGCCTCACGAAGATACCTGGCCGCATCCTCCGGTAGGACAGGGTTGATGTAAAACCCGGTCCCCCACTCAAACCCTGCAACCTTGACGAGGGTCGGCATAATCTCAATGTGCCAGTGATAATGATCTACCTCGGTCTCCTGGAGCGGCGAACTGTGAATCAGGTAATTGTAGGGAGGGTTAATGAGAACCTGATCCATTTTGCCAAGAACCTCCTTCAATATCCTGGAACAACTTACCATGCTCTGCTTCTGCGTGTCCTGGAAGAACGGCTCATGGCTTCTCGGAAGGATCCATGTTTCGAAGGGAAAGCGGGATGCAAAGGGCGCGATGGCGACAAACTCATCATTTTGCGCGATCACCCGGATCTCCTGCTGCAGTTCCTGGCGGATAATATCGCAGTAGATGCATCGATCCTTGTAATCGAAGTAGGCCTTGGCGCCGTCCACCTCTTCTTGAGCCCGCTTCGGAACGATAGGGGTAGCAATAAGCTGAGAATGAGGGTGTTCCAAGGAGGCGCCGGCCTGCTCACCGCGGTTCTTGAAGATCAAGATGTAACGAAACCGGTCGTCTTTCTTGAGATCGAGTATCCGGTCTCGATAGGCCCACAGGACATCCTCTACCCGTTCCTCCGGCATGGCGGAGAGCACGTCATTGTGGCTGGGGGATTCGATGATCACCTCGTGAGCGCCTAACCCGTGCATCTTGTCATAGATCCCGTCACCCGCCCGATCCAGGTCTCCCTCGATCTGGAGCGCGGGGAACTTATTCGGCACAACACGAAGAGACCATCCTTTACTATTCGGCAGGTTACCGTTCTTGCGATAGGCCATGATCTCTGAGGGTGTTTTATCCTCATTCCCTGGGCAGAATGGGCAAAATCCTAACTGCCTCGGAGGCGGAGTAGCGGAAAAGTCCGAGGGACGCTTCCCTCGCTCTGTCGAAATGATGACCCACCGCGATGTGATCGGATCCTTGCGGAGTTGCGGCATCCGGTTATTTCCCTCCTGATATCCGGAGATACCCTCGCTTGAAAACGCCTAACAGTAAATCACAGACCTGGGAATGTCAATGGGTAGGCGCTGAAAACTCACCAGCGGGTAACCACGACACGTGCTCGCAATGCGTTGCTCGTATGACTCTGTTCATCCACTACTACGACTTCTAAGAACCTGATCCCCTCGCTCTCCCACTTGAGGCTTGTTTCGACATGCCCGATGGCTAGGCCGTACTTCTCCATTTTCAGGTTTAGGACCTTCGGCGTAAAGGCTGGTCTGTAGATCCAATCCCGAACCTCAGAGGGAAAGATGCGAGCTTCCACAACGTCGGCGTCAGTGTCCTCAAAATCAAAGGTGACCCTCACCTCTTCTCCGACCCTCACCTTACCCGGCTCGACCTGGAGATTGGAGATGAGCGGGACACCCGGTCCTACCAAGGTCGGCTTGTTTCGCCAACTTGCACAGGCTGAAAGCGCCAAGGCCAGGACCCACACCAGCATTATCCGCTTGGCCACACTCCACTCCAACGGTCCGTCATTGCTCTTCAGCATCCTCGGATTTCCTCTCCACCCCCTCAAGGCTCACCCGGTACGTCCCCCTTCCTCCTCCCACATCGACTCGATACGATTCGGCTCCAAGGCTTAATCTGTAGCTACCCCGCGCCTCCGGTAGACCCTGCCATCCCTGCCGCAATGCGTCAAATCTTCCCTCGTAGGCCCGCAGGGCAGCACACGTCTCGGGCGCGGAGATCTGGCGGAACCGAATCACCTGCCCAGGCGTAGTCTGGCCCAATCGAAAGATGTCTTCTTGTACGACAACCGCAATCTTTGCGTAGCCACCCGTCGTCTGACGGTCGGCCAACAAGATCATTGGCTGACCGTCAGACGGCACCTGCACCGCACCCAGCGGGATCGAGTCAGAGATGATATCCGCGCCTGATCGGTGGGTGATCGGCGGCCCCTGGAGCCTGGCGCCCATCCGATCCATCTGTGGCGTGAGACGATACGATCCGCTCAAGAACGTGTGAATCCCTTCAGGGGTAAACCGGTCCTCTTGCAGCCCGAGGACTACGCGCACCGTGAGGACCTCACTGATCGGCTCCACCCAGCCCGATGGCAGTCGGCGACCGCTGAGCGCCATCGGCCGTCGCCCAACCGGGTTGATCGGCAGGCAATCGCCTTCCCGCAGGGCCCGACCCTGCACACCGCCGAATGCGGCAGGGAGACAGGTAGAGCGGCTCCCGAGTATGACCGGAACATCGATCCCTCCCGCAATAGCCAGATAGGCGCGCAGGCCACGCCGGGCACGCTGAAACTCAAGGATCTGGCCGCTTCGGATGCCGATGACTGTCCCGCGCTCAACCGGTTTCCCATCCACAAGCGGCTGCATGTCCGCCCCGACAATAGCAACGGTCAGGTCGGCGAACGCGCGGAGCGTTGGCCCTTCTGCGGTCGCCTCTAAGCCCGCGAATCCTTCCTCGTTATCAAGCAAAAGGTTGGCGGTCCGTAATGCGGTTTGATCCATTGCGCCGGACGTCGGCACACCATATCTCTGATACCCGATTCTGCCAAGGTCCTGGACGGTGGTCAGGAGCCCCGACTTGATGACCTCAAAGGCGTCCACGCTGTTCGCTTTCGTACTCATGCGGTTCTCTTTGCACGAATCGGACCTTATCTCCCGGAAGGAGCAGTGTCGGCGCCTCGGCGGACGGGTCAAAGAGGCGTATGGACGTCCGGCCTATGATTCGCCAGCCCCCAGGGCTCTCAACGGGATAGATGCCTGTCTGTCTCCCACCGATCCCTACAGAGCCGGCCGGTACTTTGAGGCGCGGCGTAGAAAGCCGGGGGACTGTAAGTTGTTCCGCGAGGTCGCCAAGGTAGGGAAATCCAGCCATGAAACCCAGCATATAGACATGATACAGCGGCTCCGAATGGAGACGAACCACCTCATCTCGTGAAAGGCCGCTGTGGCGAGCAACAAACTCGAGGTCGGGACCGTATTTCCCACCATAGACGGTCGGGATCTCGACTATCCTGGGCGTCTGGTCGTCTTGGTCATCTAATGAATCGTACAGCGTACCGACCCGCTGCCCCAAGGCGTTACGGTCGATCGTCAGCGGATCGTAGTAGATCGCGAGCGATCGATAGGTTGGCACAGCTTCCAACACCCCCCTTACCCTTGCTCGTTCCAACGCCAAGCCCAGCGCCCGGACTTGCCGGTTTACAGCGAGATCGATCGCGTCGCCCAGATCCACTACCAGGCAGCTCTCGCCGCCGTCAAGACACCTGATCGACAAAGATCTCCTCCAGCGGCAAGGTCTTGATCCCAACCAGCGCCAGTCGCTCTCGAAGCCGCTTCGCAATAGCCGGCGCGCCGGGGGTATCGCCATGCAGGCAGACAGTATCCACCGTGATGGAGATCATCCGACCGGTGATGGCGCGGACCTTTCCTTCGACCATCAACAGCACCTGATCAACCACCGCATCGGGATCGGTGAGAAGGGCGCCAGGCGCCGATCGGGAAACCAGGCTCCCATCTTCGTTGTAGGTGCGATCGCCAAACCCTTCCGCCGCCACCCTCAGCCCAGCCGCCTGCCCGGCCGACAGCAGCGCAGACTCTGGCGGCCCAACCAGGATCAGGGTGGGGTCAACTTCGACAATCGCCCCTGCAAGAGCTTCAGATAGCGACCGATCCTGAGCGGCGTCGTGATAGAGGGCGCCGTGCAGTTTGACGTGCTGAAGCTGCATCCGCTCAGCCTTTGCAAAGGCGTAAAGCGCTCCGATCTGGTAGAGGAGATAGTCCCTCGCTTCTCCCGGCGACAGCTGCATCGGCCGGCGACCGAACCCCAACAGGTCCGGATAGCCCGGATGCGCGCCGACCCTGACCCTGTGCGTCTTTGCGAGTGCGACGGTCCGTCGCATCACCTGTGGATCGCCACCATGCCATCCGCACGCGATGCTCACCGAGGTCAGATACGGCATCAGCGCTTCGTCGTTGCCCATCGTCCACACGCCAAAGCTCTCGCCGACGTCGCTGCTTAGATCAATCTTCTTCCTGGTCATGGTGTAGTTGGCTCATAGAGATCAAAAGTAGCATCCTTAGAGCGTACCTGCTCTCCCGTCAGGAAAGTTGACACAGTGTGGATTGTACACTATTGTGGCAATAGCTTGAAGCTCTTCGTGGAATAAGTGTTTCGGTTGGCGGAAGCGGCGGTTGAAACAGCTCACATGAAAAGGAGACGGTTATGGCTGAGACGATTAAGCGCGTGGATTACTTCTACATTGAGACCCCCAACAAGCCGGGAGAGGCGGCGCGTACACTCACCGCAATCAAGGAGGCGGGGCACAACCTGCTGGCCTTCTCCGGGTTTCCCAAGGGTCGGCGAGCCCAGATGGATTTCATCCCCGCCGATTCGGCAGCCTTTGCGAAATGCGCCAAGAAAGCCGGGTGTACGCTTAGCAAGAAGAAGAGCGGCTTTCTCATCCAGGGCGAGGACCGCATCGGCGCTGTTGCCGACGTCCTGAGCAAGCTCGCGGATGCGAAGATCAACGTCACCGCCATCACTGCCGTCAGTGCCGGCGGAAATCGGTACGGCGCCATCCTCTGGGTCAAGGCACCCGACCTCAGGCGGGCCGCAAAAGTCCTCGGTGCCGCCTAACGTATTGCCGTGTAAAGGCGCATAGGCGCCCGGCCCTTTGGGGTGAACTTAGCCCTGAAGGGCCGTTGTCTTTTCCATGGTCCCTCGTGGGTCTCGGCCGTAATAGACTGCAAGCTAAATTAAGGAGCCGCCAAAACGACTGACTTTGATGAAACGAGATAAGCCGAAAGGATTTTGCAGCGTTTTGGGTATGAGACGGTTTAGTTCAATTGTAGCCGGGTGACGCTCAAAAGAATGCACTGGGAAGTTCAGATTACTGGTGATACCAGCGACCTTCGAATGCTGGTTGACTCCCTTGAGACCGGCGACGTCCAGCTCGGCGAATCCGAGCACGGCTACGTTCTGCGCGCCCTGGAATTCGAGTCGCTGAATTCGGCCGATGCAGTCCGAGATCTGGCCATTGAGATCGTGACAGTTCTATCGGGATCTGCCCGATTGGCGCTTGGCACCCACCAGTCTCTCAACGTCGGTGCGGTGTACCACGTTCGTCCAGACGGTAAGCGTGACATCACCCTCTTCGCTGAACCAGGGGTGATTCGCTTACGTGGCATGCCAGTGACGCTTATGCTCACCCGCGCCGACGGAACCACGGAAGCGCACAAATCCGCAGATCCGGTTGCCCAATGGCTTCCTCTCGCCATGGGGAATCCAGCGGTAGCCCGCGCCCTCCGCCTGCGCAATGTGGACGAACTCGGTTAGACTGATCTTTACCGGTTGTACGAGGTAATCGAAGGCGACGTCGGGTCACGGATGTATCAGTTCAGTCGGGTGACTCGGGACGAAGTCAAGCGATTCACGCGGACCGCCAACAGCGTTACGACGGCAGGCGACCAGGCGCGGCATGGCAAGGAACGGACTGCTCCCCCAGCGAAGCCCATGCCGCTCGCCAGTGCCCGTAACTTAATCGACGGCCTCCTACGCTCCTGGCTTGCCTGGAAAGCCGTCCAGGATGAACCAAGTAACGTCTAATATGTCGCTGAAGCTGGTAGGCGTCGCGGAGGGGGTTTCCGCCAGTGGGCGAGCTAGGGTGGATCCGGACGTGGAGAAGTATTGTCATGTACGGGAGCACCGCACCCGCGGCTCAGCGACGACGTACGGTTAAGGTAGGACGGTAAAATGAGCGATGCCTAGCCCCGCGTAGCGCGCTGTCACCACGCCTACTGCATCTCCCTGGAGCAGATCTTCATGATCTTGGTGAGCAGGTCGATGGCGTCGAACCGACAGCGCTGAGTGCCTGCATTGGGAAGCTTCTGAGAGTACGGGCCTCCCGTTCCCTCGACTGATCTTGACGGTTGACCTGTTTATAGACTATATTTGGTCATACTCAAGCAATGGAGGTACTATCATGAAACTGTCCAGCCAGATCAAGCCTATCAGTTACCTGAAAGCCCATGCCGCCGAAATCGTAAGGGGTCTGGGTGACCAGCGCGAGCCACTGGTCATCACGCAGAACGGCGAAGCCAAGGTGGTTATACAAGACATCGAAAGCTACGAGCAAACTCAGGACACGTTGGCTCTCCTGAAAATCCTGGCGCTCGGAACCCGCCAGATCGAGGAGGGCAAGGTCCAGCCCGCTGAAAATGTGCTCAAACGCCTGCGCGAGCGACGTGGCGCCCACTGATGCCGTTCGCGGTTCTGCTGACTAATGACGCAGCGCGTGATCTCGACGAGATTTATGACTATATCGCCCTGCACGATACGCCTCACAAAGCAGATTACGTTTTAGAACAGATTGAGAGGGCTTTCTCCAGACTGTCCGAATCCCCTGAGCGGGGTGCCTATCCGAAAGAACTGTTGTCGCTGGGCATTCGGGAATACCGCGAGGTTTTCATCAAACCCTACCGCATCATTTACCGAGTCATGGGCCATAACGTGTACGTTCTGCTGATTGTTGATGGCCGTCGTGATATGCAGTCGCTGCTGCAGCGGCGATTGCTGGACGCGTAGGTAACCGAGTGGAATAAGTTTCAGGAGGGGAAGAATAGATAAGGCGCACGACATTCAACACGTATCCTTCTCTGGTGCAGTCATGAAATTACGTGTCGACGGGAAGGAATACCAGATCGACATTGCGACTCAGTCGGAACGTTTGCGCAACGCGACGCAGAAACAGAGGGAAAACTTTGAGAGATCTCCAGCCGGTTATGGAATCCACTGGCCGGACGTAGATGAGGATTTATCAATTGACGGACTCATCGGCGCGAGGCATACGCCGCCGTTCGTCATGACCGACGCATAAAAGAGGGGCGGGCTATCGCTTTCCCTGGTAGAACTCCTCGACGAGGACCACGTCATCGGGGCTGCCGATGATGACCGGCACGCGCTGGTGATGTTCCGACGGCTCAATATCCAGGACCCGCTCGGCGCCGGTGCCGGCCCGTCCCCCAGCCGCCTCTACAACATAGGCCATCGGCGCAACCTCGTAGAGTAATCGGAGCTTCCCGTTGGCATTCTTTCCCCCGCCGGCTTCGCCCGGATACATAAAGACCCCGCCTTCAAGCAGCGTGCGGTGCAGGTCCGCCACCATCGACCCGACATAGCGGAGCGAATAGGGTCGGCCTGTCGGCTTGTCCGGCGTGTTCAGATAATCGACCGCTCGGCGGGTCGGCTCCGACCAGCGATGATAGTTCCCACAGTTCACGCTGTACGTCTTGCCGCGTTGCGGAATTCGAATATCAGGGTGTGATAGAACGTAATCGTCCAGCGTATGATCCCACGTAAAACCCTGCACTGCGTGGCCAGAGGCATAGACAAACATCGTGCTGGGACCATACATCACATAGCCGGCCGCCACCTGCTCGGTGCCCTTTTGCAGGATATCCTCCGCCACATGTTCCCGTCCATGACCGCGTCGATGCCGTACCGAAAAGATCGTCCCTACTGTGCCGTTGATGTCAATGTTCGACGAGCCATCGACCGGATCGAAACAGACCACATAGCTCCCAGGCAGGCAGTTGCGGTCGACGTGTAGCGGCGCCTCCATCTCCTCTGAGACCATTGTGCAGACAAGACCGGTTTCTTTCAGCGCATCCACGAGCACATCATTCGACCAGAGATCGAGCTGGGCGATCTGCTCTCCCTGAACGTTGACCTCCCCGGTATATCCCAATCTGCCGTGCAACGCCGCTCGATTGACCTCCCGCGCCACCAGTTTCGAGGCGGCGCCGATCTTGATGAGCAGCGCACCGAGGTCGCCCTCTACCGGTGTCCGGTCGTCCAGAAAATGACGGGTAAGGGTCATGCCTTTGCTAATCATCGGATCTCCCATCATGGGTTTCCGCGTTGCTGTACGCTGACTACATCGCCGTCCTGTACCAGGACCGTGTCGGCCATTCCGATGAAGAGCCCCGTTCCCACTACCCCAGGGACTCCAAGAATCGCCTGCTCAAAAGGAGCCGGATCGGGAAGAGGTGAGATGCTGCAGTCGAGGATGTAATTGCCGTTATCGCTGACGAACGGCTGTCCATTATGCTCGCGGACAGTTAGTCCGCATCCAAGCTCTGCGAGACGACGCCGGCAGAGGGGCAGCCCGAACGGAACGACTTCAACAGGAAGGATGCCACGGCTTCCCAGAACCGGCACCAGCTTTTCGGCTCCAACCAGAATGATCAGCCGTCGTGACGAGGCAGCCACAATCTTTTCGCGAATCAGCGCGCCGCCGTACCCTTTGATGAGGTCAAGCCGAGGATCGACCTCATCCGCACCATCAAATGTGACGTCGATGTTTGGCACCTCGTCGAGCGTCGCCAACGGTATCCCAAGCTGCGCCGCCAACGCGGCCGTGACCTGCGACGTCGAAACCGCCGTAATCCGAAGACCGGCCTTGACCGCATCACCCAGGGCACGGACAAATGCGGTCGCCGCCCGTCCGGTGCCTAGACCGACCACATCGCCGTCTTTGATGAACTCGAGCGCTATGTTCGCCATGGACGGCTGAGCCCCCGGCGCGCCAGGGACATAAGAGAGCAACTGTTGATTATGGAGACACGATTCTTGATTCATCGAAAGGCTTCTCCAAGCTTTAATCTATTAGTCTCTCTGATGGGAGCAATGCAACCTAATCGTATCGTGATGTGCTTATACTATGCCGGCCGCTGAGATGTCAAGGCACGCTTCAGACGCTAACAAGTTCGCATCAAGAATCCCTCCCCTGGTGACCGACAACTCTTTAGTCGCCCCTCGCCTCGGCTTTCAATAACTCGATCAGTGCGGCAGGAGTAACAATCCGTGTAGACTTGTACCGTTTCATGGAGAGCAGACTTTTATCGCCGGTCACAAGAAAATCGACGTGACTGGCATCAGCCAGCGCGAGTAGGAAATTGTCTTTGGCCTCCGGCGCTCCTGAGGCCGAAGGTAAAGCCCGGTAAAATACGGCAAGATCGCGAAGACTCGCCGCAAGGCGACCGGCGGTGCCGGCGCGCAGTCTGGTCCGGAAGAACGGTCGGTCTGCGACTTCGCGAAGCTCCGTCAGCGACTCAGGACACGTGGCCGGCGTGCACAGGTTCTGCTCCCATGCCTCGATGATTTGCGCCGGAGCACCGCGCGACGACAGTAAGGCAGCGAGCAAGATGTTGGTATCGAGGATAACGCGCATCAGGACCGTTCGGCGCGCGCGCGATAGCGTTTCGCGCGGGCGTCTTCGACGGCCTCATCAATCATCTTCTGCAGCTCGCCATGTGGAACGTCAGCGAAAGCCTTGCGGGCGTCGCGGACAGTCCGGTTAAAGATGCGCCAGCGGACGGCCTCCTCGATAAATTTTGAGAGGTCGCCCTTTTTCATGCCCTGCGAACCCAGAAAGGTGCGGAGCGTAAGGTCGGTGTCCTTGGAGACCTTGATGCTCCAACGAACGGCTTCTTCCATCATGATACCTCGATGTTTAGGTGGATATGCGCTTATGTGGCTAATCTATACCAGATACGCGGCGAAGGAAAGAGTATTTCTTGGTTACTTGGGAAACGCAACACACCTCCAGTCGCCCGAACCGCTTGTGACAGTAGCCCTTGGAGATCGCCGCCGATCTCAATAGGCGGATCGGGTGGCAGCGGTTTTAGGGATAAAGGCCCGGTATCCGGTCGGTTGTTTAAAGTATTGTCCTGTCCTGGTGCTGGTACCAGACGTGAATAGGGTTTCTGGGCTGCCCATAGCTTGGCGTGTCTTTAGCAAGATCGGTTGGCGCCTACACAGTAAAGGCAGACTTGAATTACTCAGAAGATTAAGCCGTGACCCGCACATTGCGGTACAAGAATTCCGGCGCAAAGTCCGCACCATTCGGCCAGACGAGCGTGTGAAATTCCGGATGAACCATGAAGCCTTGAAGTAGCTGGGATCCCGCAGCGGTTCGAAGACCGGCCCACGCAACTCCGTGGCCAGATCGACTTCCCCGGACGTACCATCCTGAAACCGAAGCCACACAACATATCCGCCGACGTACCGAGCCTCAAGAACGTGATAATACATCGCCTCACTCCAATGGAGCGATTCGATTCAGCGGACGCCCCCGTCGAGTCAGTTCCTACCGGTTCCTCACTTTCGAAAGGCGTCGAAGAAACCGTCGTCAATCTCGAAGGCCACCCGGGGCGTTAGGCCGAGTTCCAGTTTCTCGAACATATCGAGAAACTTCTCACCATCAACCAACTCAATGGGGGGCACACCGTCTCGAACCGCCTCGCGGCGCGCATCAGCTGTGAAGGTACCGGTTGTCAGAATGATGCCTTTGTCGGCTCGCCCAGCCATAGCACCTCTGAAATCTCGCACATGCGCAGGGGTGACCGCCCCGCTGTAGCGTTTGCACTGGAATAACACGCGAAAGCTTACGAATGGATTCACTTCAACAACACCGTTTCCGTCAAGACCACCATCTCCCGAGCGACCAGTAACCGTAACGTTCTGGAATCCGGATTCCCGAAGCAAGCGTTGGCACAGGCGCTCGAAGCCGGCAGCTGGCAATCCCCTCAGAATGGCGAGGAGTCGCTCACGGTGACCAGGGGCTTGGGCGGCCACTACGGCTTCCGCGGAGGACTCCTCAAGCGCCTCGCCGCTCTCGCCCGGCTTGAGTCGCGCTCTCCACTCGGCCGAAAAAGCTTGATGGACTTCCTTGAATAGCTGCAGAGCTGCGGTATGGGAGAGGGTCGTGGCGCGGCCTTTCTCTGTGAGACTCCAGATACCACGGCGCGATGAGTCGAGGAGTCCGGCCCGAGTAAGGTAGAAACGAGCCCATGCAACCTGATTGTCAAAACGGGACGAGCCGCTGGAGAGCTGCTCACTCTGCTCCTGCTCGGAGATGGCAAGCCGCGAGGCGACCACTGCCCTGACTTCGTCGGGGCTACCTGATCCGCCTAGCCCCTGCAATGCCTCAACTACTGGGCCGAAGTAACGAACGAACCGAGGTCCCTTACCGTGAACTCTTGCCACACCATTCCTCCCTCGCTGTGTATCCGGCAGATGCTGGCGTTGATCAGGTTGTGAGAGTGCCCTATTACGCGGTGCAAATAACCGCCTCGATAAGCAACTGACCGATGCGAAACGACGAGATAGTCGTATCGGCTCATTCTGCGCGTGAGAAGCTCTCGGGTTCGCGGCGATTCTCTCGCCTTCAGGAAGACTTGTCAAGATTTGCCATGACTAGCCACAGGCTGACCTATTTTCCTATCGTGTTCGAAACCTAAACAGATGAAGGCTGCAACGTCCGGACATATTGTACCGAAAATCGTTCGCTGCTATAGTGTACTCATCATACGGGGCGGAAGTGCCGCAGTACAGCCTGCGGCCCCACCTCTCGAGGAGGCAGTCATGGTTGTTGAGACTACCACGTACGACTCACCGGTTGATGCCCTGATAGCCTTGGTTCAGACCCTCGTCACGTACGAGCAGCGCTATCGGATGAACTCTGCGCAGTTCTTTGCCAAGTACCAGGACGGAAAACTGGAGGATTCAGCGGACTTTGTCGACTGGGCCGGGAATTACCAGCATTATCTTGGCCTCGTTCAGGAACTGAAGAGTCGACTGAAGTCCGTCGCATGAGCCTCCTCCGTGACTATCTTGCGCTAATTCAGCAAGCAGTCCGTACCCTTTCCGGCATTCATATCGAGGTGTATCGGGAACAACTTTTTACGCCCACCAGAGCCACTCTACAGATCAGGTTCCGTCTGGCGGATGACTCCCTCCTTGAAATCAGTGAGACGCTCGTAGTGGAGGCAGGCGCACTTGTGTGGCTGAGCTATCGTTACCACTGGCAGGCTGCAACCGGCACTGCGTTCATACGCTACGACAATGCCCCTCATCATCCGGAGCTCGAGACGTTTCCCCACCACAAGCACCTGCGGGAGTCGGTGATAGCCTCTCAACGGCCGGCACTCCCTGATTTCTTCGGTGAGATCCAACGTCGTCTCTCCGGGCGTGACTGACGTCGTTTTTCTACCCAGTTGCGGCCGGTTTTCTGCACGATTCTCAGACGGCAAGGAAAACGCACAGGCGATGATGCGGTAACGCCACGCATAAACTAACCTTTATGACAATCTCAAAAATTTCCTATTTGACTTTATGGTTGAGGAGAGGCAAGTTAAGGTCACGTATGGGAATGGGTCTGAGGCCGATCAGGCTCAATACAAGATGAAGGCAAGGGGTAAACGATCCCAGAATTCCTGGGGAACGAGGCAACAGAGCGGCAGAGCAGCAGTAAAAGCGCAAGCCAAGGAGGGAGCTATGGCAGGAGCAACAACAGCAACCAAGGATCCGAAAGACCGGTATAAGGCCGGCGGAGTCGTCCCTTACAAGCAGATGGGGTATTGGCGGCCGGAATATGAGCCGAAGGACACCGACGTGATTGCGGTGTTCCGCATCACCCCTCAGGAGGGTGTGGATCCGGATGAGGCGGCCGCAGCCGTGGCTGGCGAATCGTCCACTGCCACCTGGACTGTTGTGTGGACCGACCGTCTCACCGATCACGATGCCTATCGCGGGAAGGCGTACAGAGTCGATCCTGTACCTGGGAGCCCGGGCCAGTATTTCGCCTACATCGCCTACGACCTGGACCTGTTTGAAGATGGCTCGATCGTCAACGTGAGCGCCTCCATTATCGGCAACGTCTTCGGCTTCAAGCCGCTCAAGGCGCTGCGCCTGGAAGACATGCGGTTCCCTGTGGCCTACCTCAAGACCTTTCAGGGGCCGCCTACCGGGATCGTCGTGGAGCGCGAGCGTCTGGATAAGTTCGGCCGCCCGCTGCTGGGCGCCACCATCAAACCAAAGCTGGGGCTCTCCGGTAAAAACTACGGCCGCGTCGTGTATGAAGCGCTGAAAGGCGGCCTCGACTTCACGAAAGACGACGAGAACATCAACTCGCAGGCGTTTATGCACTGGCGCGACCGTTTCCTGTTCGCCATGGAAGGCGTGAACCGCGCCTCGGCCTCGACCGGCGAGGTGAAGGGGCATTACCTCAATATCAGCGCCGCCACCATGGAAGATATGTATGAGCGCGCCGAATTCGCCAAGGAGTTGGGTAGCGTCATCATTATGATCGATCTGGTCATCGGCTACACCGCGATCCAGTCGATCTCGAAGTGGGCGCGGAAAAACGATATGATGCTGCACCTGCACCGGGCAGGCCACTCGACCTATACCCGTCAGAAGACTCATGGTGTCAACTTCCGCGTCATCTGCAAATGGATGCGCATGGCCGGGGTGGACCATATCCACGCCGGCACCGTCATCGGTAAGCTCGAAGGCGACCCGTATATGGTCAAGGGGTTCTACGATACCTTGCGGGAAACCCATACCCCGATGAATCTGCAAAATGGCCTGTTCTTTGATCAGGACTGGGCGTCGCTGCGCAAGGTCATGCCGGTCGCCTCAGGCGGCATCCACGCCGGACAGATGCACCAGTTACTCCACTACTTTGGGGAAGACGTGGTCATGCAGTTCGGCGGTGGGACCATCGGCCATCCGACCGGTATCGCGGCAGGCGCGACGGCCAACCGGGTCGCCCTGGAAGCGATGGTCCAGGCGCGCAACGAAGGCCGCGATTACTTCAACGAAGGCCCGGAGATCCTGGCGAATGCCGCACGGTGGTGCCAGCCATTGCGGACGGCACTGGAAGTCTGGAAGGATATTACCTTCAACTATGCCTCGACCGATACCGCGGACTTTGTTCCGACGACAACGGCCGTGTAGGTGAGAAGGGAGGAACAGTATGCGAATCACCCAAGGTACGTTCTCGTTCCTGGCTGATCTGACCGACGACCAGATCAGAAAGCAGGTAGAGTATGCATTGAACAATAAATGGGCCGTCAGTGTCGAGTTTACGGATGACCCGCATCCCCGCAATACGTTCTGGGAAATGTGGGGGTTGCCGATGTTCGACCTGGAAGACCCGGCGGGGGTCATGTATGAGATCGATGCTTGCCGCAAGGCCTATCCCAACCACTATATCAAGGTGAACGCCTTCGACCATAACAAAGGCTGGGAAACCATCCGTCTGTCGTTCATTATCCACCGGCCGCCGCATGAGCCGGGCTTTGGCCTTGTGCGCCAGGAAGTCAAAGGCCGCACCGTCAACTATGTCGTGCACAGCTATGCTACCGACAAGCCGGAAGGCGCGCGGTATACGGACTGAGCACCGATCGAACATTATGATTATGGGAGAGGGAGGGGGTAGAAAACCCCCCTCTCCTCCCCACACTGTGCGGTCCCGTGTAAACGTTGTGAAGATCGCCAGGTGAAGCGAGGAAGTCGATGAGTGACGCGAACGTCGAACAGATTTCCGAAGAGAATGCCCCGTCCGAACTCTCTGACGATGCGCCGGTAGATCTTGATACTGTCTTTCGTGATTCCCAGATTCAGGAGATCCTTGATAAGCTTGACCGGGAACTGGTCGGTCTGCAGCCGATTAAGACCCGAATCCGAGAAATCGCAGCCTTGTTGCTCGTCGATAGGGTGCGGAAAAGCCTGGGGCTCATGTCAGGCCCGCCCAGCCTCCATATGTGCTTTACCGGCAATCCCGGTACAGGCAAGACCACCGTCGCGATGCGGATGGCCGAGATTCTGCACCGCCTGGGTTACATCCGTAAGTGCAACTTGGCGGCGGTCACGCGGGACGATCTCGTAGGCCAATACATCGGACACACCGCGCCGAAGACCAAAGAGGTCTTGAAAAGAGCGATGGGCGGCGTGCTGTTTATTGACGAAGCCTATTATCTCTACCGTTCCGAGAATGAGCGTGATTACGGCCAGGAGTCGATCGAGATCCTGCTCCAGGTTATGGAGAATCAGCGAGAGGACCTTGTCGTCATCCTGGCCGGCTACAAGGACCGCATGGAAACATTCTTCCAGGGCAATCCGGGGATGTCCTCCCGCGTCGCGCATCACCTGGATTTTCCGAACTACTCGGCGGAAGAGCTGATCGCAATCGCCAAGCTGATGTTGGAGAAGCAACAATACCGTTTCAGCCCAGACGCTGAAAAGGTCTTTTATGAATATCTTCTCAAGCGCATGAAGCTGCCCAACTTCGCCAATGCCCGCAGTGTGCGGAATGCCCTTGATCGGGCCCGTCTGCGTCAGGCCAATCGCCTGTTCGCACAGCACAAAGACACGCTGACGAAAAAGGATCTGGTCACGATTGAG
Organism: Candidatus Methylomirabilis sp.; assembly: GCA_002634395.1. Classification (GTDB taxonomy): domain Bacteria; phylum Methylomirabilota; class Methylomirabilia; order Methylomirabilales; family Methylomirabilaceae; genus Methylomirabilis; species Methylomirabilis tolerans. Next base: position 45,792 of record NSJM01000002.1, read on the forward strand.
GCCGAAGATATCCTTGTCAGTCGTGTATTCAAGGATAATCAGCCGGATTCCAATCAGACAGCAGATCACGAGTAGCGCGATGATCGATATCGCGACCCGCCCCCGCATCCCCCGGTGCATGAGCACCCAGCATCCGGACAACGTCACCGTCCCCTTCTTCGCCCAAGGACCTGTGATGGAGGGGATGGACGAAATCCGGGAGGCTTACTACGCCTTCTCTCATTTAGGCTGCGATGAGCAGATGTGGGACTTCGAGGGGAAGGAGGTCGATGACTTCGTCGTCGAAAAGCTCCTGACGACCTACGAGGGGTTTTTCAGGGCGTTTCCCCTGGGACAGGAGATGTTCCTGACCTTACGAGTTCCAAACCCTGCGGTGGAAAAATCGCAGGGGAAAATCCTCCTTGAAGTTCTCCAGGGAATCCCCAGAGCCAACGACGTAGCCCGCCTTTTCTATGGGGAGGATGTCGCCCCCATCTTCGAAATCATCTTCCCCATGACCACCTCGGCGGAGGAACTGAACCGTGTGCACCGGTACTATCAGGTCTTCGTCACGGGGAAGGGGGAGGCGGTCATGACCCCCGGTGATATTCCTCTCAAAGAGTGGATTGGCGAGTTCCACCCCGCCGCAATTCAGATCATCCCCTTAATCGAGGATAAGGAGTCGCTGCTTCAGGCCGATGCCATCGTCCGGGCCTACCTACAGGGGAAGGACCTCCCGTATCAGCGCGTCTTCCTGGCCCGCTCCGATCCCGCCTTGAACTATGGCAGCCTGGCGGCCAGACTCCTGATCAAGGTGGCCTTGAGCCGCCTGGACAGCCTGGAGCAGGAGCTTGGCATCCCCATTTATCCGATCTTCGGGGCCGGCAGCGCCCCGTTTCGGGGTAACTTCCGACCTGACACCGTGGAACGAAACCTGGCTGAGCATCCGAGCGTTCAGACGTTTACGATCCAGTCAGCCTTCAAATACGACCATCCGGCTCCTGCGATCATCCAGGCCATCGAGACCTTGAAGAGTACGCCCAGAAGGCGCGCCCAGCCGATAGAGCCGGAGGGGAAGATCCTCGATCTGATTGAGCGAATCTCCGCGTGCTACCAGCGCCAAGTGAGAGCAATCGCCCCCCTGCTAAATGACGTCGCCCCAGCCGTTCCCCGGCGACGGATGCGGAAGCTCCACATCGGTCTGTTCGGCTACAGTCGGAGCATCGGCGGAATCTCGCTTCCCAGAGCCATCTCCTTCTGTGCCGCTCTCTACTCCCTGGGCCTTCCACCTGAGATTCTCGGCCTCTCCTGTCTCGACCAGAATGACCTGGCCCTTCTGAGGGAGGTCGATCCGGGGTTCGAAGCCGACATCGGTGATGCCCTCCAGTATCTGAACGATGAGGTGTACACCTTCCTCCCCTCCACCGAAGCAGAAGAAATTCGGAGGACCATCAGACTCTTCCACCTTCCCCTCCCTCCGGATCATGCCCACCGGGAAATCACGGCGACGATCATCAGGCGGGTTGGGAAGGGACACAGCAAGGACCTCGGCGATCTCATCCTCCGGGCGGCCTGGATACGAAAGTTTCTCGGCTGAAGAGGGCGGCATTGAGGCAACGGTCAATAAATTCAGATGATCTCCGCACGGGAAACACTCGAACGCCTTCGTGAGGGAAACCGCCGTTTCGCCTCGAACGTGCGGAGTCTAGATACGCTTCTGAGCCAGACCAGACGTGGTGAGCTCCAGACAGGTCAGCGGCCTGTTGCAATCGTACTTGGTTGTTCAGATTCACGTGTCCCAGCAGAGATCGTATTCGACCAGGGGCTCGGCGATCTCTTCGTCATCCGGGTTGCCGGCAATATCGTCGCCCCGTGCCTGGTCGGAAGTGTCGAGTTCGCTGCTGCTCAGTTTGGAACACGTCTGGTAGTTGTACTTGGCCATTCCCGGTGCAGCGCTATTCTGGCCACATTAGAGGCGCTGAGGCAGCCTACGATGATCCATTCCCACAATCTGTACTCCATCATCGATCATATCCGCCCGTCAGTCGAGATCCTCCTCAGCGCTGAACTCCAGCACGATACGAACGACCTTATTCGAGATGCGGTTCGGGCTAACGTCCTCGCCTCTGCCAACCACCTGCGGCACGGCTCTGAGCTTCTTGAGAAGCTAATCCTCAATGACGGCCTCGTTGTCGTTGGCGCTGAGTACTCCCTCGAGACAGGTCTGGTTGAATTCTTTGATGGCGTACCGGATGCCGACTGACTCCTGATCGTCCTTGCGCAGCGCTGAAGCACCGCAATGCGCGCAGACCGGCATCGGCATTTTCGCGTGATGGCATGATCTAAATGTCATATCCATGGTGGCGCAAGGATAGCCGTGGGCGGCCAGCGCATCGGCGCCGACGAGAAGGAATCTAACTTTCTCGTCGACTAAGGCGTGTCACATGTCTCTGTAGTCTTCGTTCAGCATCGTGTCGCCTGCTCAGGGACGCGACTTCCCTGGTCAGCGGCCAGACCAGTCCAATCCGTTCCGCGGGAGTTCCCGGAACGGGAGCCTCTTTCCGCCGGTCGGCCATCCGGTATGTGGCTGTACGTGGCTTGTTCATGGGGTCACAATACGCTTCCGGCAAAAGGGAACAACCCCTGACCGCACATCCAAACGCACCGTTCAGAGGGAGCGAAACCATCGCGCCTTGGCTTCTAGCGTTTCCTCCGCCCAATCATGGGTCACCGCTTGCTCTCTTTTCATGCAGCCACCTTAGCAGAAATAGGCGTCCGTTTTCAATTGCAGAGCGTCCCTAATGAGCAGCGCTTTTTAGCGTCCGCTCAAGTAGGTTGGTTATGCCGCGGCTTTGCCGGGAAGCTCCCAACCCGGGAATACCAGCACACCGGGGTGACACTTGAGTGCCCTGGCGAGCACTTTCGCCCGTTCAACCCCCAGACGGACTCGATCGTTCTCAATGGCCGAGATGGTGGGCTGGGGAATTCCGGTAAGGCTGGAGAGCCGGCTTTGGCTCAGCTCCTGAAGTTCGCGAAGAATCCGTACCGATTCGCCGACCGACACCTCGATACGCTTTTTTGCGGGACGGTAATCTTTCATTTCACGGCCTCCGATAGTCATGTGCGGTTATCGAAGCGACTTGGAACAGCAGCTTTCCAGGAACCACGCGATAAATGACACGCCACTGAAGTCCAAGCCGGCAAGACCGGTATCCGCACCACTCACCCGATAATGCCTCATCGCGAAAACTCCGAATCAGGCGAAGTCCCGGCGGACCGGATATTGTCGCGATATCTTTCCATTTCTCATACCGCTTCAGAATGTCCTTTGGGATCGACGCCACCTGTTTGTCTACACGGCGGTGCTCCTCGATGCGCCTCATACCATATTATGTGTATACCTTATATGGTATGTCAACCGGATTATTAGCGCGAATCGGGATAGGGAGGGGCCTCACGACCCCTCTCCTCCCACACCACCGTACATACGGATCACGTATACGGCGATTCGGCAGATTCAGTGGGCAAGCTGTCCCTCACCCAGGGTCGGTAGACCCAGCGCCGCAAAGTACCGCGCGGGTAACGACCAAGGTAACCGGGCGGCAGCCAGCGACCTTTGATTACGGAAAACGCGCCAACCGCCGCTCCGGTTGACCGCCTTGTTCGCTGCTCAAGCTGGGACACGGGTAACGAAATCGCGAACGGAGGCGATAAATAAACCTACTTGAGCTTTGTCATATGCTGCGTAATCGCCATGAGCAGCACTGTTGCGAAGCCCAAGCCATGCTGTGACATTCTTCTGATCTAGTTTTGAATACACACCAGCGCCGCCCAATTCGCCGTTAACGGTGTCGGCCTTCTTCGCCTTGCCTGCGGCCTCGGTGGGAATTCCTGCCTTCTTGCACAGTTGCTTGAGATGCGCCTCAAGTGTGCTGCCACACACGACTGCCGCCGCATCTTTGTATCCGGTCTCAAGTAGATGTTGAGCCATCTCAAGAAAGTCACCGAACAGTTCGCCGTGGATCAGCTCTTCGAGCGTGCGAAGGTAACCGTTGCGGATGTTGTGCAACAATGATTCGGCGACGCCAATTTGGCCTGCAAGGTGCCCCCAAGAATGATCTTTTGTTTCAAGTATTGCCTTCGCTTGCTCGAAATACACCGAGCCCCGACCGGCTGCTCGTTCGATTGCCGCAAGGCAGCGGGTTTGCATTTGACGAACACGAACGTCTGAGATCACGTCCGATGCGTCGTCATGCTCCGATTGCTGCCGAGCAGTTGCGTACTCTTGGATGATCGCATCGAGTTCAGCTTCAAACGGCGAGGCCATTCAGTGTGCTTCCGAGTGATGTTGCAGCGAACAATAGTTAGAATGATCCGCATAAGATGCGGAGTTTCGTTTTCCTGTCGTCATATCACACCTTAGGAGCGCCGCCCCGTGGCACACGCATTTCCTTATTTTCCGCCGGCTGGGTGCGATCCAACAGTTTATCACGGCTTCGTATGCGGATCAGCATAACAGCCCCCTCGCTGACCTCAGAGCCCGTCAATCGGACTGCGAACGCTTGCCGGTCCACGGTTGAGGACATGGGTGTACATCGAGGAAGGCTCAGTTACGTTTCATACGCCGAACCTCGGAGGCGGTCAAGGATTTTCGTTGTACTTCTCACGCTGATCGACTTTTCCAAGAAACGAGTACGAGGTCGCCATCAAATGAGTCGTTGCTGTGCTTGCGATTGCTTTTTCCTTGACACTCGTGTCAACCAAGCTATGGTTGAACGCAGGCGTATCCGCGATGGGATAGAAGCTATTTGACCTTCAGAGACAGAGTAGAAATGAATGAGTATTGGCCAGGGGTGTAGTCGGACAGCCGATCGAGTTTCCTTGACCCATCGTGCCTGGGTCGAGGTCGATCTCGAGGCGATCCGCCACAATATAGCCACCATCCGACGGCTGCTGAAACCCTCCACACAGTTGATGTCGGTCGTCAAGGCTGATGGCTATGGCCATGGTGCTGTTGCGGTCGCTCGGACCGCGCTGTCAGCCGGCGCCTCATGGCTTGCGGTCGCCACAGTTGAAGAAGGAATCTCCCTAAGAATGGCGGGAATCGAAGCGCCGATTCTCCTCTTTGGCCCCGTGATCTGCACAGAGGAGATCGACGCGCTTGCCGAGCATCGGCTGCAACCAACGGTCTGCAGCCTCGACCAAGCCCGTCGCTTCTCCGAGGCGGGTCTGGGGCCGATCCCAATTCACCTGAAGGTCGATACCGGCATGTCCCGCCTGGGAGTCTCATGGCACGAGGCCCAGGATCTCTTGAGCGCGATAAGGGTCCTGCCGGATGTGTCGGTTGTCAGCCTGTACAGCCACCTCGCTACGGCTGACGCGGTCGACCCCACAACAGCCATGGAGCAGTTTACGCGATTCGCAAAGTTAGTAGATACGCTGCAGCGGCAGGGGCGTCGGCCCCCATTGGTGCATCTGGCTAATTCTGCCGCTACCCTGACGTTCCCCGACACTCACTTCGACCTGGTCCGGATCGGGTTGGCTCAGTATGGCCTGTACCCAAGCTCTCACTTACAGGCCGTCGTTGCTCTTCGCCCTGCCCTTGCGCTCAAAGCAAAGATCGTCTTCGTTAAAACCGTTCCACCGGGGACCGGTGTCAGTTACGGTCATACCTTTCGGACAGCGCGCCGGACGCGTTTAGCCACCGTATCGATCGGCTATGGTGATGGAATCTCCCGCGCCCTCTCAAACGGGATCGATTTCCTGGTTCGTGGTCGGCGGGCTCGACAGGTGGGCACGATTACGATGGACCAATGCCTGATCGATATCACTGACGTACCGGAGGCGTCCGATGGGGATGTTGCTACGCTCCTTGGGCAGGACGGGGGGGAACGTATCTCAATTGCAGAATGGGCAGCGCGACTGGAGACCATCCCGTACGAGATCCTCACTGCCCTCTCCCCGCGCCTACCGAGGATATTCTGCCAAGCCTGACCTGACCAGCTCTGTCTGGAAAAAGGTAGATTCCTAGACAGAGGCTTCACCGTATGGTATAGTTTCTCTGGTTCCCGCTCCGAGGCTCACGCGAGAGTGGCGGAATGGCAGACGCGCTGGACTTAGGATCCAGTCCGCCTTTGGCGGATGGGGGTTCAAGTCCCCCCTCTCGCACCACAAATCCGACGGCTAAATCTGAGATACTTATGAAAGTAGATATCGAAGAGATCAGCAGCACGAAGCGTGCGCTACGAATTGAATTGCCCCCCCAACGCCTCATGGAGAAGCTGGACACGGCCTATCTCCACCTGGCTAAAAAGGTTCGCCTGCCGGGCTTCCGCCCAGGCAAGATCCCGCGAGATCTCCTACGTTCACGCTTCAAGGATGAGGCAAGGCAGGAGGCGCTCCGAGAGCTTATCCCGGAAAGCTATAGTCAGGCGCTCAAGGAGGCTAATCTGAATCCGGTAAGCGAGCCCAGACTGGAGGAGGTGGTCTGCGAGGTGGGAAAGCCTCTCAGCTACCGGGCAACCTTCGACGTCAAGCCTGCGTTACAACTCTCGGGTTATACGGGGGTTGAGCTCTACAAGGAGAAGGTTGAGGCGACGGACTCGGAGGTGGATCGAGCCTTGGAACACCTTCGGGAACGGGCGGCGGAGTACGTGCCGATGGATGGCTGGCCCGCCCTGCAGGAAGACCTCCTGGTGATGGACTACGAAGGCTTTGCCGGCGGTAAACCGCTCAAGGGTGTGAGTGGCCGGAACGCCTCGATCCTTCTCGGCGCCCATCAGTTTATCCCCGAGTTTGAAGCGCAACTCCATGGTCTGAAGAGAGGAGAGATCAAGGAGTTCTCGCTGGAATTCCCGACCGATTACGGGCGGCGGGAGTTGGCGGGAAAGCGGGTACTCTTCAGGGTTATCGTAAAAGAGGTCAAAAAGAAACAGATACCGCCGCTGGATGATGATTTCGCGAGATCGGTGGGTGGGTGCGCGGATCTCCTTGAGCTAAAGGAGAAGGTCAAGCAGGACCTATTGGCACACAAGGAGCGGGAGCAGGTAGGGCGTCTGAAGGGCCAGCTTCTTGAAAAGTTACGTGCCGCCCATCCCTTTGATCCCCCTGAATCGCTGGTTGATGCGGAGGTCAAGGCGATCCTTGATGATCTGAGGCGGGGCGTCGGCGGACAGAGGGCCACCCCTGCTCAGAATGAAGAAGAGGCAATGCAAACCAGAGCAAGAGAGCTTGCAGAAAAACGGGTACGAAACTCTCTCTTGCTGGAGGCAGTCGCGAAGCAGGAACAGCTTGTCGTATCGGAAGAAGAATTGAACAAAGAGATCGAATCGACCGCTGTTGCCTTGAACCAGAAACCGGAGGCCTTCCGCAAACTACTACAGCGGGAGGAACGGATTGAGACTATTCGAATGCAATTGCTGGAGCGGAAGGCGCTCGATCTTCTGTACGAGCGGGCCAATGTGGTGGATGGGGTCAATCTCGTAACCCTCGCCTGAACACCTCACAAAGGGAGTTGTACGCCATGCAACTGATTCCAATGGTGGTTGAGCAGACCAGCCGGGGTGAGCGAGCTTACGACATCTTCTCCCGTCTCCTGAAGGACCGGATCCTGTTCATCGGTGCCCCGATCGACGACGCTGAGTCGAATCTGGTGATCGCCCAGCTCCTTTTTCTGGAAGCCGAAGACCCTGACAAAGATATCCATCTCTATATCAACTCACCGGGCGGGTCGGTCACTGCCTCCCTGGCTATCTATGACACGATGCAGTATATCAAGCCGGCTATCGAGACAATCTGCATGGGCCAAGCGGCCAGTGGAGCCGCACTCCTTTTGGCGGCCGGCGCCAAGGGAAAGCGCTATGCCCTCCCCCACGCGCGGATCATGATCCACCAGCCATACGGGGGAGCCCAGGGGCAGGCGTCCGACATCCAGATCCAGGCAAAAGAGATCCTTCGGATGCGACAGGAACTGGATCGGATTATCGCAAACCACACCGGTCAGCCGCTGGAACGAATTGAGAGAGACAGCGACCGCGACTTCTTCATGTCTCCTGAGGAGGCCAAAGAATACGGCCTGATTGACGAGGTGATCCACTCGCGCGAGAGTCTTTCATCATCAGCCACAGCCCCAGCGCCATAGATGTTCCAAACGTTTGCTGATTCGTCCAGGGTCTCACCAATCGCAGTCGACTCAACAGTTGCGACGAGACATATCGCTCACTATCCAGGATACATAGACGGTTTCGTGTTCTATGCAGCATGGTGCAAGCAAAGACCGGCGCACGGCGAATCGTTCGCTTGACACTGTAAGTTCAAAATTTTGAATGTTAGGGGGGGTAGATGGCCAAGGCGGTAAAAGGCGGCGGAAAGCTCACTTGTTCCTTTTGCGGAAAAAGTCAGGATGACGTCCGAAAGCTGATCGCCGGTCCTACAGTCTACATCTGCGACGAGTGTATCGAACTCTGCAACGACATCATCGCCGAGGAGTGGGAAGAGGAAAAGGGTAAGGGCCTCGGTGAGCTCCCCAAACCGTCTGAGATTAAGTCGATCCTGGACCAGTATGTCATCAGCCAGGATCGGGCCAAGAAGAGTCTGGCGGTTGCCGTCCACAACCACTATAAGCGTGTCAACGCCCGGATGACCTTCGACGACGTCGAACTGACGAAATCAAATATCCTCCTTATTGGTCCAACCGGATGCGGTAAGACCCTTTTAGCGCAAACACTAGCGAAGATCCTGGATGTGCCGTTCACCATCGCCGATGCCACCACCCTGACTGAGGCGGGATATGTCGGGGAGGACGTGGAGAATATCATTCTTCGACTGTTACAGGTCGCAGACTACGATGTGGAGCGGGCAGAACGGGGGATCATCTACATCGACGAGATCGACAAGATCGCGCGCAAGTCTGAAAACCCATCCATCACGCGGGACGTCTCCGGGGAGGGCGTCCAGCAAGCCCTCCTGAAGATCCTTGAGGGAACCGTGGCCAATGTCCCGCCGCAAGGCGGGCGCAAGCATCCCCAGCAGGAGTATCTGCAGGTTGATACGACGAATATCCTGTTCATCTGTGGTGGGGCATTCGTTGGGCTGGAGAAAGTCATTGAGCATCGGACCGGTCAGAAGGCGATGGGATTCGGCGCCGAGATTCAGGCAAGACGGGGAAGGTGGACCAGTGAGTTGCTGACTAAAGCCCAACCGGAAGACCTGCTGCGATACGGTCTCATTCCCGAGTTAGTTGGGCGATTGCCGGTAGTGGCGGTCGTGCATGAGCTTGACGAGAAAACGCTGGTGCGGATCCTTGTAGAACCAAAGAACGCCCTCTTGCGACAGTATCAGAGGTTCTTCGATTTTGAACACGTAAAATTGACCTTTACCGACGATGCGGTCAGTGCGGTGGCTCAAGAGGCGGCGAAGCGGCAGACCGGCGCTCGTGGGCTCCGGGCGATCCTTGAAGAGATCATGCTCGACATTATGTATGAGGTCCCCTCACAGTCCGGGATTGCGGAATGTATCATCAACCGCGAGGCTGTAGTCGAGCGGAAACCACCCATCATTCTCTATAAGAAGAAGGCTGAGTCGGCCTGATCGCCGAATGCATGACGGATTGACGGCGCCCCCTTCTGCCCTTGTTCACCTATTCGGCAATCCGAAATCTGTAATCCGATCGCCCCTCGGGATACGTTTTTCTCGTATGACTCGGAGATAATCGATATGAAACCCTATCTGCGACGCCGACTACTCGTGGTCGGTTGTCTGATTCTCCTCCTCGCAAGCTCTGGGTGTGCAACCATCGATCTGTTTGCATCGAAGCCGGCTGAGACTCCTGCCGGATCGGATCGCGAGTTGGTACGCCAGGCTGAGGCGGCCATTGCCCTGAAGAAGTACGACGAGGGACGCAAGCACCTTCAGCACCTGATCAACCATTTTCCTGAAAGTGAGATGGTTCCGACGGCTCGCCTGAGCGTTGGTCGCACCTACTTCGATGAGAAAAGGTACGATGAGGCGCGCGTCGAGTACCAACGGTTCATCGAACTGTTTCCACAACATGAGCAGGTTGATGAAGCCCAGTACTATACAGGACTCTCTTATTTTCGTCAGATAGAGAAGACGGACCGTGATCAGACGATGACCACAAAGGCGGCCAGGGAGTTTCAGGCCCTGATCAGCGAATTCCGCAACTCTCAGTTCGCACCGGACGCGCAGGCCAAAGTAGTAGAGTGCCGTCGGCAACTCGCCCAAAGAGAGCTGTACGTCGGTAAGTTTTACTTTCACCGTGAGGCGTATGGTTCCGCCATTTCGCGATTTGAGTCGATGTTGAAGGAATACCCGAGTTCCGAGCTCAACGACCAGGCCCTTTACTATCTTGGCGAGTCACTCTGGGAACTCGAGCAGAAAGAACCGGCCAAAGCCACCTTTCAGCGTCTTATCGCGGAGTTTCCGGATTCCGACGTGACTCCGTTGGCCGCAAAGCGGATCGGACTGGCCTTTGCCCAGGGTACGCGTAGTCGCAAGCCCTCCGCTGGTTTCCTGGGCATCACGTTCACTACGATGTCCGATGCCCTTTCAGAGTTGGGGGACTCTATTTTGGACAGTTCGGTCTGGCAAGCTGGGACGCCGTAGCAATGACGATGCGTTCGTAGAGAAGGGCTTTTTATGCCCTCCCGTTTATCGGGCGTGGAGAAAGCCCGCCCCTGCCTTACAAGCGGGACCGGCCATTCGAATCGGCCGCCATCTCTTGGACACGAGACCCGCGCGCTACTCCGCCAATACCATCTACTGCCGAAACGAGGCCTCGGGCAAAGTTTCCTCGTCTCCCCTACAATTCGCGATCTGATCTTTTGCGCGGCTGAGGTGAAGCCGGATGATCTCGTGGTGGAGATCGGTCCCGGTACCGGTGTCCTGACCGAGGGTCTTGCTGAACGGGCGGGTGGGCTGATCGCCATCGAGCGGGATCCTGGGCTCCATCGGCTGTTGACGGAACGTCTCGGGAATCGCCCCAGGGTTTCATTGATCTGCGCTGACGCCCTCAGCTTCGATTTCGCGAGCGTTCTCGATACAATGCTCCCGAAGCATAAACAAGCGAAGCTGATTTCAAATCTTCCTTATTCGGTGGCCACTCCCCTGCTCCTTCAATTGATCCCGTTGCGGCGGTGTTTCTCCTTCCTCCTGGTGATGGTGCAGCGAGAGGTGGCACAGCGACTTCTGGCGACCCCAGGCGCAGAGGGGTACAGCGCCTTGACGCTCCGTTGTCACTACGAAGCGGATGCCTCAGTAGTGGCGCAGGTCCCGCGAACGGCTTTCTATCCAAGACCCGCAGTTGATTCGACTATTGTTCGTCTCGATCTGCTCTCCGGGCCCAGGATATCAGTACAATCACCTGAGCTACTGTTTCGCGTCGTCCGAGCTGCCTTCGGACAGCGCAGGAAGATGCTGCGTAATGCGTTGCTGCACGCCGACATCATGACGGAGCCCACAGCCCTGGAGCGAACCCTGATGGACGCGGGCATCGATCCGAAGCGCCGCGGCGAAACCCTGAGCCTCGATGAATTCGCTCGGCTCGCTGATCGTGTGTTTGCGATGGGCGCTATCTCACCTCAACAGGCCCTTTCGGGAGAAGAAGATCTTGCGCGCAACTGAGCAGAACACGATCGCGCGGGAGGGTCTTCGATGAAGGTATCGGCCATCGGGGAGTTTGCCCTGATCGAACGGATCAGGAACATTCTGCCCAAGCCGCACGATGCTTTATTTGGAATCGGTGACGACTGCGCCGCGTTGCGGCCCACACCAGGAAGAGATCTTCTGCTCACAACCGATCTGCTCGTCGATGGGATCGATTTCACTCGACAAACCACCACGCCTTTTCGCCTCGGGCGCAAGGCGATGGGAGTAAATCTGAGCGATATCGCCGCGATGGGGGGGTTGCCGCGTGCCGCGCTTGTCACGCTGGCAATCCCCGCTGAAGAAGAGATCGAGTTTGTCGATGAGCTGTATCGGGGCCTCCAGGAGGAAGGCGCGCGATTCGCGGTCGAGGTCATCGGCGGCGATCTTTCCGCCTCCACCGCCCTCATGATTAGCGTGACCCTGGTAGGCGAGGTGGAAACAGGACGGGCTGTCACCCGTTCCGGGGCAAGACCAGGGGAACGGATCTGGACTACAGGCCGGTTGGGTGCGGCAGCGGCAGGTCTCACGGCACTCAGAGCCGGCTGCCGCCTCCGGGATGATCAGGTCGGAATTCCCTTTGAAGTCTCCGACTCTCTCCGGGAGACTTTCAGACAGACCATCGAACGACATCTCTGCCCGATTCCACGGATTATGGAGGGAAGGGCCCTTGCGCAGGCCGGAGCCGCATCAGCTATGATCGACCTGAGCGATGGGCTGGCTTCGGACCTGGCACATCTATGCCGAGAAAGCGGGGTCTCGGCAACAATCAGAGAGGATCAGGTCCCGATCGACCATGCGGCATCAGCCGTTGCGCAGCGCTTCGGTCACGAGCCGCTTGCCCTCGCGCTGCAGGGCGGAGAGGACTTCGAACTACTCTTTACGTCCTCGTGGGATCCCGCCGATATCGCTGCCATACTTCCTGATACGATCACTATCACAGCAATTGGGAAGATCGAGGAAGCAGGCTCAGGATGCCGACTCGAACGGCTGGATGGTAGCGCAGTTGCGCTGACCGGTGGTTACGATCATTTCAGGGGAACAGAGCGGCCAGCGATCAGCACGCAGCCGTCAGCTACTAATGTGATCCGGAGGGCCACAAGCTATTAGTCTGTACAAGCAAGAATGTTTTGAGGGTTTGTAAGGAGGGATAAAGATGCGGATGAGGATATTTCACGGCCTTTGGGCGCTCGGATCTATTGTCGGCGCAGGCTTCAGGGGGGTTGTCACGATCATGGCCTTTACCGAAGGCCGACTGATGCGACAGTTCAGCCTTTCGAGGCGGGCCATCGCCTTCTCCTGTATTGTGTTGACGGGCCTGACCGTTGGCTCGACCTTGACACTACTTAACCTGATTCGGGGCCAATATTACCTGACCCGCATGCAATATCTGGAGCGCGAAAACCGCGCGATGACCTCGCTCTTACAAGGGCAGGCCGAGCAGCTGGATAAACTCAAACTCGAAATGACCAAGTTAAAGGAGTTCGAAGAGAGCGTGCGGCAGGTTACCGGTCTCGGCGTCGCGTTCGAGCCTCCGACAAGCGAGTCCGAATCCTCTAGCAGACGCGGGTCCTCAAGGGGCGGTCGGCCGTGACTATTTTACTGCACCTTGGCAAAGGGAGCCGCCAGGACCGCATCCGGCCCTAATGCTTCCTCGATCCGGAGCAGTTGATTATACTTGCAGGTCCGTTCAGTCCGACTGAGAGAACCGGACTTGATCTGACCGGCGCCCGTCGCCACCGCCAGATCGGCGATTGTCGTATCCTCCGTCTCACCCGACCGATGCGAGATCACGTTCCGATATCCGACAGACCGCGCCAACTCCATGGCCTGAAGTGTTTCAGTCAGCGTCCCAACCTGATTGAGCTTAATGAGAATAGCGTTGGCAATACCCTCATCGATTCCGCGGGCCAGTCGCCGGCTACTCGTGACAAAGAGGTCATCGCCCACCAGTTGTGTCTGTTTCCCAAGCTCGGCGGTGAGTGTCTTCCACCCCAGCCAGTCATCCTCGGCCAAGCCATCCTCGATCGAGACGATAGGATACTGGCGAATCCAGTCGCTGTAGAAATGAATCATCCCTTCAGCGTCCCTGGTCGAGCCGTCAGATTTCCTGAAGACGTACTTGCCCCCATCGAAGAACTCGCTCGCCGCCGGGTCGAGCGCCAGTGCGATATCGCTGCCGGGCCGATACCCGGCCCTGGCGATCGCCTCCAGGATCAGCTCGATCGCTTCAACGTTTGAGCGCAATCGCGGCGCAAAACCGCCCTCATCGCCCACCGTGGTACCGTAACCTCGTCCAGCCAGCACGCCACCCAGCGCATGGAAGGTCTCCGCTCCGAACCGAATAGCCTCAGCAAAGGTGGGCGCCCCAGCAGGAACAATCATGAACTCCTGAAAATCCACGTTCGTGTCGGCGTGCGCCCCGCCATTGATGATGTTCATCAGGGGAATCGGAAGGGTCGTCGCTGTCGGGCCACCCAGATACCGGTACAGCGGAAGATCTCGCGCGGCTGCGGCCGCTTTTGCGACGGCAAGCGAGACACCCAACACCGCATTGGCGCCCAGCCTGGCTTTGTTCTCGGTGCCATCAAGCGTGATGAGCGCATGATCGATCGCCGCCTGCTCATCAGCCTGTTTTCCTACCAGGACAGGGGCGATGAGGTCGTGGATATGGCGGATGGCCTTTTGTACCCCTTTCCCCGCATGGCGAGACGGATCCCCGTCCCTCAGTTCCAGCGCCTCGTGCCGGCCGGTCGAAGCGCCGGATGGGACGGCGGCGCGTCCGATGGAGCCGTCCTCCAACACAGCGTCCACCTCGACAGTCGGGTAGCCACGGGAATCCAGGATCTCCCTGGCGCTCAGCCTTGCGATGCGTGTCATGGATACAACCCCCTGAGTCGCTTGCCGTCAGCCACCCTTTTGACGGCCAGCATCAGCGCGGCGGTCCGGAGGTCAACCTGCTCTTTGCGTGACATCGCCACTACCCGCTGGAACGCGGCGATCATCACCTCGGACAACCGTTCGTTGATCTGATGCTCGTGCCAGAAATACTGCTGCAAATCTTGCACCCATTCGAAGTACGAGACCGCCACGCCGCCGGCGTTAGCGAGGATGTCTGGGATAACGGCCGTCCCTTTCGCCACCAGGATCTGATCGGCCTCTGGTGTCGTCGGCCCGTTCGCCCCTTCGGCCACGATCCCGGCCCGTATCCGATCGGCGTTCTTCTGCGTAATTTGGCCTTCGGTCGCGGCAGGAACCAGGATATCGCAGTCGAGCTCAAGGATCTCCTCGTTGGAAATCCGATCGCCATCGCGGTGCTGGGTGACGGAGCCTTTCTCAGCGTCCTCAGCTAACACCTTCGCAATATTAAGCCCGTGTGCGTTATAGACCCCGCCCTTGCTATCGCTCACTGCGATCACCTTGCAGTCTTCTTCATACAACAGCCTGGCGGCGATGGCACCAACATTGCCGAATCCCTGGACCGCCACCCTCGCCCCTTTCAACGGCATATCATATTCCCGGGCCGCCGCCTTCACAACATAGTAGACGCCACGGCCGGTAGCCTCGGCGCGGCCCAGCGACCCCCCCAGCAGGAGCGGTTTGCCAGTGACCACGCCAGGCGTCGTGATACCCCGGTGCATGCTGTAGGTATCCATCATCCAGGCCATGATCTGCTCATTGGTATACAGATCAGGGGCGGGGATATCCTGGTCCGGGCCGATGACGAGAAGAATCTCAGAGGTATAACGGCGCGTCATCCGTTCAAGTTCACCCTGCGACATCCGAGTCGCGTCGCAGCAGATCCCCCCTTTCGCGCCTCCATACGGAAGGCCAATCAGCGCACACTTCCAGCTCATCAGCATCGCCAGGGCCGTCACCTCATCGAGGTCGACGCCCGGATGATAGCGGATCCCGCCCTTTGTCGGGCCCAAGGTCAGATCATGCTGCACCCGAAAGCCGGTGAAGACTTCGAGCCGTCCATCGTCCATCCGGGTCGGGACCGACACGATGAGGGAACGCTGGGGCTGCCGCAACCGCTTGTGAATACCCGGATCGAGCGCGAGTCGCCCTGCCACCGCGTCCAACTGGGCGAGCGCAACCTCCAGCATACTATAACGAGCTTCTTGCAACTTTGCCGTCATCCTGATGTCCCCTGCTCTCGCTTGGTCACTAGCGCCTATGGCGACACGCCGAACGCTACGAGGCTACGCACTGCCATCACTTCACCAACAACAGCGCATCAAAACCGCTCGAATATTATCACGCCCACGGCTCCATGACCAGATGAAACACGTCCGGTCACTATCAAGAACTCTACTTTCCACTTGATACAAAAAGCCATGAGATCATCATATGATTTCGCAAGCGGGGGAGGGCTCGCCTTATCACGTGTTGCGGCACTCCATGGTGACCCACGTACCCGATGGCGGCTCCGACATCCGTAAGGTCCAAGAGTTGCTTGACCATCGGGACGTGAGGACAACAATGATCTATGATCTATACGCAGGTCCTGAATCGGGGTGGACTGGGGATCAGCAGCACTGATCGCCTCCGGGGTGGCCAGGATAGACCGCCGAAGCTGGCCACGTTTGTCGGCCAGAATAGTCTTGACCGGTTGGGGTAAGTGTGGGATATATCGAATAAATTCGTCGTTGAGTAGTGGAGTCGTCTTGGGAGATAGACCATCGGCCTGTATCGTTCTCTACAGCAGCCCACACAGTTCGATTATAGGAAGTCTGGGTCGATTCGGCGGATGCATTAATGACTTTGTAAGACATTAAGAGAGTTGCAGTGCCGGCTTGCAGAGAATTCAACGTAAAGAGACTGGACCTTTTCGGGTCGCTCGCTCGCGAGGCGGGAACTGCTGGAAGCGATGTCGATCTCCTCGTTGAGTTCGAGGAGCCCGCTCTGCACCCCTCCAAGAGATTCTTCGGACTGCTCCATTATCTCGAAGATACCTTGGGGCGCAAGATTGACCTGCTCACGGTCAGCGGTCTCAGAAATCCCTATTTCCGCCGCAGGGTTCTCAAGGAGAGGATGAACTCCTCAAGTACCTCTACGATATCAGAGAAGCTGCGTCGGCCATTCTCCGGTTCGTCCGTGGAAAAACGTTTGACGAATATGAGCAGGATGAATTACTCCGGAGTGGTGTTGAGTGAAAGTTCGAGATTCTTGAAGAAGCGCTGAATAGAAAGAACGTTCTGCACACACCTGCGTTGGGGGATATGGTGGACAAGCGTGTGAATCGAAACGAGAATCACACGGAAGTATTCGCGCTGTACCCGCATACTATGCCGTCAGTATATTCAGTAGTTGAACGAGGGGGGAAGCCTTTTCTATCCGATCGGAACAAGAGCCTGTCATGCGCCTCCGGGTGAGGGTACGCTCATCCGGCAGACCGCTGACTAACAAGAGAGGAGGACATCATGGCACGAAAGGATTGCCCGGATTGCGAGGGTGGGAAGTGTCATCGGTGTGGAGGCGATGGAAAGACCGTTCCGACGCCAGAGCATCCACAAGGCATTACGTGTCCAAACTGCGGCGGTAACGGTAATTGCCAACGGTGCAGTGGCGCAGGATATCTCATGGAATGACAACACGCGAAAGATGTCCGGATTGCCAAGGCTCGGGCCACCCAATCTGTAAGAAATGCAACGGTGAGGCGAAAATCAATTGTATTCGGTGCGGAGGCAGCACCCGGATCCCTATGCCAACGCGACTGGGGTACTCGCCATGCCCAGACTGCGATTCGTTTGGCAACATGAGATGCCCGTTTTGCGTCAACGGCAAAACTACCTCTATATGTGGACGTTGCGACGGACACGGCCAGCTCAGCTAGCCGACTCACGCTTATGAGCCTGTCTATCAACCTCTTGCGGATCGCGTGGCGAGCATACGATCGCCAGGTGTTAGAGGTGACGTCGCAGATAGTTATCGTCTGCCACCACCCGCAGGGCTGGGTAGCATACCCCTCTGTGTCAATATGAGTGAGACACCTGCCCCCCTTTAAATTATTAGTGGCTCTTCTCCCAAACGAGTGGGTAGAAAGTAGGCTGTGAATCGTCGAACATGGGCTCCGGACAAGAGTGTTCTGGGTTTAAAGTGATGCGAAAAGGTGGTACGTTTTACGGATGCGAAAAAAGAAGAGCCTTACAGATACCTATCGGTTCCCTGGATTCCGTCCCGACTCGCAGGTGCGAGGATGCTGTGGTGATCCGAGGGCCCGGATTCTTCGGCTCGTACGACGGGGAAAAAAACGGGTTGCGGCGCCTGCGGGCGATCGCATCGGACGTTTTACGATCGCAAGACGCGTCACATTCGGGATCTGTCATGTGGAGATACTCGCGTCTATCTGGAGGTCGAAATCCGGCGTGTCCTGTGCCAGAGCTGTGGCGCGGTGAGGCAGGAGCGCCCATCGTGGATCGCCGACAATCCCTTGTACGCGAAGCGGTTTGCCTTCTTTGTGGGACGGCGCTGTCGAGCCTCTCCCCTGAAGGACGTGGCCAACGCGCTTCATCTGAACTGGAAGACGGTCAAGGCGCTGGACACGCAGTATATGCGCGAGCAACTCCGGCGGATCGGGGTCCCCGGGCCGCGGGTCATTGGGATCGATGAAGTGTCGATCAAGAAAGGGCACACGTACCGGATTGTGGTGAGCGATCTGGTGCGTCATCGGCCCATCTGGTTTGGAGGCAAGGACCGGTCGGAAGCAAGCATGGACCGATTCTATCAGTGGCTGGGGCCGACGAAGAGCCGGAAGATTCGACTGGCCGTGATGGACATGTGGAAGGCCTTTCGCACCTCCACGTTGAAACCCGATCACGCCCCGAAGACGGCCATCCTCTTCGACAAGTTCCATATCCTGCGTCACCTGGGCGAGGCCCTGGACAAGGTGCGCAAGAGCGAATATGCCCGGCTCACCGGGGAGGACCGCCGGTTCATCAAGGGACAAAAGTATACGCTGCTCTCCCATCGGGAGAACCTCACGCTCGACGGGCGACGGGCCTTGAGCACCTTGCTGGTCGCCAACAAGCGGTTGAACACCGCGTACCTGCTCAAGGAGTCCTTCGGGCAACTGTGGGACTACCAGAGGGAGGGCTGGGCCCGGCGGTTCTTCGAGAACTGGCGGGCCTCCCTCAAGTGGCAACGCCTCAAGCCCTACGAGCAGTTCGCCAAGATGATCGAGCGGCACTGGGATGGGATCGCCGCCTACTGTCAACCCGAGAACAAGGTGGCATTAGGCTTTGTCGAGGGACTCAATAACAAGATCCGTGTTCTACAACGACGTGCTTATGGCCTACGCGATGAGGAGTATCTGCGCTTGAAAATCCTCACGTGCATGCTCCCGGAGATCTAGAAGCCTAACAATTTACCCACTCGTTTGGGAGAAGAGCCAAAAAACCAACTGCGCCGTGAAAACATCAGACCACAACAGAACTCCGCCATACATTTTTATTCTCAGGGGTCCCTGGGGCGAGCGGCTCGATTAGGGATGTTCCTTAAAAAAAGGCCTCAATTATCAGCAATCAGCCGTCAGCTTCAGATAAAGCGGAGGGGCGTATCGGAGGAGCTGATAGCTGACCGCTAAAAGCTGATCGCTTGCGCAGCATTACATTTTCGTGGGCCGTGGTGCGACAGCGCCTCATGGGGTGTTGCTCTGGAATTCAAAAAACATTTTTAAGAGGCACAGATTTGGTGCTACACAGGAGGACACTATGAAGCGAACGGGTTTACTGCTTACCTTGGCTTTGACGGTTGGAATCGCGCTGGGAGTGATCGGGACTCAGGCTTTGAATGCTCAGCAGGCACCGATGAAACGGACCGTGCTCATCAAGACGGATCTGGCAGGAATTGAAGGGAAAGAGGCTGTGCTGGCCTTGGTGGAGTTTGCACCTGGAGCGACCATCGAGCCCCACTATCACCCTGGAGAAGAGCTGGCCTACCTCCTTGAAGGCACGATTAGCTTCGAAGCCAAGGGAAAGCCGCCCGTCACTTTCAAGCCCGGCGATACGTTCCATCAGCCACCGAAACAGGTGCATAGTGTGAAGAACTTCAGTTCGACGGCTCCAGCCAAGGCCTTGGCGTTCACCATTTCGGAGAAGGGCCAGCCGCTTACCGTCCCTGTGAAGTAGCCGCGGCTAGCTGAGCAACACCCCAAGCGGCCGCGGCCGCACCACGGCCGATGGAAACCCCTTCAATCCCCCTACGAAAGGGGGAGGCACGGAGGCCTATCGGGAATGTCCCCCATTTTAGAAAGGGGGATAGGGGGGCTCGTCTGAAGCTGACACCTGTAGCTGAAGTTGGTGGCGGTGACTGGACTCGAACCAGTGACGCCGCGGATATGAGCCGCGTGCTCTGACCGACTGAGCTACACCGCCGTTATCGTAGGGGCACGTTGCAACGTGCCCCTACAGTGCAAACCGCATCTACCTATCTCAGAGCAGCTTGGCCATCACCTTGGCATCCCAGTCTTGCGCAAGTTCGCTCAGTTCCTGGGCCAGTCGTCGCCCCTCTTCGTCCGTCGTCCAGAGGTGGTTCCATGCGTCGAGATCCGCATAGGCGGAGAACTCCCAGAGCGCAAGGTACTGAGGACGATGCCCCATGTAGAGGTCGCGGGAGAAAAGACCAACGAGCTTAAACTGCGGGAGGAGCTTTGCGAAGTGGTTGGCAAACCGCTGATACGCTTCAGCTACCTGCCTCCCTTTAATCCCTGGTTTCTGGTCAAACTCAATCATATAGAACATCGCCTATCCCTCCACGCGGAATCCTTGATCACAGTATTACGTACCCCTCTTGCGCCATATCCCCTCTATTGACGCCAGCGTACTTTGCCATGTGTCCACCGAGATGTCAAACATTTTTCCGGGCCTCCCAAGAACCCTCATTGCACGGTTAGATATTCGTCGGGACCGACTCGCCGGCGGAACCGGTAAGCGCCTTCTCGGAGGCCTCGCTGAGGGCCTTGACGTACCGGCGATCTGTGGTGAAGACCCGGTAGCGGGCCACCTTGGGCGGGATATCGCGAAATAGCTCCATAAGGGGTCTTGGCGATACCTCGCCTGTCGCCGGATTGTACATGAAGATCTGCTTGCTCCCTTCGGCCAGAGGGTTGATGGGACGGGGATCGAGCGCGGCCATGTCCACCTTGAACTCGATTCTATGCAGGCGCTTGGACAGGTGGCGGCGAATCGCCTCCTCCAGATGTGTGGCAGTCCGAAACTGGACCATCCGCTGCGACTCTTCGATGGTGGAGACAAAGTCATAGGCCATCTTCCACTTGACCTTCCGACCCGAGATCTTCCCCCATTCCGCTCCCAGCGCCCACTCATGCGGATCCTTTGAGCCGGCCCACTCGCGGACCCGCTCGAGCAGGAACCAATCGGTCAGCTCCAGGTATCGGTCCAGCGCTTTGTATGGATTGTACGGGGCGATTCTCGCCATCGTCCCCTTGAAGATCTCCTGTATGTGCAGGTCGATAGCCCGGGTCGTCCGGTGATGGTAGACGTTCACGTAAAGAGCGATCTTCGCGTTCAGGAACCGCATCAGGGCCGACTCTCCGGCTTTGTGCAGGGTCAGCCCCTGCGGCGTGAAAAACGTGTACAGCAGCAGCCGCTCGATATCCACCATGTCAAGCGAGAAGCCGGTCATATAGGCGTCTCGCTGGACGTAATCGAGGTTATCTACGGTGTAGATCCCGGAGAAGAGCGGACGGAGCGCCAGCAGCCAGTCCGGACACTTAGCCATGAGGCCTGTCCTGAGTTGAGCCGAGGAGCCGGCCTCCGGCTTTTTGATCAGAAAGGCGATCTGTTCGGGGTCGAGCCGCTCATTCGGCAGAAACGGCCCGCTCGGACTTCGGCGGATTGCTTTGATGATCCCCCCTAGTCTCTTCGTGATGATGGCCATACCCAGGATTTCGTGGTTCAGCCGCTCGCCGCCGACGTGAAACTGCTGCAGGAAGTGGTCGTCGAAAAAATGCCCGAAGGGACCGTGTCCCACGTCGTGGAGCAACCCGGCAAGTCTCAGAAGCTCTTCGATGAACGGCTCCGACGGTAGCGCCTCCCCGAATGTCTCCTTCAGGCTGGGATAGAGGTGTCGAGCGAATTTGCCGGCCATGTGCATGGTCCCCAGGACATGCTGGAACCGACTGTGTTCGCCGGAAGGATAGACCCACCAGGTACTCTGCAGTTGGTGAATGCGGCGCAACCGTTGGACCCAGGGGTTATCAATGACCTCTTTCTCGGTCCGTTCCGATCGGTCACCCATCGGGACGGTGAAGAGGATATAGCGGTGGATCGGGTCTGCCAGCAATGCCACCCCTTCGTAGGGTGACGTGAGTGGCGGTCCCCCGCTCCCAATCACTTGCGGTGTGGTGACGCGCGATGCAACCATCGATTATCCCTCTAGATCAATGCGGATTCCAGGACGATGCCTCGATCCAACATCGCGGTTGCCCGCGAGAGCGTTCGCGTCAGTTCTACCGGCAGTTCCGGGCTCTCTTCGAGCTGCCGGCACAGGTCGATGAGGCGACGGAATGCCCGGATGAGGTCACCCTCGTGCCCCCCGAAACTCTGCTCGACCAGTGCCAGCCAGTCATCCTCGCCAGAGGCCCACCGATGGGCGGCCGCCAGATAGGTCGTGTGCATCGAGACCGGAAGACCGACATGGTAAGACCGCTGAACTCTGTCGACTTCCTGGCTCAGCTCGTCCAACGTCTTCACGCGCCGGCGAAGGTGCGCCTGATCGCGGAGGAACAGCTTAGCTGCTGCCTGCTCGGTGCCTCGCGGTTCCTCCACCAGACATGAGAGCAGCGCTGCGAGTTCCTCCGGTAAAAGCCCATCCATGAGGCCGGAGAAGGCGACCCGAGCTACCAACAGTTCATTATCGTGGCGCAGTGATGCGATGAGACGACCTTCCGCGCCCAGCCGCCCATCTTCGAGGTAGCCGAAGTGCTGGAGGATCGTCACAACCCGCAGGAACTGTTCCCAGTAGGAATCCTGCAGTTGTTGCTGCATCTGGTGGTGGCGCTCCAGCACCTGCCCCAGTCGTCGCGACTGCTTAATCTGTCGTTCCCTGAACCCCCGTTCCGGGCAGCGGTGACAGGGCATCTGGGATAGGGCAAGGGCCATCGCGTCGAGTTTTGCCCTGCCTTCCTCAGCCGATTCTCCGACGAAGAAACTGAGCGATGAAGGGACAGGTCGACCACGACCACGACCACCTGTACGGCCGGCGCGCGCGGTCGCTATCCGCAGATTCCTGAGCCGTTCCCGCTCTTGCTCGATCGCGGCGCGCCGCTCACGATACTCGATCAGCGTACTGACCGGGCAACAGGGCGATGCTATGCCTTCGGCGTCGGCCAGCCTGCGGATCAACTCCGTCTGTTCCACCCGGATGGTCTCGATCTTCCGCCGATTCTGAAACTGGCCGAAACTTTTCTCAATGGTCTTGCGGATCGCCTCCGGTTCTCGGTACAGTGCGATCAGCAAGGCAGCGCTGCCGTAGCCGATCCGGAATCGGCTCTCGATCGGCTCCGGCTCGCCTTGCACCAGACGAACGGCGTCCTCGGCCGCCTCAGCAGAATCGAGCGCCAGGAGGCAAGTCCCTTCAGGATCGATTCCCCGTCGCCCGGCCCGCCCGGCCATCTGAGTCAGCTCCCCAACGGTGAGTCCCCGGAACCCGAGATCGCTCCGCTTACGAAGTCCTCCGATCACCACGCTTTTGGCCGGCATGTGTATCCCCAGGCTCATGGTTTCGGTCGCGAAGACGATCCTCACCAATCCTCGCTCAAACAGGACCTCCGTAAGCCGCTTAAGCGCCGGCAGGACGCCGGCGTGGTGCAGCCCCGCACCGCGACGGAGCCCACGCAGGATCAGTTGATTCAGATCGCTCTCAGGGCTGATGCTCGGATAATCGAGGAGCGTCCGTTGGATCGCCTCCTCGACCTCCTCACCTCTGGCGGGATCCAGGAGCGGCTCGCTTCGATCCAGAAGTCGAGCGAGAGCCCGTTCGCATCCGGATCGACTGAAGATAAAGTAGATGACCGGCAGCCAGTGGTGCGCCCGCAATACGGAAATCGCGATGCTCTCGTCGAGCCCGCGACGGCGGACGATATGGTGCCGCCGTTCTCCACGCCGCCCCCATCGGCCGATATCCCGACCCTCCGACATGCTTCGGCCTGAGAAGGAGGCTTGTAGAATCCGACGGGCCGAAGCCGGCTCTGGTGGCCAGAGCTGCCCCTCCTTATCGCAGAGCAGGTACTGTAGCGGCACTGGTCTGACCGGATGATGGATGGGCCGGATCGGTCGGTGCGTCTGGCCGATCCACTCAGCAATCTCGCCAATATTGCTGACGGTGGCCGAGAGAGCGACAAGCTGGACTTCAGGAGGGCAGTTGATGATGATCTCTTCCCAGACCGTTCCCCGCCCTACATTCCCCATATAGTGACATTCGTCCAGCACTACATAGTAAAGCCCCTCGAACTCGCCCCCATAGAACTTGTTTCGGAGGATCTCGGTGGTCATGATCACGAGTGGTGCGCGAGGATTCACCTTCACGTCGCCGGTGAGAATGCCTACCGTCTCTTCACCCCACTGACGGGTAAAATCGGCATACTTCTGGTTGCTCAGAGCCTTTATGGGGGTCGTGTAGGCGATACGGTGCTGGTGAGCCAGGGCCCGGTAGATCGCGAATTCAGCGATGAGGGTTTTGCCCGCGCCGGTTGGCGCGGAGACGATCACGGAGGTGCCCCCCGCGATCAGGCCGATGGCCTCTTCCTGGAACGGGTCAAGGGGGAACGGGTACCGGTCGCGGAACGAATCGATGAGAACCCGCGCGTCTTGCGACAGGGACGATGAACCGATCTCGATGGGGCTGTGTCCTTTTGCCATCTTTAGTTATTAAGAATACCAGATTACCCCCATCGCTTCAACCGGTTCGGCTCATCTTGCGTCATCCTCTTGCTTCGGGAGGATACGTCGTGTAAGCTCATAGACATAGGCGCTGAATAGGCTGAAGAAATAGAAAGGGAGTTCAACGTGACAGAGGAACAATCACACGCAGAAGAGGCGATTCGGGAACAAATACGGGCCGCGGTGGAGGCGATCGACGGGGCGCTGCAAGGGATCGTACGTTTCCTGACGCCGCTGAGACCAACCATGCGGAATGAACTGATCCAGTTCCTGGGCCCTCACGTAGAACAGGCCCGGCACGCCAAGGAGTCTCTCGAAAAGATCCTCCTGGACTTGCAGCAGCAAGGAAAGCGATAAGCCGGTTAGGCCTCTCCGCTCTTCTTGTCCCCGGCAGATTCGACTAACCGGACATAGCCCAGGGTCCGCAGGAATCTTTCTCCCTCAGCCGATTTGAGAAAATTCAGCAGATAATCGCTGAAGCCCCTCGCCATATCCGAAGAGAGGTACGCTGGATGACCGGTGGCGCACCAGATCGTAATCTTATGATAAAGGTTTTGAACTTCACCTGTCATAGCGACTCCTTCTTCACCGGACCTTCGACTTAGGAGTACCAAGCTCTGCCGTCTCCTCACCCTCGACCTTCGCCTGCATCTTCTTGACCAATTCCTGGTAGGAGGAGGTACGGATGATCTTGCTGAACTGAGTGCGATAGTTATTCACCAAGCTTACGCCCTCGATAACAATGTCGTAGACCTCCCAACTGGAGTCGGCCTTCTGCAGACGGTACTGGATTGGAATTTCCTGGTTCCGCTTGGTCACGATCTTCGTCCGTACCTCGGAATAGTTTCCGTCCGCCGTCTCCTCCAGGTACAGGATCTGCTCGCCCGTGTACCCCTCGACTCGGTCGATATACGCCCGCTCCAATAAGTCGGTGAAGAGGCCAACGAAATTCTCACGCTCCTCGGGAGTACGCTCGCTCCAGTACCGGCCCATGGAGCGCTTTGACATCTCGGAGAAATCAAATCGTTCCAATACGGTCTTCCGGAGCTTCGCCCGACGCTCCTTGGTTTTCTGCCCACTCTTGAGCGTCGGATCGGCCAAGATCTTTAGCACCTGGTCAACGGTCTCCTTGACCTGATCCGTTGCCGGACCGGCAAAGCCCTGTCCAGGCGTCCACAAGATCGCTGCGGTCACTCCAGCAATCACCAGCATTTTCCATCTGAATCCGGTATCGGAATTCTTCGCGGTCACTTCGCCTCCTCCTTTACGGCTTGACCTGTGGCATATTCGATATTCGCAAGTGAAAGGTTGTAATTGTACATGGCTTTATAGTGATCTGCCCGAAGTCTGGCGTATGCCTCTGCGGCTTGACCAAGGTCTCTGGACTCCCCGATCCCGAGGTCGTAGTTCGCTTTGGCTGCCACCAGCCATTTTTTTGCATTCCGCCAGCCATCCTCCGTCGCCCTGAGCGTCTCCTGCGCCTCAGTCAGCTCTCGATGGGCTTTACGCACCTGCAACGGGATCCCCTGCTCTGCAAAATCCTTCGTCTCTCGAATCTTCAGATGCTCCGCCTGAGCCGCCCGAATCTTTCCTCTGGTGATCCCGAAGTCAAGGTCATACTTGAAGCCCAAGACAATCGCAGCGTATCGATCATTCAGTGGGTCATAGGCCCAGGGATTCTGCTGGCGAGTACGGTTGCCGGCCTGCGCGTACACGCCGTTCAGAGCGGCGAAGAAATGGGGATACAGGTTGCTCTCCTCCACCCTGACCAGCGCC
This sequence comes from Candidatus Methylomirabilis sp., assembly GCA_002634395.1. Classification (GTDB taxonomy): domain Bacteria; phylum Methylomirabilota; class Methylomirabilia; order Methylomirabilales; family Methylomirabilaceae; genus Methylomirabilis; species Methylomirabilis tolerans. Next base: position 72,113 of record NSJM01000002.1, read on the forward strand.
TCCGTAGCCTTGAGCCCTGCCCGTACCTGGCTCATCTCCGGTCGCAGTTCCAGCGCCAAGCCCATCCCTCGATCTACAGGTTCTACTGCCTTGGGGACGGCCTCCAGTCCTATCGCATCCAGCTCAAACTGTTGTGTGCGATCAAGACCTGCGTAGAACATCAGGGCGCCCGTGGCCAGATCGAACCCCTTTTGCGCCTCTTCCCGGTTCTTCAATACCTCGCCTCGGAACGCCTTTAACTTGTACAGGTCCACCTCATCGGCGCCCGGCGCTTCAGCCTTGAGCTGTCGCTCCGTCTTCTCGATCGCCTTGTCGAGATCCGTGGTGATCTCATCAATCAGCCCAAGCATGTCGCTCGCCAGCAGTCGGCTGTAGTAGAGATCCTTGACTCGCAAGATCAGATCGGCAGCCTTCTCCTCTACCTTTGCATTCTCGACCTTCACCCCCTCTTCTGCAGCCGTACGGAAGCCCGTCAGCTTACCGAACGTATAGAGCGGTTGAACCAGCGTCATCTCAACCCGCTCGAATACGTTGTTTACGTGCGGATCATCCTTTCGATCGGGAGACCCCCCCTCAACGGTGCCGCGGGCACGAGGCGACGGTCCCACTATTCCAGTCACCTCGACCTGCGGAAACCGGCCGGCATCGGCTTGGTCCTTCTTCGCCATCGCCACCTCGGCGCCTCTCTGCATCTGACGAATCTCGGGACTCGTGGCCAGGGTCCGCCCGATCAGATCTTTCAGAGTGTAGGCGGCTTTCGGTGCCGGCGATTGCGCGGATGTCGGCCGTACGACAGCCACGGTTGTCATGAGCGCCAAGGGCAACACGATCCAGCGTGCTTGTCTCGCTCGGCCTGCATTCATCATGGGCGACTCCTTCGAGAGCGACAGTTCAACATACGCCTGCGGGTTGTCTCTTCCGCCTAAAGCTTACCAAAGATATAATTCGAAATAAGGTGTTCTATGTCTATAGGGTCTTCGGTGTCCCGGAGTTTACCGCCCGGCTGGACCAGTTTCTCAGAACCACCGGGCGTAATCTTCACATACTTCTCGCCGATCAACCCCTTTGTCCGGATCGAGACGATGGCGTCATCCTGAAGCGCGACGCCGTCGTCAATGCGCATAGCGACGACGGCCCGATAATCCTCCAACCCGATTGTCTTCACCCGACCCACCTCGACCCCGGCGATCTCAACCACCGCCCCATCCTTCAGGCCTGCGACCGAGTCGAACGCGGCCAGGACAGTATATCCTCGCTCGCTGACTACCTCAAATCTGCCGAGCTTGATCGAGAGGTAGCCCAGGCTTACGATTCCTGCCACCACGAATAACCCTACCAGTGTTTCCATGGTCAGTCGCTTCATTGATCTCGCTCTCCGTCTTGATCTCCTACGTATTCTGTCGGCATCGTCAGAACCTACACGACAGATCGGTTTGCCTGCTCCGGACCAGTCTGACCATTGCTCGCCCCGGTGACGAACTGCCGGATAATAGGATTGGCGGAGGCCATGATAGCCCCAGGACTGCTGTGCTCTACGATGATCCCATTGTCGAGCATCGCCACCGTCTGGGCGATGTCGAAAATCTCCGGGATCTCGTGGCTGACCACGACCGCGGTGAATCCGAAGCGCTTGTGGGCGTCCAGAATCAGACGGTGGATGGAGTTCAGCAGGATCGGATCGAGGCCCGTCGTCGGTTCGTCAAAAAGGATGATCTCCGGATCATGGACCAAGGCTCTGGCCAGAGCTGCCCGCTTCCTCATCCCCCCGCTGAGTTCTGCGGGATATTTATGCGCCATATCCGCAAGCCCCACGGCCTCCAGCCGCTGCATCGAGCGCTGAGCAATCTCGCTTTCCGGCAGCCGGGTCTTTTCTCGGAGCGGGAAGGCCACATTGTCGAATACCGTCAGCGAGTCAAACAATGCGCCCCCCTGAAACAGGACGCCGAACTTTTCGCGCACCCGATCCAAGGCTTTACCGCGAAGCCGGCTGAGATCGATCCCATCGACCAGCACCTGACCGCTGTCCGGTCGCATAAGGCCGATAAGGTGCTTAAGCAGCACGCTCTTACCGCCTCCGCTCCGTCCAATAATAGCCGTCACCTGCCCATTGGGAATGGTCAGGTTGACTCCCCTGAGTACCTGCTGCCGCCCAAAACTCTTATAAAGGTCAATAATCTGGATCATCCAACTAAAACAGGACGGCGGTCATGAAGTAGTTCCAGACCAGCACCAGGACCGATGAGAGGACTACGGCCTCTGTTGTTGCCTTTCCCACGCCCTCGGCCCCATGCTCGGCATAAAACCCTTTGTACGTGCATACCCAGGTAACAATGAGCCCGAAGCTCAGCGACTTCAGGAAGCCGCCCCGTATGTCACTCATCTCTACCATGTTTCGCATCTCGGAAAAATAGGTGCCAGAGCTGACGCCGAGCAGCTCCACCCCAACGAGGTAGCCGCCATAGATTCCAACTACGTCGAAGATAGCCGTGAGGAGAGGAATCGCGATCAGCCCCGCGATCACCTTGGGAACTACCAGGTATTTCATGGGATTGACGGCCATCGCCTCCAGCGCATCGATCTGCTCGGTGATCCGCATGATACCGATCTCCGCGGCAGAAGCCGATCCGGCCCGCGCCGCCACCATCAGGGCTGCCATCACCGGCCCTAGCTCGCGGATCAGGCTCAGGCCAACAGCCGGACCGAGAAGGGCCTCGGACCCGAACTTCCGAAGCGTGTAGTACCCCTGAAGCCCTAGGACCATCCCGCTGAAGCCCGCGGTGAGAAGAATAATAGAGCTTGACTTTACCCCGATAAAATGGAGCTGACCGACAATACGCCTGAACTTCAGCGGTGGCAGAACCGCCCAGAGCCCGGTAGAACCCAGAAAGATAGCCATACGACCCATGGTCTGGACTTGCTTGAGAACCGCCAGTCCGACGGCCTCCAACAGGTTACCCATTCTCTACTCCGAGGGAGATTCTCAGTACGCTGACGACGCAACTGATAGACTGGTAGAATTGCATACGCTCCTAGAGTTGTCAATCGTTTCCTATTGTTTTTGGTCGGGGTCTTGGTCTGTTCTTGATCCTGATCTTAAGCGCCCCAGGTTCCTATCGCCAACGCCTGGAATCACCAACCATCAAATCGCATATAAAGAAAACCCTTGTACCGGGGGTTATAGCTAAATTATCATAGTAGGCAGTGCCAGCGAAGATACGTATCAGCCATCGGCGCACAATAGTCAGCCTGCCCGGAATACCTGAGACCGATCGCTGATTCCCTTTCGTTCTGCTGTAGCGGTACCAGGGTTGGATGTGATGCCCAGGCGAGGAGGCTGAGTTGAGCACGACAAACATCCCCACGACCTCAACAACGTTCGGCTGCCCAGCACGTGGGGCGCGTCATCGGATCTTGCCTGCGCTCATCGGTCTTGCAGTGATACTGCTAGGGCTTGTATCGATGACGTTTGCAGCAAAGCACGCCCCCAATCCGGCGAGTATTCCTCTGCCCATCAGCGGGACGATGGATGAGAAGGGGATCCCGGTAGGCTGGGACCTGGAAACATTTCGGAACCATCATCAAATCAAGCTCGAGCCTCTGAAGGATGGTCAATTCGGCATCCGCCTCGTGAGCGAAGAGAGCTCTTTTGGGCTGCACAAGTCAGTAGAGGTGGACCTGAAGGAGTTTCCGGTACTGAGCTGGCGGTGGAAGGTGGATCGCCTTCCTCTGGCAGGTGACGTCCGCGAAAAGGATAAAAACGATCAGGCCGCCCAGATTTACGTCATCTTCCCGAACTCGCTTATCAGACTGCGAAGCCCCATGCTCGGCTATCTCTGGGACAGTAATGCCCCCACAGGCACTACTGCCGATGGCTATTCCCCCATCACCCCTATCAAGATCATGGTCCTGCGGAGTGGAAAGCAGCAGTTGGGTAAATGGGTCCAGGAGCGCCGAAATGTCGCCGAGGACTACGTGCGACTTTTCGGCCAGAACTCACTCCCAAAGGTGGGGCGTGTCGCAATCTGGATCAATTCCCAGCACACGAAGTCAACTGCCCAATCGTCATTCGCCGATCTTCAGTTCCAACGAGCCAATTAAGCCGGAGTGGTGCCTCAGAAGTCTCTTGGCTCCGATTGTCATTCCGGGTTTGACAAGCCTGCCCCGTACTTGATACGGAGGAATCCAGTCTTTCTGCGCTGGACTCCCGCTCCCGGCTTAAAACGTGCCGGAACAAGTCCTCACTTTTTTCTCGAAGATACTTCATCTGGAAAGCTACTATGGCCTCCGATATCATCTTTCGCCTGCTCCGCTCCGATAGAGGCGCACATCGACCTTCTCGATGGTCGCCATGCCCTCATGAACGGCCGCGTCGACTACCGGTAGAAATGCCTCAATCTTCTCGATTGTATCAACGATCTCAATAATAATGGGCAGATCGGATGAGAGGCGCAAGATCTTCGCGGTATGCAATCGACTGTGCGCCCCAAACCCTTCGAGCCCCCGCAGCACTGTCGCGCCGGCCAAGCCGTGCTCACGCGCCTGGCGAACAATCCACTCGAAGAGGGGTAGGCCTTCGTGCTTATCGGATTCACCGATGAAGATTCGGAGCAGGTGACCCTCACGGGGAAGTATCATCGCATTTATCCTCGAACAAGAGTATAACCCACCCAAGCAGCCACAAGGCCGCCAATGAGCTGTCCTCCGATATTCACCAACGCACGGGCGAATTCGGCGTCCCTGGCGAGAGCGAGTGTTTCATGAGCAAAACTCGAAAAGGTCGTAAAACCGCCCAAAATCCCGATAAAGATGAATATGCGAAGCTCCGGACTGAACAACTGGCGGGACTCGCTGAGACCGCCCAACAATCCGATCAAGAAGCAACCAGAGAGATTCACACAGAGTGTGCCGAGCGGGAATGTCGCCATTGGAACTAACCGGTGGACCCAGCCACTCAGCAGATACCGCCCGACGGCACCGATGAAGCCACCGGTCCCTACGAGAAGGACGCTCCCTAACTCGCGCATCTTACGCTGACCTCAGCGGCATTCATGGTCAATAGTAAAAGGGCTCAGGGGTCCAGCCTGCTCCTGCAAGGCGCCTGAGCGTAAGGTAATCCGGCTAGGGGTGTTCCCTCTCCGGCTCATGTTCGTTTGCTTGCCGTGGGTGTAGTGCGGTACGATGCGGTGAGCTCGGCGACATGGACTCCATTGCCTGTTTTTACCGGCTCGAACATGACTCGGACTCTCGCGTGCAGGGCCTCGGCAACGCGACGCAGGGTTGCCAGCGTGTGGCCCTCATAGCCTGGGGACTCCAGCCGGCTGATCTGCTGCTGAGAGGTCTTGAGGAGCTTCGCGAGGTCCTTCTGGGAAAGCCCGGCCTGTCGGCGGAGAGCGGAAATTTGCAGCGCCACATCCCACGCCTCGCCGGCGCGCTCAAAGCGGGCTGCAAACGCCGGATCCTGCAACTGCTCTTCGAGGTATCGGTCGAAATTGGTCTTTTTCATGATTTCGTTCTCTCCTGCCAGTCACGCATCCGTTCCCGCGCAGTATGGATATCACGAGCCGGGATAGTCCGGCCTTTGTTGCGGATGCCGTGCACCGCGACGATCCGGCGATACTTCACGAAGAACTACAAGACACGGGTGTTGAGTTTGCCCACGTGCCGCAGTTCAAACAGACCGTCGCCGAGCGCCTTGGACAACGGCTCTCGGTGATACTGCCGGTGCCGCAGTTTGGCCAGACCGGCGATCACCGCCGCGAAGTCGTCCGGACCACTGGCCTTCAATTCGTCCAGAAAGTGTCGCACGGGGCACGCCCCCGTTGCCGTCTCATAGAACTCTACGCTGAAATCCATGGGGATGCAACATCATATTTGATGTCTCTGGCCGGCATGACATGGCGGATCGGAACTTCAACGGAGTTTGCGCTCATCGACCTGCTCTCATGGATTCAGATTCGTCGCAACGCACCCGCGCCAAGCCCCTCTCCGTCATCTGTTAAAACTCATACCCTTGCTCGTACGCAGTAATGCCAATCCTCAATGGCCTGCTTTGTCGCCGGCTCGACCCCTATGCTTTTGAGTTGAGACAGTGGTACTCCGAGTGCCCGCCCCTCCCATTGCAGGAGGACGAACATTTCGTGTTCGCAGTCACTCTCCGTGGCCATACCTGTAACCTCCACCTTGTCACCTTCCCGCAACGGCGAGATTCTTCTTTCTGCGATGCACTTGGCACGAAAGGGAAAGGATAATTTCTCCTCATGATAGCAGTACCACCCCATGGTCTGTTCTTCGGGACCATAGGCGTCAACGATGATTTCCATCTCAATGCGATCTTCACACACCCTACTCCTTGCAGGTCGCGACCGAGCTGTATGCTTGAGAGCGGGGGTCTTTCTCCTCGGCATGGGCATATTGAAGTGGTGTGATCCTCACTTGTCGGAACAGGATTCTTCGCCTTCATGGCCCTACGCCTGGCGGTAGCCTGACTATCAAGTAAGTGAGCCGCTTAGACGGCTGCAAACAAAGTCGGCGATATGCTGCTGAAACGTGAGTTCGAGCAGTTTCCGTCGCTTGGGCACGATCAAGGATCCCGAGGCCGGGCGAGGTCTTTCGACGGAGACTCCCGCACCTTCGTCGCGGCCCGCGCTGTGGCGGAGCGGATGACACGAGCCCGATCGCGCAGTACATCCATCAAGGCCAGTTTCTCCGCTACCGGGCGCTGCACCAGCGAGCGCCGCAAGGCGCGTTTACTTTCGAGAATGCGTTGTAGGTCGAACGTCATGGCGACTCTTGCAGAAACCTTCGTTCGAATGTTTGCCAGCGATCAAGCAACCCGTGCCGGTGCACCACATCCTGAAACCGCTCCGCATTGATCGCCGCAGCCTCGATGAATTGGAGCAATCTGGCGTAATCCTTGGCTCGACCGGTCTGCAAAGCAATTGCCGCCAAATGCTCCGCCGTGAAGACCCGCGCCGGCGTATCCTCCACGTCCACCGTGACAGCCTCGGTCAGCGCCTCTTCCACCAGCGGACTCGTGGCCGGCAGAAATTGAACCGGCCATCCGGCCAAGACGATATACTCGCCCTCGACCACGCCGCCTCGGGCAGTGAGATAGTCGAAAATGGGGCGCAGGTTGACCACAACCTGATCGGGCTGGTAGCAAAACGCGACGAAGATGTCCACACCTAGCGTAGCTACCGGCTCCAGGTAGAACGTCGCCCCTACCGCCCCGCGAATAGCATATCGCTCCACAACGCCGTCGGTCATCATCTGATTGATGATGCTGATGACCTCAGTAATGCTCACCACTCTCTCGCTATAGTCCCCGGTAGTTCTCCCGTCAGTGCTTGATCCGCAGGATTTCAACGACTCGCGTCTTGTCGTCCATGTCGTACAGCACCCGGAAATCCCCCACCGGAATTCGCCGGACTCCAGTACGGAGCTTGACGCACCCCCTAGGTCTCGGCGTGTGGGTTAGGTTTGCCAGCGCCTCCTTGATCGTCGCCCACGTGTCACCCGTGAGCCGGTCCAGATCCCGCTGGGCTCTAGGACCGAGCAGTAGTCGATGCACGGGAGGCCCGCTTGGAGACGTATGCATCAAAGCTGACACGCTCACCCGGAGCCCGCCGGGCCTCGAAGGCATCCAGCGCGTCCTGCAAGTCCTCCAGTTCCTCAAGCAGCCGGTTATAGGCGTCCAGGCTCAGGAGGACTGCCGCTCCTTTGCCGTGCTGAGTGAGAATGGCCGGACCTTTCTCTAACGCGGCCAGTACCTCCGCTTGCCGTTTCCGCAACTCTGAGATCGGGATCACCTCTCTGGCTCTTATTGACTTACCCTCCTATGGAAGCATATTTCGCCTCAAATATGCTATACGCCCAGGAGATTGTCAACGACGGTGGCACATGGTATGCTTCATTTGTACCATTAGTCATGGAGGGGAAGAAAAACCTATGAAGTTTCTTGTGGTCTTAGAAATCGGAGAAGACGGCTATATCGTAGCTGAGTGTCCCGCCTTACCGGGTTGCGTCTCTCAGGGGCGAACCGAGGAGGAAGCCCTGACGAACATCCGAGAGGCGATCCAGGGAATTGTAGCAGTTCGACAGAAACACGGCCTTCCGATCCCCGAGGAACGCGTGGTCGAGATCGCGGTCCAGGTCTAGTGGCAAAGCTTCCGGTCATTTCGGGTCGAGAAGCGGGAAAGGCGTTCGCCAAGCTCAATTTCGCGTACGATCACCATCAGGGCTCTCACATGATCTACTATCACCCATCCGGCCGTCACCTCTCCATCCCGGACCACAAGGAGCTGGATCGTGGAACGCTCCGCAAACTTATCCGGCACGCCGGGATCACGGTGGAAGAGTTCCTCGCGCTTCTTCAGGGTTCCTAATCGCCTGTCTTATATTTGACGCAAGTAAAGATTCCGCTATGGCCAAGACGAATTGGGATCAGTATCTCGCATCCCAGATGCAGGACGAAGAGCTTCGGGCTCTGGTCGAAGCGGAGCGGGCGGCCCTGGAGATCGGATACCGGCTTGCCACCCTTCGGCGCAAGCGGCGGCTCAGTCAAACCCAGGTCGCAGCGGCGCTCAAACGGGCATGACGAGATCCTCCCCTTACAATGAATTACGGGCTCTTATGAGTCGGTCGCTTGACTTGTTTGGAGCCGAGCTAAGGCAGTCAGAGGCCAACGTTGACAATTTAGGACTGTTCGCCGCACAGCGACTGGCCATGTTGGAAACTCTACCAGAATGGCAATCAGCAGTGGCCGCGATGGAGCAGGTTGATATCTGGGTCTCGCATCTTGATAAATATTTTGAGCATCACGGTGGTTCAACACTACTTAACCACTCTTGTCTCATCAGTTCGTTGCTGTTCCCCTTAATTCACGCTCATGGATTTGTCTTCCACGAGGCGACATTTAATGAGTTGTACGACGGGATGCTTGCATTCATGCGGTCCGACCAACTCAGGTATATAGCGGAAGGATTTCTTACCAATGTAGAGTCGGAGGTTGACACGCATGCATTACTAGGGTCTTTCGCCTTAGTGCGCTTGACCCCAGAAGAGCGCACGAATCTCCGAAGCGATCTTGGCATAACCGTCCCCGTTGACTGGCGCTTCGATCATGCTCAACCAGCGTACGCTATAAAGGTCTCGTTCCTCCGAGACAAGCGCCTTTCACCTCAAAGAGGCAACGAGCAACAAGGCATCCATTGGTCGGAAGAGGTGGCGAATAGCATGTACCAAGTAATAACAGCCCTACGTTTGATAAAACCTGGACGAATCGGACTTCCCGTTATCGTGTTCAGAAACCTCGATTGGATTCCAGAAGGTGGACCAGTCTGGTTAAGTGCGGCGTCTATACCGGCTGATGACCACTTCAATATTGAGGCAACGGACAGAGATGTGGTGACAAAGGTATTCGAATCGCTACACGAACTGCCTCGATACCTCGAACTTGCCGTGCACCGGTTCAACCTCCCCTATGAACGAAGTCGCCTAGATGACAGACTGATTGATCAAATGATTTCACTTGAGGCTCTCTATGCGAAGGATTCCCGCGCTGAGCTGGGCTATCGAATATCGATCAGAGGGGCTCTGGCTACGGGAGTAGACCATGCCGACAGAAGGAACAGGTTCGACTGGCTTCGAAAGGCCTATGACGCCAGGAGCGATATAGTCCATGGCCAGGAATTGCGCAATACGAAAATCGGCGGAAAAAAGGTAGCTCCCCATGACCTTGTTACCTTCACTGAACAAAATGTGAGGGAGTCTATAAGATTCTTCTTGTCGCACCTCGCCAGAAGCAATCAGATGGAAGTATTGAACGATATAGATGACAAGGCGCTAACCTGAATAAATTAATAGCGATCTTCATGCTGTATATTCGGTAACTTATCGAATCAATTGTAGTTGACGGAGGTGTTGAGTATATCAGGGTCAACGTCGATCTGTAGTCCCATTGAACTAAAAGGAGCTTGGCGATCTGCTCCAGTCTGGGAATAGGATAGGCAGGAACGTCCTCGGTTTTCACCGTTGTGGCTTCCCGAGGCGTTGATTGATGTAGTCCGTGAGCCTCGCCAAGTCCTCTCGGGTGAGCCGTTTATTCTCGATCGTGCGAAGCAGTACCGGGATTCCTGGGGTCTTCGCGGCAAAGGCCGCTACATCTGGCGGTAAGGCAGGCTGTTTGTGCGCGACCGCAAGATCAAACAATCGCGTGCGCTCCTTAGACCCCTCAGGGAGGCCGAGGGTATCGGCAATATTCGCCAACACCGCAGGATCCTGCGGAGGGGCTACTCGCCCATGTTCCACATTGCTGAGGTTGGACGGCTGCATGTCAATCGCCTCAGCAAAGCTACGGAGGCCATATCCGGCCTTGAGGCGGCACTCTCGAAGGTATGTTCCAAAGGCGTGATGGGTGACCATCGTCTCCTCCTCCGGTGCGACTGTTATATTACTTATATAACTATAGGCCCGAGGAGATGACGTGTCAAGGATATGCCAATAACTTGCGGGAAAACTGGCGGAGGCGTGTGGGGGTCGAACCCACCAACCCGGTATTAGCGGGTGCGCTGGTTTTGAAGACCAGGAGGGCCACCGGGCCCATTCCGCCTCCAATATGAATCGATAAGGCCTGAGAGTGCGTCGCTGATCCGGTCAGCGTTTCAGGCGAGGTAGGATGTTAGCGGCTTAGTGCTTCTGACCAGCACGGGATGTCCTACGCCGGATGCCAACTGAGAGGCCGCCCGCCCAGCAGGTGCAGATGCAGATGATACACCGCCTGGCCACCCTCGCTGTTGCAATTGATCACGACGCGGAAGCCACGCTCCGCGATTCCGATCTGCTTCGCAATGCGGTTTGCCACCAGCAGGAGGTGCCCGAGCAGCCGATCATCAGCCTGGGTCGCATCGAGGATGGTCGCGAGGTGTTGACGGGGAACAATCAGGATATGGACAGGCGCCTTCGGATTGATGTCTTCGAAGGCGACCGACTGCTCATCCTCATAGACCATCTTCCCCGGACGTTCACGACGGGCTATCTGACAAAAGAGACAGGTCTCCATACGCTCGTCCTATCGATACTCCGCCTTGCTCTTTTTCCCGTACCGCTTGCGCAGCTCTCGAGCCACCTCTGACGGTGCAATCCCGTGGTGCCCCAGCAGGACCAACATGTGAAACCAGAGAT
>NSJM01000158.1 GCA_002634395.1 Candidatus Methylomirabilis sp.
CATGATCGATCGGCTCACCGACCAGGCGCACATCATCGAGACCGGAACTGAATCCTATCGATTCCGACGGACGCTGGCCAGACAGCGGCGAGCGAAAGGAGCGTAGACGCAGACACCACACACACACGAGCGGGACGACCACGGCGAGCACAACACCCTGTGTTGTCTCACAGGGTGGGCCAAATCAGATGATCGAAGTGGGCCAAATCAAGTTGACAAACACACGAGCGAAGCTGACCCTGACGAGGTGGCCGGTCAGCTCCGCGATGCCTTCGGCGATCGACTCTACGCATTCCTTGCTCGGCACCGCCAAGCTGATGAAGTCAGAACAGAGGCGCGGCTGCGAGCGCGCGCCGCCCGCTATGGTCTATCCCTCGTCGCGGCCACGGAGGTGCTCTACCACACCCAAGCCCGTCGTCCTCTTCAGGATGTCCTGACCGCAATCCGCCACGGCGTCACCGTCTCGTCCGCCGGCCGCCGACTCAAGCCCAACGCCGAACATGACCTCAAGCCACCTTCCGACTTCGCAGCCCTGTTCGTCGACGATCCGGCGGCCGTCGCCCGGACCGAAGAGGTAGCCGTCCGCTGTGCCTTCTCCCTGACCGAGCTTCGGTACCGCTATCCCTCAGAGCGCCTCCAGGACGGTACTACCTCCGCCCAACGCCTGCGACAGCTCACCTTCGAGGGGGCCAAGCACCGCTACGGCGGTGAGGTTCCGCCCGATGTCCTCAGGCAGCTCGAAATGGAGCTACACCTCATTGACGCCCTCGACTATCCCGGCTACTTCCTGACCATGTGGGAGATCGTCGAGTTCTGCCGGCAGCGCGGCATCCTCTGCCAGGGGCGGGGATCGGCGGCCAGCTCGGCGGTCTGCTACTGCCTCAGCATCACGGCCATCGACCCGGTGCGGATGGGGCTGTTGTTTGAGCGGTTCATCTCCAAGGAGCGCGCCGAGCCGCCCGACATTGACCTGGACATCCAGCACAACCGGCGCGAGGAGGTGATCCAGCACGTCTACGACACCTACGGGCGCTCCCATGCCGCGATGGTGGCCAATGTGATCCGCTATCGGCCCCGGTCGGCGGTCCGGGACGTGGGTAAGGCGCTGGGCCTGCCGGAAACATCCCTCGATCGCCTGGCCAGACTCCTCTCCCACCACGGCGACATCGAACCGGAGGCGCTGCGACAGGCCGGGCTTGACCCTGAGACGCCGCTGCATCGGCATCTGCTGCGCCTCACGAATGAGATCCTGGAGACGCCCCGTCACCTTTCTATCCACCCCGGCGGCTTTCTGCTGGGCCACGATCCGATCTGGACCATTGTCCCCATCGAGAACGCTACCATGCCGGATCGCACGGTCATCCAGTGGGACAAGGACGACCTGGAGGCGCTGGGCCTCTTCAAGGTGGACCTACTGGGCCTGGGAGCGCTCAGCCACCTGAACCTTACTTTCCGCCTGCTGAAGCAACACCGCGGCCTCGAACTGGACATGGCCACCATCCCGCCCAACGATCCGACGACCTTTGAAATGATCCAGCGGGCTGACACCGTGGGAGTATTCCAGATCGAAAGCCGGGCCCAGATGGCGATGCTGCCGCGGCTTCGGCCGCGCGCCTTCTACGACCTGGTCATCGAGGTGAGCATCGTGCGTCCCGGTCCCATCACGGGCGGCATGGTCCACCCCTACCTGCGCCGTCGTCGCGGTGAGGAGTCGGTCCTCTACCCTCACCCTTCCCTTCAGCCGGTGCTGGAAAAGACGCTGGGGGTGCCGCTGTTTCAGGAGCAGGTGATGCGGCTGGCGATGATCGCCGCCGACTACACCCCCGGCGAGGCGGATCAACTCCGACGCGACATGGCGGCCTGGCGTGGGCCCGGGCGGATCGAGCGCCACCGCGAGCGCCTTATTTCGCGGATGCGGGCCAAGGGAATCGCGGCGGAGTTCGCCGAGCGCGTCTTCTCCCAGATCCGCGGCTTCGGCGAGTATGGATTCCCGGAATCGCACGCCGCCAGCTTCGCCCTGATCGCCTATGCCACGGCGTGGCTGAAGCGCCACTACCCGGCGGAGTTTACCTGCGCGCTGTTGAACGCCCAGCCGATGGGGTTCTACGCCCCGGCGACCATCGTGGAGGATGCCAAGCG
>NSJM01000159.1 GCA_002634395.1 Candidatus Methylomirabilis sp.
TGCTGCTGCTCCCGCATGAGCGGGCCAGCGACTACCGGGGTCTCAAGTACCCGGGCATCCATTCATTCCGGGCAGGCCGGATGGCCTCCAAGCTGGCCTATGAGATGGCCGGGATTACCCATCCGATGAAGGAGCTGGATTTCATCGAACTACACGACGCCTATACCTCCTCCGAAATCCAGACCTACGAGGATATGGGCCTGTGTAAGTATGGAGAGGGTGGCCGATGGGCGGAGGATGGGAACCCATTTCTCCCTAACCTCGACTATGGCCTTGCGCTCAAGAAACCCGGGACGCTTCCCGTCAACCCTTCGGGAGGCCTGATCGCCTGCGGCCATCCGGTTGGAGCCACCGGCCTGATGCAGGCGGTCTTCGCCTTGTGGCAACTGCAGGGGAGTGTCAAAAAGCATTTCGGCAACGACCGGCTACAGGTCAAGGGGGCCAGACGTGGGGCCATTCACAGTCACGCCGGCACCGGGACGTACGTTACCGTAAGTATAATGGAGAGAGTCTGACCTCAGCCGCTTTACCAGAGGCGCACTCATGGGGAGTTGGCCTCACCACGGTACACGAAAATCCCCCCCTTTGCTAAAGGGGGGTTGGGGGGATTTGGCCGAAGCTGACGGCTGAGCGCTGATCGCTGACGGCTATCGTCTAAGGAGGGAGCAAACGATGGCGGGTGCCAAACGCGAGAGATCGAATCGAAAGTTACCCGATGAAGGGCCTGTCGCGTTACCGGAGACCGATGACGGGACGATCCTGTTCAATGTCCCGTTCCCCAAGGACCTGGCCCAGCTCAAAGCCATGGCCCCCATCATCCTCAAGCAGTCCTACCAGATCGACTACATCCACAGCTACGGGCAGGACTCCCCGTTCTTTGCCGGCTTGGCCAATGGGAAGCTGCTCGGAACCGCGTGCACCAAGTGTGGATACAAGTACGCCACGCCGAAGCTGCACTGTATGGATTGCGGCAGCGAGTGCGACTGGTTCGAACTGCCCCAGATCGGCGCGGTCCACACCTTCACCGTCTGTTACTTCGGGAGTGAGGAGTTCCTGAAGGAAACCCCCTTTGTGCTGATCCTGGTGGAGTGGCCCGGTGTCGATACACTGTTTCTCTCGCGGCTGCTCGGCGTGGATCCACTCAACCCCTCGCTGGACTGGGTCGGGATGAAGGTTCAGGCGAAATTTCGACGCCTCTCCAAGTTCAAGCCGACCGACGTCTACTTTGTTCCGGCATAGCGGTGATGAACGCCGCCTATCGTGACGATCTTCATCTGGATGAGCTCATGACTTTTGTTGATGAGATCGAAATTCGCTTTCTTTAACTCGGCAAACTCGGCGTCAGTTACTTGTCAAGACTGGGTGTACATGGTACGCTTCATTTGCAATCCGACAGAGACATTTAGGCATCGGTTGACGCTCAGACGGCGGCTCTTGTGCGAGATTGCAGAATTGCCATGAAAGAGGGGCCGATGAAATTTCTCGTGGTTTTGGAAGAAGGAGAGGACGGTTACATTGTAGCCGAATGCCCGGCCTTGCCCGGGTGTGTCTCCCAGGGAAAAACCGCCGATGAAGCGCTGGCAAACATCCGTGAGGCGATCCAGGGTATCGTGGCTATTCGACAAAAACACGGGCTTCCCATCCCAGAAGAGCACGTGGTTGAGGTCGCGGTCCCGGCGTAGTGGCGAAGCCTCCGGTCATCTCAGGGCAGGAAGCCGGGAAAGCGTTTGCCAAGCTTGGCTTTGTTTATGATCACCACCGAGGCTCTCACATGATCTACTATCACCCGTCTGGTCGCCACCTCTCTATCCCGGATCACAACGAGTTGGATCGGGGAACCCTTCGCAAGCTCATCCGATATACCGGAATCTCGGTGGATGAGTTCCGGTCGCTCCTTCAGGATTCGTAATCTTCTATAGCCTCAGAATTGTCGCATTCAGTCTTACTCAGTTGTAGGGATCTAAAATAGGACAAAATAGGGACAGACACTATTTATTAAAATCCTTTCTTGGTCTTCCCCTCTGCAACACGTGTCTTACTCGTCCAGTTTCCTGCGCACCTCCCAGATGAACCCGTCTCTTCCAGTAGCCGCTATGTCATCG
>NSJM01000078.1 GCA_002634395.1 Candidatus Methylomirabilis sp.
TTCGGCATACCAAGGAATCGGCGATGGCAAAACTGTTTGCGTCGGAGACGGCCAATCGGGCCGCCACAAAGGCGCTCCAGATCCACGGCGGCTATGGGTATCTCTACGATTTTCCGGCTCAGCGGCTGTTCCGCGACGCCCGCATCACCGAGATCTACGAGGGGACATCCGAGATTCAGCGGTTAGTGATCGCCCATCAGTTACTGAACTGAAACCTTGAACGTTGAACCTTGAACGGCCCACGTTGAACCTTGAACCTTGAACGTTGAACTTTGAACGGTGAACGGTGAACGTTGAACGTTGAACGTTGAACGGTGAACCCGGACCCATGAACATCATTGTGTGTATCAAGCAGATTATCGATCCCGAGACGCCGATGAGCCAGTTCGCGATCGATGCCCGAACCAAGCGGCAGGTCCCGGGAAACAATCCGCTGGTCATCAGCCCTTACGATGCCAATGCCCTTGAGATGGCCATCCAGCTCAAAGAGAGGCAGGGTGCTAAGGTAACGGCCATCAGCGTCGGCGGCGCAACCACGACGACCGCGCTGAGAAGCGCGCTGTCGATGGGTGCCGATGAGGCGATCCTGGTTAATGATCCCCTTCTTGCGGGTTCTGATCAGCGGGGGATTGCCCATGTGCTGGCGAACACGATCCGGAAGGCGGGCGCATATGACCTGATCCTGACCGGTTGCGAGTCTGGGGACTGGGCCGATCGGGCTGTCCCGGCCTTTCTGGCCGAGGAGCTCGAGATCGGGTACGTCGGCTATGTGACCCGGATCGAGGCGAGGGATGGACAGGTGATCGTCCGTCGAGTAGTGGAGGATGGGTACGAGTTGATCGAAGCCAAGACCCCCTTCCTGGCTGCCATCAGCTCTGACGAGACGAATACCGCCCGCTACGCGAAACTTCGAGATATTATGACGGCCGCCAAGAAGATCATCCCCGTCTGGAAGTCGGCGGATCTCGGGCTTGATTCGGAGAGAATCGGCTCTGGTGCGGCCAAGGTCGCGATCACCGATGTCTATATTCCGGTCAAGGAGTCCAGGTGCGAGATGATCGAGGGGAATACGCCGGAGGAGAAGGCCGCGACGCTGGCGGCCAGACTGCGCGAGCTCAAGCTGATTTAGAAACAGCGGTCAGCTATCAGTCGTCAGCCTTCGGCTCTGGACTGACCTGACCGCTGATCGCTAACCGCTGACTGCTGCTTTTCTTGAGGAGATCGATGCCCGGTATATTGGTATTGGCGACGACGAAGGACGGTAGGCTCACGCGGGATACGCTGGAGCTGTTAACAGGCGCGAGCAGGCTGAAGGAGAAGCTGGCCCAGCCGGTGGCGGCAGCCGTCTTGGGAACAGGGCTCGGTCTATACGTTCCGTTGCTGTTCGTGCACGGCGCCGATCAAGTCTATCGGGCCGAACATCCCTTACTCGAAGGGTATCAAGGCGATGCGTATACACTCGCCCTGCATCAGATCTGCGAGCGCGCTCAGCCGACCGTGGTGTTGCTGCCCGGCGATGTGATAGGGCGCGAGCTGGGTCCCCGCCTGGCCTTCCGGCTTCAGGCCGCCTTTGTATCGGAGTTCATCGACTTTGACCTGGACCAGACCTCGGGTGGGTTGCGATTTACCCGCTCGGCTTACGGAGGGAAGGCGATGGCGGTCGTCCAGCCTCGCGTGGATACGATTGTAGCAACGGCCAAACTCCGGACGCTGAAGCCGGCCCCGCAGGAGGAGGGCCGGACTGGCGAGGAGATCCGAGTTGATGTCGCCTTGGACGCGTCGCAACTCAAGACGCACCTCGTCCAGCGGGTCCAGGAGGAGGCGACTGGCATTAATCTGGGGGATGCCAAGGTCGTGGTGAGCGGTGGGCGTGGGGTGCACGGGCCTGAGGGTTTCAGAGTCCTTGAGGAGCTGGCACAGGTCCTGAGGGGCGCAGTGGGCGCCTCGCGGGCTGCGACCGATGCCGGATGGGTCCCGCCCTCCTGGCAGATAGGGCAGACCGGAAGGAACGTCAGTCCGGAGCTGTATCTTGCCTTCGGGATCTCCGGCGCGACCCAGCACGTTGCCGGAATATCCGGCTCGAAGCATATCGTGGCGGTGAACACTGATCCTGCAGCGCCGATCTTCAAGGTGGCTCAGCTCGGCATTGTCGAAGATTGGAAAGCCGTGGCGACCACGCTGATCCAACGCTGTCGCGAACTGACGGAAAAGTAAAAAGCGTTCGAGGTACGGAGGACAGGAGATAGGGTAGCTACCGGGATCGCCTCTAAAACCCTACACCCTACACCAGAAACTGGAATAGCCATGATCCCCATGCGCGAGGTCTACTGGAACATCCCGGGGCACCTGTTCCTGTACCTGCTGTTCTTTCCCTTCCTTATCGTTTGGCTCTATGGCATTTACCGGCATACCCGCATGATACTCGCGGGAGAGCCGGCTGCAGTTCTGGGCAGCCTGTGGGACCGCTTCAAAGGGGTTATCCAGGACGCCGCCTGGCAGCGGCGAATCGCCAAGGATCCCCTTTCAGGACTGCTTCACCGCTCCATCTCCTGGGGATTTACCGTCCTTTTTATCGCGACCTGCCTCGTAGCCCTTCAGGATTATTTCGGCATCCCGACCCTGCGTGGACCGTTTTACCTCTACTTCATGTCGTTGACCGTCGATCTGTTCGGGCTGACGGCTATCGGCGGCGTGCTGATTGCGCTCGTCCGGCGCTATGGCTTCAGACCCGATCGGCTCCTGCTGCCTCGTCTGGGTTGGAGTTACGGCATACTGCTTGGGCTGCTCCTCGTCATCCTGATGACCGGGTTTCTGATTGAGGGGCTGCGGATTGCGGCGACAGGCGATCCATGGGGCCGCTGGTCGCCTGGCGGCTGGCTGGCATCCGCTCTGTTTCGCGGGACTGACCAGGCACAGCAGGTTCTCCTCCATCAGGTCATCTGGTGGTCCCATGCCACCCTTGCCTTCACCTTCATTGCCCTTCTGCCCTATGGCGTGGGTATGCACATCACGTCCGCTGCCGCGAATGTCCTCCTGAAGAACCGGGAAGGCTCGGGGGTGCTGCGACCGATCGACCTGGACCGGGCGGAGCAGTTCGGCGCCGGCGCGATCAATCAGTTCACCTGGAAAGATCTCCTTGACCTCGAGGCGTGCACCGAGTGCGGCCGCTGCCAGGCTGCCTGTCCGGCCTGGGTGACCGGTAAGCCGCTGACTCCTAAAGGCGTCATCATCGACCTGCGAGATCACATGCGCCTGGTTTACGAAGGGGAGGAGTCCCGAAAGATGGTCGGCGGGGTAGTCTCGCACGACGTCCTGTGGGCATGTACCACCTGTGGGGCCTGCCATCAGGAGTGCCCGATCTACATCGAGCCGATCCCGAAGATTGTCGAGATGCGTCGCCACCTGGTCATGGAAGAGGCCGACTTTCCGGAGACGATGCAGCAGGCATTGCGGAGCTTGGAAGAGCGGGGTCATCCGTTCCGTGGGGCGAACGCCTCCAGAACCGACTGGGCGAAGGGGCTTGGCGTAAAGACTGTCGCCGCGGACGGTCCGCCGGAGATCCTGTACTGGGTCGGCTGCACCGCGGCCTTTGATGAGCGGAATCAGCAGGTCGCGGCGGCCTTCGTCAAGCTTCTGCAACGCGCCGGGGTCGATTTCGCGATCCTGGGGGAAGAGGAGCGATGCACCGGCGATCCGGCCCGACGGATCGGAAACGAGTACCTCTTCCAGACGCTGGCCAGGGAGAATATCGCCACGCTGAACGGCTACGGCATCAAGAAGATCGTCACGACCTGCCCGCATGGCTTCAATACGCTTAAGAATGAATACCCGACGCTGGGGGGTAACTATGAGGTCGTCCATCATACACAGTTGCTGGCCGATCTGGTGAAGGAGGGGCGCCTGCGGCCAAAGAAGCAAATCGATGGCGTGGTATCCTTTCACGACCCTTGCTATCTGGGGCGACACAACGGCGTCTACGATCCACCCAGGCAGGTTCTCGGCGCGATCCCCGGGCTTACGGTCAAGGAGATGGATCGGTGCCGGGAACGCGGCTTCTGTTGCGGTGCGGGGGGCGGATTGATGTGGTTCGAAGAGAAGATCGGCAAGCGCGTGAGTTGGGAGCGGACCGAAGAGGCGCTGGCCCTTCAGCCGCAGGTCCTGGCGAGCGCGTGTCCCTTTTGCCTGATCATGTTCGAGGACGCGCTGAAAGTGAAGGATGCGATCGGGCGGACCAGACCGCTTGACGTAGCGGAGCTGATGGCGCAAAGTGTAGAATGAAAATAGTGCGGGGTGCGAGGTTCAAGGTGCGAGTGCAATGGCTGAGCAGAAGGATCTGAAGCGGATTGAGCAGGAGAAGGCGCGGTGGGAGACCGAGACGTTGAAGCCTGCCCTCGCACAAACGCCTGAACGGGCCGAGCGCTTCACGACCGCGTCCATGACCCCCATCGAACGCCTTTACACCCCGGCCGACCTACCCGAATTCGATTACCTGCGGGACCTGGGATTTCCCGGCCAATATCCCTACACGCGCGGGGTTCAGCCGACGATGTACCGCGGCAAGCTATGGACCATGCGGATGTTCGCCGGGTACGGTACCGCCGCTGAAACCAACCGACGGTTCAAGTATCTGCTCGAGCAGGGCCAGATGGGGCTGTCCACCGCCTTCGATCTGCCGACCTTGATGGGATATGATTCGGATCACCCTTCTGCGGCCGGGGAGGTGGGTAAGTGCGGCGTCGCCATCGATTCGCTCGCCGACATGGAGACGCTGTTCGAGAGTATTCCGCTCGGCGAGGTCACGACCTCCATGACGATCAGCTCTCCCGCCGCAGTCTTGTGGGCGATGTATATTGCCGTCTGCGAGAAGCAGGGCGTTCCGTATCATCAGATTGGCGGCACGCTCCAGAACGATATCCTGAAGGAGTACATCGCGCAGAAAGAGTATATCTACCCGATCGAACCGTCTGTCCGACTGGTGACCGACACCATCCTGTTCGGTGCGCAGCACCTGCCGCGTTGGAATACCGTCAGCATCAGCGGGTACCATATCCGGGAGGCGGGGGCAACCGCATTGCAGGAACTCGCCTTCACGCTGGCTGACGGAATGGTCTACGTGGAGGAGAGCATCAAGGCGGGTCTTGAGGTTGATGCGTTTGCCCCGCGCCTCTCCTTCTTCTTCGATTGCCACAACGACCTGTTCGAGGAGGTGGCCAAGTTCCGGGCGGCCAGAAGGCTGTGGGCGAGAATCATGCGGGAGCGGTTCGGCGCGAAGGATCCCCGTTCCTGGCTGCTGCGGACGCATGCCCAGACAGCAGGGTGTTCCCTTACCGCCCAGCAGCCGCGCAATAACATCATCAGGGTCGCGATCCAGGCGCTGGCGGCCGTCCTGGGTGGGACGCAATCACTGCATACCAACGCTATGGACGAGGCGCTGGCGCTCCCGACGGAAGAAGCGGCCACCATCGCGTTGCGGACGCAGCAGATTATTGCGCATGAGAGCGGCGTCACCAACACGGTCGATCCGGTGGCCGGCTCTTACTACGTCGAGACGTTGACGAATCAGATGGAGGAGGGGGTCTGGGAATACTTCCGGCGCATCGATGATCTGGGTGGGATGATCCGGGCGATCGAGAAGGGCTTTCCACAGCGCGAGATCGCCGATGCCGCCTATGCCTATCAGCAGGCCATCGAGCGGGGCGAGAAGATCATCGTTGGCGTGAATCGATTTACGGAGGAGCAGGAAGAGCCGATCCCAACCCTCACCATCGACCATGAGGCCGAGGCGCGGCAGATCGAACGTGTACAGGCGGTTCGCCGCTCGCGCGACAAGGAGGCGGTGACGCGGTCGCTGCAGACGCTCCGTCAGGCGGCGGCCGGGAACGACCCGTGGGGAAAGGATCTGTTGATGCCGAGGATTCTTGATGCGGTTCGGGCCTACGCGACCTTGGGCGAGGTCATGGATGTCTTTCGCGATGTCTGGGGCGAATACAAGGAACCCTCGATCATTTAGCGTAGTGCGCCTAACGCTTGTTTACATTTACCGTTCACCCTGAGCCTGTCGAAGGGTGAGGCATTTCGGCCAGTTTCATTCATGGTTCGACAAGCTCACCACGAACGGACTGTAAAGATATTTATGACGCACTAAACTAGCGTGCGGGCGAGGATAGGCAATGGAGACGAAGGTGGAAAAGAAAATCCGGGTCCTGATCGCCAAGCCGGGCCTTGACGGGCACGATCGGGGTGCCAAGGTCATCGCCAGGGCCTTCCGCGACGCCGGGATGGAGGTGATCTACACCGGACTCCGGCAGACACCGGAGATGATCGTGAGTGCGGCCATCCAGGAGGATGTGGACGCTATCGGGATGTCCTGTCTGTCCGGGGCTCATATGTACCTATTCCCAAAGGTCATGGAGTTGCTCAAAGAACGCGGGGTTGATGACATCCTCGTCTTCGGTGGCGGCACAATCCCCACGGAAGACATCACGAAACTGAAAGCAGCCGGGCTCTCCACTATCTTTACGCCCGGTACGACCACGACCGAAGCGATCGCATTTGTAAAGGACCACGTACGGCGGAAAGCCTGAGTATAATGGGTTGGAGGGAATGAGGTGATTGTGGCGCTGGAGACAGTCGTACTTACCCATGATGTTCCTGAGCGCGGCCTGCAGAAGGGCGACGTTGGGGCGGTGGTGCACCGGTACGTTGACAAGGGGGCGTATGAGGTTGAGTTCGTCACGGCCGAAGGAAAAGCGGTTGCCGTCCTCACGTTGACGGAAGGGGACATACGCCCGATGAGCAGCGGTGATTTTCTTCATGCCAGGGAGTTTGCCTCGGCATAGCTGAAAATCGTTCAGAAGAGGTGAAGCGGTGCAAGGACGAAGGGAGTGTTTTACGCCGGCCTGCCCCTCTTAATCTGGTAGGGGCTCCAAGTCCCTGAGCCGGAACTCCACTTCATAGGTCATCATCCTGACGTTCGGCAGAGTCGAGAGAGCGTACTGCGCGTCCTTTTCGGCTTTGTGAGCAATGATCAGCGCTTCCACAGTCTGACCATCCTTCGCCAGATGTTTCTTGACCCAGCCCACGTATCGGAGCGCTTGGCCGACAGTTTGATCGGTACCTTGGTTGCGCTTGAGTTCCACTACCAAGTACCGTGACAACTGCTTGTGAACCGCCAAGATGTCGATCCGGCCGACGTCGGTTGGGAACTGATTACCAGCTTCCGGATCGTCAGGTGTTTTGAGGATGGTCCACTCCTTCGCGAGCGGTGTCCGGTCCCAGTTCTCAAGCAGAAACTGTTCTAGCTGACGTTCCAGAGCGAAGCTCTCCCCTGTCTCAGAAGGCTGGGGCATTGCTTCTGACACAGATTGCGGAAGTTGGTTCGGTTCGAGGAGGAACCACCACAGCGCATCTAGGGTCCAGAGATCTATTCCCAGGTCCAAGCTGAGACGGAGGAGAAGAGCGTTGATCTTGTCGTAGCGGCCGCCAACACCTTCGCCCCACTCGAAGCTCGGCCACAGGCCCACCTGGCGGAGAGCTGCCTCAGAAGTATTATTCCAGACCCCGTACTTTTCCGGATAGGCAACCGTCAGTATTCCTGTCGCTATTCCCTTCCCGAACCCTGTCACCATGCCTAGCGCGTCAGGAAACCGCTCCCGAATGGGTCTGCTCTCATCCAAAAGGACGGCGAGTGCGGCCCGCAGCTTATTCAAGTCGGCTGCTGCCCCCAAACCTGTCCGATACAAGCCGCTCCAGTGTCGGTTGTTCTCGAAGTAGAGGAAGGACGTGAACTCATCTTTGGTCAAGTGTGGAATGTGCTCGGGCGAGAAGATTGGCCGGTATCTCGCGAAGACCTGTTCTCGCGTCGCGACGATTTCATCGTAAGCCTTCTGGCCCGGCTTGAACCGCGCCAGCACGCCCCGCAGATCGCCGAGAATCGTGCCGTACTTGCCTTCTGCGTTCACTGTCATCTCCCGTTCAGCAGCACGCAGCCACGCGCCTATGAATTGTGGATTTCGCCGAGGGCTCTCCCGCGTAGTTGCGTGTCCGACTGCAAGCCGTTGTTCGGTCAGATCCTACGTCCGAGAATGTCGTGGATGATGTGGAAACGCAACTGAATCCTCCGGCTCTTAGGTTCTAAGTATTTTTTCATATCTGCAAAGACCTGAGTGAGATTGGCTAAATCCGAATCAGTGTAGATCAATACGAAAATTCCATGCTTGCGGAAGAAATCCTTATGTTTCCGCATTTCACGCTCAAAATTATTTTGAGCCATGCTGTTAATCTCGGCTTGAGTAAGCCCCTTGACTTTGGAAAGGTAGCCATGGGACGACCAGGGCGATAACTCAAATCCAATCTTCGTCAATTCCAAGGGGTCGATGATAGTAAAGTCTAAGCGGTATTTATGGGAGGCCGACATACCCTCGTAGCGGAATTCTGGAATTAGGAGAGGAACACGATGAGGCTCCGGAGTTGACAGTACATAGTCGCGGTATGTATTGGCCAGTGCATATTCGTACTTTGATCCACTATTCCTGACTAACACATTCAGGAAGAAGTCCAAATATTCCTCAGAACTTCTAAACGTGATTCTTTCATCTCTTCTGGGAATGACCAATCCTGTTTCCAGAACGTGGCCAATAGACCAATATAGAGGAGCGAAGTGCCGAATCTCGCTCTTGTCGTTCTCCCATTGACCCTTACGAGGATTGAAACGCGGGGTAATGAGAAGCCCATAGTCAGCGTTATTCTGTCCGATCCATACTGCTGCTTCTTCGACGCTTGGACGTTTCTTCGAAAGAGCTTCAAGATTCCTCAGGTACGTCCGTTTAAGAAAAGTGAACAAATACTCCTGAAGCGTTGGAGAACGAAGCAACAGTTCAAGATTCTGTGGGTGAGAGGCTGCGGGTCCAGATACTGCTGCTTTCTTCTGGAGCCCTTCAAGGTACAGAGCGATAAAGTGTTCCGGGGATTGAATAACCTCATTTTTTATATCGATGTAGTCAGCGAACTTGCCACCATATATGCCATGCAACGAGTGCTCGGAGCTGATACCTGTTTCAGAGAGAACATCAGGCAGAAGATCCCTCAATTGACCGGTGAGACCATTAATAACTCTGTTTCGAGCTGTCTTCTCAGGGTCTCGCTTTGCCATAATACTTGCACTCCCTTTTGAGGCCGAACGCTTGGGGTGACCGGCCGCCGGAGGGCGAAGGGTGGGGGAAACCTGTAAGTGTAACTTGCAGGCGGTCCAGCTAACCGAAAGTTAGGCGCCTACCGCATCGAACTGAGGGAACTTGACCTTCAACCGCTCGACAGTGGAGCGCCATTTCGGTGCAGTGGGTTTGCAAACCGTATTTTGGTTTCCGAATAAGCCGATTTCGTGCACTGCCTGCTCAACCGGCACGGTCTGCAACCATTTGACCGAGACAAAATACTCGCAGTTTTCGGGATCGGCCAAGTATGTGCCGTGGTAGCTGCCTCGCTTTGCCGCTTCGAGAACAGGGACTTCCCCGTTGGGCGTAACCACTTTGAAAGTTGATGCTGGCTGCGAACGGCCGGTAACGCGCCCAACGCCAACGAATCCGGCGCCTGGCACCTTCACCCAAACACGATCGCCAGGGCTCAGGAGTTGAAGAGTCTTGCTGTACCACAAGCCACCACCGCCGCAGATGAAACCGAATTCCACAGCGTCTTCCCACGACCGCGTTTCGCCGTGGCCGTAAGAGCAGTAGAACTCGCCGTTCCATGGTTCGTTTTGGCCATCTGGCGTCACAGCGGCGCTGGTCTGTGTGCGTACCGGATCAATTAACCAAGAACGGCTTAGCAGTTGTTCTGTGCCGTTGGCGAAAACCTGAAAGCACAGTACGTTAATTGGGATGTCGCGCTCGCTTAAGTAACCAACGATGCGCTCGGTGCTGTCGTCGAGGGACGAAGCCGCGATGATTATTTGATGTGTTTGGTTCAGGCTTTCTTCATCGAGCGGCTGACCAAAGCGATGGAGAAAGTCATCGGCAAGGCTCTTTCCTAAGGCGAAACGGCTGTAGATGGCAGCAATGTCTTCGGGGCGGAGTCTCTCGACCCATGACGCATAGTCGAGTGCTTGGGCCACGACTTCACGAGGAGTGCGGTCGCGCTTGAGTTCAATGAGTACCAGTGAGCCATCAGGCGCAATAGCGAGCAAGTCGATACGTCCGTCAAAGCCTGTATCTTCTTGCCGCCCAATGAGCATCCATTCATCGGAAAGCATGCGCGGTGCGGCGACAATCATGTCTTCGAGTAACTGCTCCTTGGTGAGCGACGATTCCTCAAGTTGCTGAGGCTGCGAGTTGATTTTCCAGAGTGTGGTCCGAATAGGCATTGGGGTTCCCTGTAGTACCTAACGACGCGATTTAGCGGCGTCCAGCAGAATGATGGGCTGCAACCGGTGGTTCGCCGAGCTTGTCTCTTTCCATTGTCCAAAGGCGCATGTCGAGATGGATACGCGAAATTCTCTCTTTATTGGCAATCCGTAATGCAAATGCCTGGAACTCAGCGCTGACCTCCGGTGTCAATCCGTTGATTCCAGGCCAACGTGGGAGTGCGCCACGCCCGCCCATTCGTTTCAACGCGGTTGTAACAAGACCATCGAGAGGAATCTCCATCCATTCTTCTGAATCCGCAAGTCCATGGCGTTCGCATAGAAACCGGTTGTAACAGATGTCCCGAAGGAATAGATTGCATGCCTTGCGTGCTGCGCCCCAATTTTGCGCTCCTCGCGGGAAAATATGCCGGAGTTCCTCGGTCTGAGTATCGAGCTTGTTCAAGAACTCTTTTTCATCCTTCGTTCGGAAAGCCCCCAGATCAATGACAGTAAGATGGTTCTGCGCCGCTTTGATGACACCCTTTGATCCTTGGTTACGAAGTGCAGACGGACCGATGGTGGTTACAGCAATGTACCGTTGCATATCTCGGTAGAATTGATCATCCTTTTTCATTTTCGGCCGGCAAGGCTCAGGTTCAGTGCCATGAAGTGCCCACTAAAGCCTGTGGTGTGCCGCTCACTTCAGCTTTCGCTCAATTTGTTCCCAGGCGTCAAGATACTTGCTGAAGTCTCGCGACTCATTGGAGAAACGATCGAAAGCGATCAGTTCTTGCTCCGCATTTGGCAGACCCCGCGCCTCCCAGCAGCGCGCTGTCCTTGTAACCCATAGGTATGAATTGATTCGCTTTCCAGTGCGACCGTGAATTGCTCGGAATCGGCGGAGGAGTTCGACTGGAGGAACGATGATAAAGCTGGTCTCGTGCTCAATGAATGACGGTAGGACGAATACCCAGAAATCTGCCTGAGACTTCTGGATCTTCTCGGGCTGAAGCGTCCACCATCCTGTTGCCCTCAGCTTGTTTTGAAGAAGGATGGACCGGTGTGTCGGGTTGAAGTCCTTGGAGAATTTCACCTGTAGTGAGACTGCCTTGCTGTTTCCGGAGTCGGTCACCAACAAGTCGATCCCTGTGTCCTTTGCGGGTATCCAGATGTGCCATCGCGGGTAGATCTGCTCGACGTGGGACCCGACGAGATACTCACCGGCATGAACTGTAAACAGAGGTTTCATTGTTTCAGAAGGCGCCACGCATTCCGGAATGCCTTGCCATCCTTTCGCATGCGTGATACCTGCAGGACATGTCGCTTCCCGTTCGGTGAATGGTAGACAAGCGGCGAAAGGCTTCTGGACGGGACAACGTAAATTTCCGGTTGAACGGTGTGGTCGTTCATCTTGCCCAGGAATGATACGAAGATTAAGAAATGGCTCTTTGCCGCCTTCTTCACGTTATCCACCGGCCAACTGGTGGTGCCCGCCAATCCCTTGACATCAACGGTTGCGATTCGGCCAGAATCTCTCACGACAACAATGTCCACAGCCTTCTTGTTTCCAAGGCTGAGGCTGGCATCAAATCCAAGACGGTGGAGCATCGAGAGAACGTAGAACTCTGCAGCTAAATTTGTGTTGTATGACGTCATCGTCTTTTCGGCGAACTGTGGAGTAGACTGGTCGGCCTATCCCAATCGGCCCTTGGCGGTGTTGGCGCGGATTTTATTGCGTCGATTTGCGATTAGCAAGGAAATTCCGAGTTCCACAGATCAGGCACACATCGCACGCGACGCCGCCGGGAAGTGGCCGGCGGGAGTGAGGAAGCAGCCGTGATTTGTGCTTGCTTTCTCAAACATTTAAGCTTATAGGTCAAGCCATGAGAGAGGAGAAGGCGCGGTTCGGGAGGCGTGGCGCCAGGGAGTTCGTTTTGGCGTAGATAGAAATGTTTCAGCGAAGGTGAAGCAGTGTAAGAACGGTGAGATTGCTGCGCAGCCTTCGGGTACTCGCAATGACGGAGAGAGAGGAGAGCCCATCATGCGGCCCGTGTATATGGTCTCAGGAGGGGTGAGCAAGTTCACGAAGGCTCGGCCGGATGTCACTTTTCAGCCGATGGTGAAGGAGGCGTACGACTATGCCCTCAAGGACCTCGATCTTGAGCACCGGAAATTCTTCGAACTCGTAGACGGGTCGGTCGCGTCGTACTTCTCCGACCATTTTCAGCGGCAGTTGATGTCGGGCATCATGGTGCAGGACTATCTGGGGCTTTGCCCTAAGCCGAGCCATCGGGTCGAAGGGGGAGGCGCCACGGGAGGCCTGTGCTTTCAAGAGGCCTGGAAGTCAGTGGCCTCAGGCCTCATGGATGTCTGTGTGGCCTATGGCTTTGAGACGA
>NSJM01000079.1 GCA_002634395.1 Candidatus Methylomirabilis sp.
GCGAGCCGCGGAGTAATCTGTCAATTGCCTCCAGCCCTGGCTGCTCGTACTCGATGGACAGCCACCGTTCGAAGTCGTCGAGTTCCTGACTGCCCGCGAAAACTGTGTATAGGTCGCGATGATAAGCGAGCCCGCGAATGGGCCTTCGCCGCCATTCCGGAATCTTGGGCGTCGATACTAAGATCCGGTACGCATACAGATGCGTTCCGTTCGTTGATCATCGTCGGAGCATGGCCATAGGGACGTAGTGACTATCACGAGCGATATTTGATGGAAGCAGCTTGTTCATTTGAGCTGATCCGGCTAACGTGAGGCGCGCGCCTTGTCCGCGTCGCCTGCACCCTGCCGTTTGTGGTTGATGTGGGTTTTAGGACAGTAGCGGGTCCTGGAAAAACCGATGAGAAGAGGTTATCCATGTTCTGCAGGCGCGTCTCGCACGTAACACACGCCAACGTGGCTCGCTTGGTATTCCTTTACTGCTGTTGCACTCATATTTTAGGTTCTCCGTTGGAGGTCACGGTAGAAATTCTCATGAGGGCCAACGGCCAGAAATGGGATCTGCCGTTTTCGCATCTCCAGTCGATAGGCTACCAGGTGTTCTAGCCCCTGGTGCATAAACTTAAAAACCCGCACTCCTTTTAACACGCCGACCTTCGGCGTACCGATCAGAGGATCAGCGAGGATCGTCCGGACTGCGGCATCGATAGCCTTCTGCAAGGACCTTGAGGCTTTTTTCTTCCGTCGGTGGAAGAGAGGCGTGACCACCGGCGCCCAGGTCACAGCACTCCCCAGGGATACGGTTCCAGGAGTCCTTGCTTTGCCTGTTCATCCCCCTCCAGGATGTCCTGGATCATGGAGAGCGGTAGATCCGGGTTTTCCTCTGCGATCATGGCCAGAAGGGCGTAGTAGCGGATCTGTTCCGACACACTTCGCCCTTCAGCCTTGGCCTTGGCGGTGAGGCGTTTCTTCAGTACAGGGTCTAAGCGGATCGGAAGCACTGAACTGGCCATCGAGTTCACCTCCTTTGTGCTATACATTGTAGAGCGCAAGAGGAGGGGCGTCAAGTGTTGCTGAGACAGGGCGTGTCGAGGCGCGCCGCCGCACGATTGGCGATGACTAGCCGACTCGTTCGATGGCGACGGCGCAGACTTTGTATTCGGGGATCTTAGCGGAGGGGTCGTAGACGGAGTTGGTCAGGATATTGGCTCCTGACTCGGCAAGCTTCACGAAGGGGATAAAGAGCTCGCCGGCTCGCACGGCGTCGGTGATCTGGGCGTAGGCGGTCAGCTCGCCTCGACGGGAGGTGAGCCGAACGAGCGCCCCCTGATCGAGGCCAAGTCGCCGGGCATCGTCAGGGTTGATGGCGACCTCGAGTCGTGGCGCCAGTTCGAGGAGCCCCTGGACGCGCCGCGTGAGTGTCCCGCCGTGCCAGTGGTACAGGATTCGACCGGTGTTCAAGAGGAACGGGAAATCGTGATCGGGCAGTTCGGCCGCCTCAGCCGTTTGCTCTACCGGGACAAATCGTGCCTTCCCGATCGGAAACGACTCAGTGTGTAGAATGCGGGTACCCGGATGGTCCGATGTCGGACAGGGCCACTGGATCCCCCCTTCCCGGTCCAGTCGGTCGTGAGAGATCCCGGCAAGAAACGGGACCAGCCTCGCCATCTCGTCGAAGACCTCAGCCGGGTTGGAGTACCCGAACCCCGAATCAGGTAGACCAAGCCTCTCGGCGACCCGTCGTGCCAACTCAGACGTAATCCACCAATCCGGCCTTGCCTCTCCCGGTGGATCGAGTGCCTTTCTCACGCGCTGGACTCGCCGCTCCGAGTTGGTGAACGTCCCCTCTTTTTCGGCAAAGGCGGCCGTGGGGAGGAAGACGTGGGCCAGCTCGGCGGTTTCGTGCAGGAACAGCTCCTGGACTACGAGGCAGTCGAGGTTGGAGATCGCGCGCCTGGCGTGGTGAAGATCGGGTTCTGTGAGGAGGGGGTTTTCGCCGACCATGTACATGGCCCGGATTGATCCGTCCAGGCATCCATCCACCATTTCAGTGAGCTTCATGCCTTCGCTGCTGGGAGGTCGAACGCCCCAGGCCGCCTCGAACTTGTCTAAGGCTTCAGGGGTGTAGCGCTGATAGCCAGGCAGATGCGTGGGGAGACACCCGGCATCCCCGCATCCCTGGACGTTGTTCTGACCTCTGAGTGGTGCAATGCCGGAACCCGGAAAACCCATCTGGCCCGTGACAAGGGAAAGGTTCAGGATGGCATGGGCGTTGGCAGTGCCATTCGTGTGCTGCGTCACCCCCATCCCCCAGATGAGGCAGGAGCCGGCAAAGGGGGGCTTCGCGTACCAGCGGGCCGCCTGTCTGATCTGTTCGCGTGGGACGGCAGTCACCCGTTCGGCGAGCTCAAGGGTATACGGCTCCAAAGATTGCCGCCACGTCTCGAACCCTTCGGTGCGATTTTGCACGAACGGAAGATTCGTCAGCCCTTCGTCTACGATCACCTTTGCTATAGCGTTAAAGAGTGTCACGTCGGTGCCTGGTCTTTGGCGCAGCCAGAGATCGGCCTGATCGCACAGCTCGACCCGCTTCGGGTCTACCACGATGAGCCGGGCGCCACGGCTGATCGCGCGACGAAGGCGAACAGCGATCACCGGGTGGTTCGAGGGGGGATCCGCTCCGACGATCATGAGGCATCCCGCCTCCTCGAAATCGGTGAAGGAGTTGGAGGCCGCTCCTGAGCCCAAAGAGGCAAGCATTGCCACCACCGAGGGCGACTGGCACAGGCGGGCGCAGTGGTCCATGTTGTTGGATCCCATCACCATCCGGCAGAATTTCTGGACGACGTAGCCGTCCTCGTTGGTGGCCTTTGCCGAGGCCAGCGCCCCGAAACGTCCCCGATTTCTGGCCAAGCCCTCCGCCGCGGCATCGAGCGCCTCGTTCCACGAGACCTCCTGCCAGCGCCCACCGTTTCGAATCATGGGACGCGTAATCCGGTCGGGAGCATGAACGAACCCTGTGCCGAACCGTCCTTTCACACAGAGCATGCCGAGGCTCGATTGGTTGTCAGGGACATCGTCGGCCATCATCGCGAGGCGCCCGTCGGCCCGAACGCGAAGGGTCATGCCGCAACCGACGCCGCAGTAGGGGCAGGTCGTCTCGACCTCCCGCACGATAGGCGCGGGCGCCTCCTTCGGTCGGATGGCCCCCGTGGGACAGGTGGCGACGCATTGCCCGCATGAGGTACAGACAGAGGAGGAGAGGGGGCCGTCTCCGAAGACCCCCACCGTAGTCGCGCTGCCTCGCCCCAACAGGGCGATAGCGCCGATCTGTTGGACGTCATCGCAGGCGACGGTGCAGCGGCCGCAGAGGATGCAGGCGTCCCGATCGAGGACGAAGAACGACTTGGTGTCGTCCACCGGCACATGCCGCCAGGGCATATGGCGGCGCTGAAAGAACCCGAGCCGGGCGCAGGCATCAGAGAGCTGACCGAACCCAGGCCGATTAAAAGAAGGGGTCGCCATGCCGCACGTGAGGTCAAGGACCCCGTTTCGGATCCGTGTGAGAACGGGATCGTTGGTCGAGACCGCCATCCCCTCGCTGGCGGGGAGATGACAGGAAGCCGGGAAGCCGCGTACTCCCTCGACCTTGACCAGGCAGGTCCGGCAGGCCCCAAGGGCAGGGCGATCCGGGTCCTTGCACAACTGCGGAAGCGGGAGACCGAGCCGGTTCACGGCATCGAGGACTGTGGCGCCGGGCTGGACGGTCACGCTGGTTCCGTTGATGGTAAGGCTGACGAGTGTATCGCCCATCGTCATTCCCTTCCGGTGATCTCAGGCGGGGTCGAGATCATCTTTTCAGGAAACTGTTGAAGCGCCGAGAGGAGCGACAGCGGTGCAGATTGACCGAGGCCGCACAGCGAGGCCAGCCGCACGATTTCAGCGAGTTCTTCAATCTCTCGACGACGGTTTGAACTGGAAGGTTGGTCAAGGAGGGTAAGCAGGCGGACTGTTCCCTCTCGGCATGGCGTGCATTTGCCGCACGACTCCTGCGCATTGAAGGCGAGAAGTGTCCGGGTGACGTCGCCGATGGAAACGTTCTCGCCGAGGGCGACCACACCTCCGCTTCCCGGCGAGAGGTTGCTGCCTGGGATCAGCGGTTCATCGAACCGGCTCTGGTGGACGATCACGCCGGAGGGTCCGCCGACGAGGGCAGCCTTGAGGGCCTGCCCATCACCTCCACCGCCGATCTCCTGAATCAAGTGACGGAGGCTTACTCCTACCGGCACCTCCACGATCCCCGGCCTGGCAAGATGGCCGGAGAGGCCGAAGAGCTTGGTCCCCCGTCCTCCACCAAGAGCCGAAAACCACGCCGCCCCTCGACTCACGATCAGCGGCACAGCCGCAAGGGTTTCGACGTTATTAATCACCGTCGGCTTACCCCATAGCCCTGCCTCCACCGGGAACGGGGGTTTGGGACGCGGCATGGCGCGCTTGCCTTCGATCGCTTCCATGAGAGCCGTTTCTTCCCCGAGGATAAAGCCGCCCGCTCCCCGGCGAAGCTCAAGCTGAAAGGAGAAATCGCTTCCAAGGATCCGTTCGCCGAGCAGGCCGACGGCCTCGGCCGAGCGAAGCGCCTGCTCCATCCGATGCGCCGAGAGATCCGCCTCGCCGTTGATGAAGAGAATGCCGCGGCCGGCCCCAGAGGCGAAGGCCGCCAGGAGAATCCCTTCCAGGAGCCGATGGGGGTCTCCCTCCATCAGGTGACGGTCCTTAAAGATGCCGGGCTCCCCCTCCTCGCCGTTGACGACGAGATATTTGGGCGAACCTGTCGCGTTGCGGCAGGCCTCCCATTTACGCCCCGCCCCGAAGTACGCCCCGCCGCGCCCGGCAAGACCGGACGCCTTGACCTCGTTGATGACGGTGAGCGGATCATGCTGCTCGAGGGCGCGGGCGAAGGCCGCGTAGCTCCCCTGACGCAAGGCGTCGGTCAGGTCGCTCGCATCAACCGTGCCGCAGCGCTCGAGGACAGCTCGATGCTGGCCGCCGAGGAACGGCTCCTGATCGAGGCCGGAGATCCCGTGCCAGGACGATTCCTGCCAGGCCACTGCCTCAAGCTCTGCGGGCAGTCGGTTATCCTTCAGCGCCGAGATCAGGGAGCGTACATGATTGACGGTCACCGCCTTCAACGTCATTCTTGGCCAGCCGGATCGGTAGAGTTCCACAATGGGAGCGGCGTAGCACATGCCGTTGCAGCCCCCCTCCACGACGGTCGCGGACAGCCCTTGGCGCTCAGCTTCCTCTGCGAGCCGTCCCATAAGGAGGTCGGCCCCGACTGACTCGCTACAACTTCCCACGCCGACGACAAGTCTGAACTCTGTATCGGCATGGGTGGACGATTGCGCCAAGAGCTGTTCGAAGGTTGCCAGCGGAATGTCGCCGGTCGGTTGTACGAAAGAGGGGACAGAGATATACGGTTTCCTGGGGACTGGGAGATCGAATAGTCGGTCGAGTTGATCCACGCCGACTCGTCCGTAGCACCGGCGATCCACCTCGACCAGGGGGGCCATGGAACACCTGAAGAGGCAGTCGACTTCTTCGAGGGTGACGCTGTGATCCTGCGACGTCTCGCCGGTCCTGAGCCCAAGGCGATCCTGGAGAGTGTGGAGCAGCGCCAGACCGCCCTGAATGCGGCAGCTCACGCCGGTGCACACCCGAACAATGCGGGATCCCGGTTTGACGAGTCGGAACTCCGGGTAGTGGCCGGCAACGCCGTACACCTCGCTCTGTGGAACCCGAAGGTGTATAGCGACAGTTGCGAGGCTCTCCGGACTTAGCCAGCCCTCGGCCTCTTGCGCCGCTTGCAATGCCGGCAGAAGCCAGGTCCGCTCCCGGGGAAACTGCGTCATTACGTCCATAGCGTCGTTGCGTTGATTGCGTCCGGACCAGAAAGACCAAACAGACCCACGGACCAGATAGACTAGTATCCGGACAGTCGCATAAAGACCGCCTCCATGTCAAGGGTCATGACGCTGGAATCGCAGATTTCCCTTTTGCCTTATTCAATACGTCTTACACTCACGCACGCTCACTTCGGTCTGGCGATCGTCTGCCCTATCGCGTACAATAGCCATGCACCGCTTATTCACTGAGGAATCTTCGGTATGGCTGAGTCGAACAAGAGAATTGAGGCGATTGCGGGAAAGGTCGAGGAGGGGGAACGGCTCACCTTTGATGATGGTGTCGAGCTGTTCGAACAGGCGACGCTGCTCGATCTATCCGCCATGGCTGACTGTGCGCGCCGACGCTTGCATCCTGAACCGGTCGTAACCTATGTCATCGGTCGCACCATCAACTATACCAACATCTGCTGGGTTCAATGCTCGTTCTGCGCCTTCTACCGGCTGCCGGGCTCTCCGGAAGGGTATCTCCTGTCCAAGGACGAGATCTTTCAGAAAATCGAAGAGCTTATCGATCTTGGTGGGACGGAGGTCCTGCTGCAAGGGGGACTGAATCCCAGCCTGAAGATCGACTACTACGAGGATCTGCTTACCTCCATTAAGGCTCGCTTTCCGGTTCATCTCCACGCACTCTCTACTGTAGAAATCAGTTATATCTCAAGTAGTTCCAAGATATCTCTCAAAGAGACGTTGAAGCGGCTTCAAGCGGCTGGCCTCGATTCGATTCCTGGAGCGGGAGCCGAACTGTTGGTCGATGAGGTGAGGCAGCGTGTTTCGCCGCTGAAAGAGACTGCATCCGACTGGCTGAACCTCATGCAGATCGCCCACGGTCTCGGAATACCCAGCTCGGCCACGATGATGTATGGGGTAGGCGAAACGTCGGCCCAGCGTGTTGAGCACCTGATCAGGATTCGAGAGTTGCAAGATCGGACCGGCGGTTTTACGGCCTTTATCCCCTGGAGCTATCAACCCAATGGTGATGCGTTCGGAGGGACCGTGGGAAGCGGCTACGGCTATCTTCGGACCGTGGCCGTCTCCAGGATTATGCTGGACAATGTACAACATATTCAGGCCGCCTGGCTGACGATGGGTCCAAAGATCGGACAGCTTTCACTATTATACGGTGTCAACGACTTCGGGAGTACCGTCCTTGAAGAGAACGTTGTGAAGACTGCCGCCACGCGGCAACTGATGTCTTTCGAGGAGATTCGCCGAAACATTCTGGATGCGGGTTTTGTCCCGAAGCGTCGAAACACACGGTATGAACTCTTGGAGTAGTCTTCGGTCTATCTGGTCTGTTTAGTCTGTTCCGTCTCTCTCGTCCCCGACCAAACAGACAAAATGACCAGACAGACCAAATAGACTAGGTGGACCAAACAGACCTTAGAGGTTGGACATGAGCAAGGTCGTACAGAAACTCGATGACTATCGGTGGCTGCTTCCGCGGGACTACAAGCCTGGGATGCGGGTTCCAGGCATCATCTATGCCGATGAGCACCTGATGGAGGCGATCATGAAGGACCTCTCCCTGGAACAGGTGGCGAATGGCGCCTTCCTGCCGGGGATCGTCAAGGCCTCCTTTGCCATGCCCGATATCCACCAGGGGTACGGCCTGCCGGTCGGTGGGGTGGTGGCCACTGATATCAGGGATGGCGTCGTGTCTCCCGGCGCTGTCGGCTACGACATCAACTGCGGGGTCCGATTGCTCCGGACGGAGCTGACAAAGGAGGAGGTGCGGCCACGGCTCAAGGAGCTGGTCCTCGCCCTCTTTCATGAGATCCCGACCGGCGTCGGCTCGCGAGGCCGGATCCGCCTGAGCAGGAAGGAAATGGAAGGGCCGTTGCTTAAAGGCGCGACCTGGGCCGTCAAGCAAGGGTATGGAGAATCTGCCGACCTTGCCTGTATCGAATCCGGCGGCTGCATTCCGGACGCTGACCCGGATGCCGTAAGCCATAAGGCGTTTGAGCGGGGGAGTAGCCAGCTTGGAACACTTGGCTCCGGCAATCATTTCCTGGAGGTCCAGACAGTTGCTGAGATCTACGATCCCCAGGTCGCTGAGGTCCTCGGTCTGTTCGAGGGTCAGGTGACGGTGATGATCCATACCGGATCTCGAGGGCTGGGGCACCAGGTCTGCACCGATTCTCTGGTCGAGATGGAGCGGGCCGTCCTCAAGTATGGAATCGATCTGCCCGATCGGCAGTTGGCGTGCACACCTTGGACCTCCCCTGAGGCCAAGGTCTATCTGGGCGCTATGCGGGCCGCCGCGAACTTTGCCTGGAATAATCGCCAATGTCTGGTCCATTGGACGAAGGAGGTGCTGCTGAAGGTCTTTGACATCTCCCCCAAGAGATTGGGACTCTCAACGGTCTACGATGTGGCCCATAACATCGTCAAGGTCGAGGAGCATGAGGTCGAGGGGAAGCGACTCAAGCTTGCCGTCCATCGAAAGGGCGCCACACGCGCCTTTCCGCCTGGGCACTCGGAGTTGCCGGTTTACTACCAGGCCATCGGCCAACCCGTGTTGATCCCAGGCGACATGGGTCGCGCCTCATTTGTGCTGGTGGGAACGGGCGCCATGGAGCAGACCTTCGGAAGCACCTGTCACGGAGCCGGGAGGGTCATGAGCCGACATGCCGCCATCAGGGCAGCCAAAGGTCGAGCCATCCATCGGGAGTTGGAGGACCAGGGGATCATCGTCAAGGCGTCGGGCCGCGAATCGTTGGCCGAGGAGATGCCCGAGGCGTATAAGGATGCGACCCAGGTGGTGACGGTTGTGCACCGCGCCGGTCTCTCCAAGATGGTGGCCCGTCTCTGCCCAATGGGCGTCATCAAAGGGTGAAGGCCGCGAAGATCAGTTGGGTCTGTCTGGTCTATTCCGTCTTTCTGGTCACAGACCAAACAGACCAGATAGACCAAACAGACCAAATGACCAAACAGACCAAACAGACCAGATAGACCAGAGAGACGAACATGACAGAATGGCTTACCCTGTTGTTGGGACTCTGGATTGGAGCCGGCCTTGGATGGGCGATAAGCGTAGCCCGGACCAGGGCGAGGGTGAACTCCATCCTTCGAGAACAGGAGGTGCGGACGGCTGCTGCGGAGGCGCGGGTTGAGGAGGTTCGCAGCCAGCTCGCCTCAGCGAAAGAGGACTTCGAGACGCTCCGTGAGGATTTGCGACAGGCTGAGACGGCCAGGGCTGCGGCCGACGCCCGAGTTATTGAGATTGAAAAGAATCTTATTGAACAAAAAGCTCTCCTGGAAGAGGCAAAGACGCGGCTATCCGACACCTTCAAATCGCTGGCGGCCGAAGCGCTGGCCGGCAATAACGCGGGGTTCCTCATCCTCGCCGAGGAGAAGTTCAAGGCGTTGAAGGATGACGCGGCTGTCGATTTGGAGGCACGCAGAAAAGCGATCGAGACGATTATCCAGCCGCTCAGCGAAACCCTCTCCGCCTATCAGCAAGAGACAAAGGCGCTTGAAGACAAACGGCTCAGAGAGTACAGCACGGTGGGCGAACAACTGCGCGCAGTCGCGCTGGGTCAGACAACGTTGCAAAGTGAGACCGCCAAGCTGGTCAACGCCCTGCGGTCCCCTCAGGTGCGCGGCCGGTGGGGTGAGATCGCGCTCCGGAAAACGGCTGAGCTCGCCGGGATGTCGCCCCATTGCGATTTTGTAGAACAGGAGAGTGTGACAACCGAGGATGGGCGTATCCGTCCCGATATGGTCGTCAAGCTTCCGGCCGGGCGCGAGGTAGTGGTGGACGCAAAGGTCCCACTCGGCGGATTCCTCGAGGCGCTGGAAGCCAAGACGGACGAGGATCGCGAAGCAGCCCTCCTGAAACATGCGGCCCAGGTGAATCAGCATGTTGCGAAATTGGCTTTGAAGGAGTACTGGGACCAGTTCACAACAGCCCCGGAGTTCGTCGTGCTCTTTATCCCGAATGACTCCTTTCTCGCCGCAGCCGCCGAGAAAGATCCGACGCTGGTTGAATCCGCCCTCTTGAAGAAGGTCGTCATCGCCACGCCCACAACCTTTATCGCCCTGCTTCGGGCCATCGCCTATGGATGGCGACAGGAACTCGTCGCAGAGAGCGCCCAGCGCATCTGTGCCCTGGGCCAGGAGCTTGCCGACCGGATGGGAACGCTTGCCGAGCACCTTATCAGGGTCGGTGGGGCCATTGGCAAGGCTGTAGATTCATATAACGCCGCAGTGGCCTCGTTTGAGAGTCGCGTCTTTCCCACCGCCAGAAAGTTCCAGGCGCTCGGAGCCGGCGGCAAGAAGGAGATCCAGGAATTGCAAGCGATTGATCAAAGGCCCCGCGCCGTGACCACACTCGATACCGATGATGCCGAGTAAATCCGGGTCTATCGAATCACCGCAACAAACGCCGCATGCCATCAACGCCGAACGCAACGAACGCGAGCGTCGGTATTCTTGACATCCCCGCTGATTGGGGGTATTGTCAACACGATAGCAGGAGGCGAGTACGGGAGTCTGCGGGAGCAGGCTGAGAGGGCGACTGGAACCGTCGCCGACCGTCAGACCTGATCTGGATCATGCCAGCGTAGGGAGCATCCTGAAACGGTCGAACTGTAACGCTGGCAGTATCTTGCCGGCGTTTTTGTTTTTTTGTGGAGGTGTCTGACATGATCGCACGGACGACTCACGACAATGGGGACTGCGTCACACAGATGCACTACGCCCGCAAAGGGATCATCACTCCGGAGATGACCTACGTCGCCGAACGGGAAGACCTCGATGCCGAGGTCATCCGGGCCGAGGTGGCCCGTGGCCGACTCATTATTCCCTGTAATATTCATCACAAAAGCCTCGAGCCGATGGGGATCGGGACGGTGGCCAGGGTCAAGATCAACGCCAACATCGGCAACTCCGCCC
Organism: Candidatus Methylomirabilis sp.; assembly: GCA_002634395.1. Taxonomy (GTDB): domain Bacteria; phylum Methylomirabilota; class Methylomirabilia; order Methylomirabilales; family Methylomirabilaceae; genus Methylomirabilis; species Methylomirabilis tolerans. The sequence continues at coordinate 10,857 of NSJM01000079.1, forward strand.
TGACCTCCGATATCGATGGGGAGTTACAGAAACTGAAGCTGGCCATACAGTACGGGTCCGATACGGTCATGGACCTGAGCACAGGCGGCCAGATCGACGAAATTCGTCACGCGATCATCGCGGCCAGTCCGATTCCCGTCGGCACCGTCCCTCTTTATCAGGCGGTCGCGGGCGTGAATTCGGTAGAAGAGCTCACGGCTGATGATATGATCGATATGATCGCCCACCAGGCGAAGCAGGGCGTGGACTACATGACGATTCATGCCGGTGTCTTGCGTGAGCACCTGCCGCTCGTGCAGTCCAGGATCACCGGGATTGTCAGCCGAGGCGGCGCCCTTATGGCACAATGGATGCTTGCCCACCAGCAACAGAATCCGCTCTATACCCATTTCGGGACGCTCTGCCATATCTTTCGGAAATACGATGTCAGCTTCAGTCTGGGCGACGGCCTGAGGCCGGGCTGTACTGCAGATGCCTCGGATGCGGCCCAGTTCGCCGAACTTCGGACATTGGGCGAGCTCACAAAGGTGGCATGGGCCCACGATGTTCAGGTCATGATCGAAGGACCCGGGCACGTCCCGATGGATCAGATCGAAATGAATGTACGGATGGAGCAGGAGATCTGCCAGGAGGCGCCGTTTTACACGCTGGGCCCGCTGGTGACCGACATTGCGCCGGGGTACGACCACATTACGTCGGCGATCGGCGCGGCGATTGCCGGCTGGCACGGTACCTCGCTGCTCTGCTATGTCACACCGAAGGAACACCTTGGCCTACCCACGCCGGAGGATGTGAAGCAGGGATGTATCGCCTACAAAATCGCCGCTCATGCGGCCGACATTGCCCGCGGTCGGAAAGGCGCGCGCGACCGCGACGATGCGCTTTCCCGCGCCAGAGTCAACTTCGACTGGGACACCCAGTTTGCGATGGCGCTCGACCCCGAGACGGCGCGCACCATGCATGATGAGGCCCTGCCTGACGAGGAGTTCAAACGCGCCGAGTTTTGCTCGATGTGCGGCCCAAAGTTCTGTTCGATGAATATCTCGTCGCAGCTTGGTAAGCTGGTCGATTGTCCGTGAGCCATAGCTCCCCTCACCCGCACCCTCTCCCCCAGAAGGGGGCGAGGGGTACCAGAAAAGACGCAGCTCCGCACCCAGGGGCGAGACATATTACTCAGAGCATAAAATAGCTTGTCTCCCCCTTTAGCAAAGGGGGGTAAGGGGGGTTTTGAACGATCGGGAAAACCCTCTCAGTCCCCCTTTTTAAAGGGGGAAGTTGCTGGAGATGTTGTGCAAGAGTGCAATCTGGTTAATGCTCCCCGTAATAATAATAGAATCTCCTCTCCCCCCCCAGCAGGGGGAGAGGATGAAGGTAAGGGGGAACGGGGTGCCGACTTTTATGCCTGTGGGCGCGCCTTCGGCGCATGGGGTATGTGCTCACAGGACGAGCGCAAGCTCGAAAGGTCTAGCCTCCCTGGGGTGTGGGTGATGGAAGAGCCGACCGGATGTGACGCGATAGTCATGATCTCAGTCAGTGAGATCGATGCGAATCTGTACTATGCGACCAGATTTGCCGTACCGGACCCGTTTATCTTTGTTCAGGCGGGGCCGGAGAACATTGTCGTGATGAGCGACCTGGAGCTGGATCGGGCAAAGAAAGAGGCGAGGGTAGATACGGTTCTGTCCTATAGTGCGTACGAGCGCAAGGCGAGACAGAAGGGTGTTGAGGCGCCATCCGTGCTGGATGTCCTGGACTTCGTATTGCAAGAGCGGTACGCTCACCATCTGCTGGTCCCCGGAAACTTCGGCGTCGAGTATGCCGATGGGCTGCGGGCAAGAGGTT
>NSJM01000080.1 GCA_002634395.1 Candidatus Methylomirabilis sp.
GCGTCTGCGAGGTGATCTCCGCTCCGAGAGCGCGCAGCTCATCGCACAGCAGGTGCTCCATTCCTTGCGCGGTGGTGGCGAAAAAATCCATGGTCATCTTGCCCTTCGACGAGCGTCGCGTCAGCGAAATCTCATCTGCGCTCGGCCGGCGTCTTCTCGCGTGTGGTCGGATCGAACGTGATCCGCATAAGGTTATTGTAGATACACATACCAGGGATTGCGAGTTCTTTTGATTTGACGCAGTAGCGTGATATGGAAACCGAACGGGGCTTCGGCTGACCTGCCAGCTTTTGGGCAGGTCGTGCCGATGGGTGGAACTCGCCGTTATCTGCCCTCGCTTTTTTAGCAACGCCACTTTGCAGCACGTTGTACGCATAACACACTTCAGGCAGGTGTGTCATGCACAACTTCTCTTGCGCCCTACACCCCGCACACTCCCCGCTTATCCGACTATTACCGCTGTGTTGAGGACTTGTTCGACGAGTTGGAGCGAGTACGCGAGGAGCGGCTTCACGGGGATTCCGGGGACACCATACTACAATTCGATCTGGTACAAAAGTGAGTGCAGATTACACCCCCGCCATCTTGAGTCGCATGCATTGGTTGCAGCCCTCGCCTCGCCCTCGCTCGGTTCACTACCCTTGATTGAGGCGTTTTGGACCGGCATCCTGCTCCAAGGTGCCCTGTCTTAGGAGGCAGATTCGACTTCGGGATGGAGGAGCACCATGACCGGTCTTCAGTTTCTGACCGATGAGAAGGGCCGAAAGGTGGCCGTACAGATCGACCTTCGCAAACACGGGGCGCTGTGGGAGGATTTCTACGACGGCCTTGTCTCTGAACAACGGCGCAAGGAGAAAGGCGTTCCCTTCGAAACCGTCAAGGCAGATTTGATCAAACGTGGTCGCCCGCGTGGCTAGATACGCTCTGGACCTTGCGGTGTGATAGGGACACCATGCGCCAGGATATGCGCGGCGAAACTGGCGACGTCGGGCTGGTGCAGCGAACGAGCGGAGAAGAAATGCAGTTCGATATCATCGCCCGCCTTCTCTTGTACCAGGGCTGCGGTGTGCGCGCGGGTCGCGAGGTCCCACGACTCGATGTCCTCTAGAAAGACCGCGAGATCAATGTCGCTCTCTTCATCGGCGCTTCCTTCCACCCACGAGCCAAACAGGTAGGCCGCCGCTACAGGGGTATAGCGGGACAGCACCTCCACGGCGTACTGGGAGCGGTGTTCGATCACAGCATCGATGTCAGCCATCGCACCACCTCGTCCTTGACCACCTCTCGCGCGTGTTGGACTGAAACCTGCGATGAGATGTCTTCAATCGCCTCCTCTTTCCCTGCCACCTGATCCTACCAGCCGCCAGCTATCCCACCTACGAAACCTTCAATATTCGCGCTGATTCTCCCGCCTTTCAAATGACCTGTCAAGGGTTCGCCGTGAGCCGCTGCAGATCGATGGCGAAGCGCTCGAACAAGACTCTGTACGGTTTCTGACCGGACCCCAGGCAGATGATCCTGCTGGGGGTCCTGCGTGGCTACAAGGATCTCTGGCGTATCCGCGTGGGCTCGCGCTTTTTTCACCTCGACTTCGAAGGCTGTGGGTGTGGTGGTGGGTGGAAGCGTTGGGTGAACTCACGTGGAGTAGGGCCCCGGCGGTGGGCAGGAGTCGGGCAGTGCCGTACTGGAGGCGGCCCTGCCCAGGCATCAGCAGGTGCCGGCACCTTACAGAAGGAGAGATCGTATGGGACAGTCGATGATGACGATGATGACGGGATTCGCGGTGGTGTTCGTCGCGGGGCTCTCGGTTGGCTGGGCGCAGCAGGCCACGGTCACGCTCGTGTCGCCGAAGGAGCCGGGCTCTTCGGTCACACCCCCTCCGGTGGACTCCCCGGATGGCAGATTCGTGGTTGTAATCCACACTGTCGTTCCCGCTTGATACAGCTCCCGAAAAGCTGTTCTTAGCAAGTCAAGATGGTCCGATCGCGCCACAATTCCCTTCAGCGTTTGCCCTTGACAGGGTGTTCATTCACACTATACTGAGAGAAGTAGTTTCCCCCAGATGGATCGCCCTCGCCGCGTCGAGCAGTTGGCACAGTGCTTGCGAGGCCTACAGGGCATATCGGCGTTAGCTATGCGTTTCCGCGCTGATCGTGGAGCCGAAGTGAACGGCTCGATGCCTGGATCATCGAGCCCACTGAAGATTGTGGCCGTGTCCTTGTTGTCGTGAACCAACGGAAGGGAGGTGCGTGATGACCGGTATGGTCCGTGGGTTGTTTGGCCTCGCGCTCGCCGCCACCGCGCTTCTTGCGATGGTCGTCCCTGGCGCCGCGCAGGAAGCTCCGTCTGGCACGGTAGAGATTACCAGCATCACCATCGCTCCCGGGTTCGGGTTCAACTGGGGGGACGGGATCCTCACATTGCCGGACGGCAGTAAGCACAAGTTCTCACTTGAAAACCCCAAGGTTGTCGCAGTGGGCATTTCCACCGTGAAGGCAACGGGCAGTGTCTACAACCTGAAGCGGGTCCAGGACTTGGAGGGCTGTTATCGAGCGGTCGAGGCGGGGATAGCGATCGGCGCCGGCGTCAGCGGGATGATGATGAAGAACGAGCACGGCGTTGTCATCCATCTCCATGCTACCCAGATGGGCATCAACTTCAACGTGGGCATAGGTGGCATGAACATCAAGCTGAAGTCGCATCTCTTCTAATGCCAAGCTCTACCCGCCCAACCCGTTCATCAATCAGGGGGGCACTTGGTGCCCCGCGCCAGCGGGCCCTGGGTGTCGGCCCCTCGTGCGTCGGGTCGCTGCTGTGAACGCTGGATATCAGGAGAAAGGAGCCGAAAATGCTGCATAACAATGCCTCGGCAAGGAACCGCCTGGCGATGGTCAGCGCTCTCGTAGTCATCCTGCTGGGATCCTTCGGGTGCGCCGGCCAGAACTGGGTGATTGATACCGTTCGAGAGATGGACAAGGACTTGGTGGCCCGCGTGGGCCGGATTGAGACCACCTCGGCAGCGGAAAAGACTCGGGTTGACCAGCAGTTGACCGAGGTGCGGGGCATCGGGACCGATGCGAGGAACCGCGCCGATGAAGCGGGGCGTGTTGCGCAGGTCGCCAGTCAGAAGGCCGACACTGCCGCCCAGAAGGCTGACGCGGCCACTCAAAAGGCCGATGCAGCTATTCAGAAGGCCGACGCAGCCACCCAGAAGGCCGACGCGGTGGACGGCCGCCTAACCCGGGCCATGGCCAACCGCCTGAAGCGCACACAGGTGCAGCAGGCCGACGTGACCTTCAAAACGGGTAAGTCCGTCCTTCACGAGAACGGCCAGGAAGTCATCATGGGCATCCTGAAGGTTCTCGCGGACAACCCCACGTACACGGTCGACATCGTGGGCTACACGGACAGCGTGGGGAAGGCCGACTCCAACTTGATCTTGAGCTGGCGCCGTGAGGAGGCCGTGCGGCGCTTCATGGTGGAGAGGGGGGTGGAGCTCAATCGCTTCTCCTTCACCGGCGTTGGCGCTGAACGGTCAGGGGACGACGCCCAGGATGCGCTAAAGCGGGAGAAGAACCGCCGCGTAACCATCACCGTCTTCAAGCCCGACGACAACTAAGAAGAAATGCCTGTCCGCGAGCGTGGAAACATGAGGTATTCAGGCCGCGGGCTGCAGGACCACGGTAAGGCGACAATGGGGGCTTCCGTAAGTGTGCGAAAACACCGGAAGCTCCCATTGTTGTTGGACTGGACGCGGGTGTGTGGGTTGAACCTTTCTGCGCCAATGTGAATGCATGTGAACAGGCTCTGAACAGTAGGTGGACAGTAAACGCTCGCTCTAACCGCAAGTATCTTCGCCCGGCCTAGAGTTGCTCCCGAATAGCCGATCCTAACGCGAACGATCTCTCCTTGCCCACTCTCCATGGCCGCTTCGACTGCGCATTTCGATCAAATCCGCTACCCATTCCAATCGCAAACCGGCCACCCATTCTGATTGAAATCTGCCACGCCTTCCGACGCTGCTGCGGATTTGTGGTTGTAATCTACGCTGCGACTTCTGCTGGAGGGCTACGGTAACAGCCTCCGATCACATGTTACGATGGCTGCGGACCGGACGTGGGCCGAACTGAGCACGGGCTTCAGGCTCCGACAACGATAACCAGGATGGCGCAGGGAGACGGTGTCGCAAGACCTCGGCCTACAAACACCAACGGCCCTGCAGTTCTACAGGGCCGTTACTCGAGACGGTCGTCTCTGACTGGAGCGGCTACTGCTTGGGCACCACGGTCGTTCCCATATCTCGCTTGATGAGCACCGTCGTCCGCGGCGAGGCCACGATGTCCTCGATGATAGTCAGTCCACCCACCCTGAACCCCAGGGCGTGGGATCCAGCCGCCACCAGGACGATGACCGGTCCCTGAAACTCCTTGGCCATCCCCACCCGGGCGCCATCCACCAGGATCTCCGTCTCTTCAGGCGTTACCTCGATCTGGAGCGACGCGCTAGCCGCCGCAGCTCGGGGATCCGTCGGCATCCAGAAGCTCGGTGCCGGTGGAGCCTGAGAGGTGACCGGCGGCGGCCCTTGATACACTGGCGGAGGCTCAGCGGGCGCTTGGAGCGTCTCAACGCCGTAGTCGTACGCAGCCGGTGGTACAGCGGGAGGGTAGGCGTACGACGGAGCGTACCCACCATAGGGATACCCGGAGTAGCCGTAGCCATAGTATCCTGGCGCTCCCCACCCGTACGGCCCGTACCCTCCATGCCACCACGGGTTCCACCACCCACCAAATTCGACGACGACGCCACCGTGGAACCCTCCGTGACCATGCCGGCTACCATGGTTACCACCATGGCTTCCGCCATCCCGGCTACCACCCCCATGGCTACCACCACCCCGGCCGCCACTCCCATGACTATCACCACCCCGGCTACCACCCCCATGGCTACCACTACGCGCCTCCGCCAGCGGCACCGTCACCGCCAGCGCGCTCACCAGGATCAGGACGCTCCAGCGTCGTACGCCATTCACGATGTTCATTTTTCGGCTCCTTCAGACACGATCACCAAATACCACCGCCCTTTATCTGTAACTACGCTTGAATGAAGCCGGTGGTCACATCGCCAGACCTCCCTTCTCAGTCCTCCTCGATCATGAACCTGGCCTCACGCATAGCTTCCGGTGAGAGCCCCGCCCGTTCCGCATGAGCATGTGCATCCTCTTCATTAATGGCGCGCAGATCCCACTGTCGCCCGTATGCCCCGCTACGGCCATCAGGTTCGGCCTACATCGACATCGGGCTGCCTTCGCCCGCCAGGAAATAGGCGCCGCGTTATGTTCGAATAGTCGGCGTTTCAAGTTGGATATTCCGTAAATTACCTATTATCCATTGCTGTGTGTAATGAAATCTTATAGTCCATGGCAAGTTATTGTTTCATCTTAACCCGCGTATAAGAATCTGTGCTGTAGTTGTCCGTCTGTCTATCTAACCAACTGGTTCTCCCTTCGCTTTGCTCATGGAGAACGCAGGGCTGAGCCGGCGCTCCTTCCTTTCTTCCGCTCCGTCACGGGAGAACCAGGGGTACGAAACCGACCGCTTTGCGGCGGCTCAGCCCCGTTCGGCGATTGTAGCCAATAGGGAGAAGCCGAGTGTTCAGCCCACAGATCACTCATGCGCGGGAGTTGATCTCTCGCATCGAGCGATCATCGGGAGAATGGCCCGGGATTAATCTCCACGCATTCCATTGGCGGTCCGTGTTAGTGCATGGCCTCTACGAAGCCATGTCGGAACGCCCAACCAGCCTTTGTGTCGTGCCCAGTCCCACAGGCGAACGCCCAACAAGACGGCCAGGATGCCGGCATAGAGAAACGGGTCGTTCACGCCCTTCTTGACCAGCCACAGGTAATGCAGCACGGCGAGCAGACCGATCAGATAGACCAGGCTGTGCAGCCGCCGCCAGTTCTTGCCCCCCAGACGTTGTATCATACCCGATGTAGAGGTAGCCGCCAGCGGCACCAGCAGCGTCAAGGCAAACATGCCAACAGTGATGTAGGGCCGCTTGATGATGTCGGGTATCAGTTCCCCCCATTCGAAGACGTGGTCGACCGCGATCCAGACGGTGAAGTGAAGGCCGGCATAGAAGAACGCGAACAACCCCAGCAGACGCCGCAGGCTCATCTGCCATGAGATCCCGAATAGGAGCCGAAGGGGTGTCAATGCGAGGCTGGCGAGCAGCAGCCGGAGTGTCGTGTCACCGAGCAGGTTCGTGGCATACGAGATGGGATTTGCGCCGAGCGAATCGGCGAGGAATCGATAGAGCAGCAGCAGAAGGGGCGACAACGCGATGCCCCACACGGTGCTCTTCAGAAAGATGCGAACTCTCCTAGACATGGAATCAGAAGTTCCGTTGGAGGTCCATTCCCGTGTACAGTGCCGCGACCTGGTCTGTATAGCCGTTGAACATCAGCGTCTTTCGCCGTCGAAACTCCCCGATGCGCCGCTCGGTTGCCTGACTCCACCGCGGATGATCAACGGCAGGATTGACGTTCGAGTAAAATCCGTATTCGCTCGGGGCGGCCTTTTCCCACGCCGTCTTCGGTTGCTCGCTCACGAAGCGGATCCGTACGATCGACTTGGCGCTCTTAAACCCGTACTTCCATGGCGCGACGATGCGAATGGGGGCGCCGTCCTGGTTCGGCAACACCTGCCCGTACAGCCCGAAGGTCAGCAGCGTGAGCGAGTGGAGCGCCTCATCCAGCCGCAACCCCTCCACGTATGGCCAGTCGAGCGAGGAGAAGCTCAACAGGCTTTTGCGCTGTCCGGGGAACTGCGCCGGGTCGTGGAGCGTGGTAAATTCGACGAACCTGGCCTTACTCGTCGGCTCTACCCGCTTGACGAGGGACGCGAGCGGATAGCCGATCCAGGGGATCACCATCGACCACCCCTCGACACAGCGTAGGCGATACACTCGTTCTTCCAGTGGGAACAGTCGCGCCAACTCATCGATGTCGTATCGTCTGGGGCGTGCCACGTGGCCATCGACTTGAACTGTCCAGGGGCGAGGCTTCAGCAGATGTGCCAGCCGCGCCGGATCGTCCTTATTCGGGCCGAATTCCCAGAAATTATTGTACGTGGTGATATTCTCAAAGGAGGTCGGGGAATCCTCCAGGGCGAACTGTTCGTTGCGTGCGGCAGAGAGAGGTGCGCCGGCTGGCGGGGCCGCCACGGCCGATCTCGTCGGGGACAGTACCAGAGCCGCCATTCCCATGAGAAACGACCGCCTGTTGAGGTAGAGCTGATAATCCGTAATCTCTGATGATGCAATGTCTGAGGCATGCCTGATCAACATACGCTTCTCCTGCAATCCTAAAATCTCCCCTTACCCCTCTTTGCCAAAGAGGGGATTTATTCCTCCATTTGGAAAAGGGAGGTGAGGAGGGATTCTACTATCAGCGGCAACTGGGTTGCGTCCAGGGTCCTCATATTCTTAGACGCAACATACCATCAAATGGTTTCTCCCTGACGTCATTCCGGCCAAGCCCGCATAACGGGCGCGAGCCGGAATCCAGGGAATCACAGGAGTTCTGGAGGCTTGATACGCTACAGACCTCGCAGGCGGGCGGCGTGGAGGATGGCGATGCTCGTCATCCCGTCGACGATGTCACCCTGCAGGACCATCTGGAGAGCATCGGCGAAGGGGAAGGCGCGGACCTCGATGAACTCCGTCTCGTCCGGTGGCCGCTCCAGCCTGGTCAAGTCCTCCCCGATGAAGAGGTGGGCCGTCTCGTCCATTATACTCTTACTCGTGTGATAGGTGCTGATCCGGGTGAGCCTCCCCGCCTGATACCCGCTCTCCTCAGTGAGCTCCCGCTGGGCTGCCGCCTCGATCGATTCGCCTGCATGGAGTCCCCCTGTCGGCATCTCCCAGGTGACCCGCTTCGCGACGTACCGGTACTGCTTGACGAGCAGGACCGTGTGGCTGTCAAGAAAGGGGAGGATGCCGACACACTCGCCGCTGGTCACCACGCCGTAGATCGTGGTCCGTCCGTCAGGGAGCTCGACGAGGTCTTCGCGGAGGGAGAGCCATCTGTTCTGGTAGATCGGCCGGCTGGAAAGGGTCTTCCACACCTGTTCTGCTAACGCATGTGCCTTCTTCACCATGTCTGCTCCATGAGAAATCGCTTCGTGTGCCGGGCCTGACCGGCGTTGAGTCGATCGAGGGAGGGTCGCTGGCGATTCAGGTCATCGGGGGTGTCAACATCATACCACGGGTTAGAGTAGGCCATCTGCCGGCCTTCGACGGCCAGAGAATCCCATGCCTCATCCTGAGAAGGCTAGTACTCAATTGCGAAAGTTTAGCGCACATAAATCGTCATACCGGCGAAAGCCGATATCCAGTACGATCAATGGATTCCCGCTTAAGGACTGCGGGAATGACGGTACGGGTATTTTTGCAACCAAGTACTAGTAATGACGCCAAGGAGCGTGGCGTTATTCGCCGCATTGCTGCATCAGCTTGGCGACGAGCCCGGTCCAGCCGGTCTGGTGGCTGGCGCCGATCCCCACGCCATTGTCGCCGTGGAAGTACTCATGGAACAACACTAGGTCGCGCCAGAGGGGATCATGCTGAAACTTTTCTGTTGCACCATACACGGGCCTCCGGCCATCCGGGCCACGCAGGAAAATGCGGCTCAGCCGGCGAGAGATTTCTGTGGCCACTTCCGATAAGGTCATCATCCGGCCGGAGCCGGTGGGGCACTCGACCGTGTAGTCGTCGCCCAGATAGTAATGGAATTTCTGGAGCGACTCGATGATCAGGTAGTTGACCGGGAACCAGATCGGCCCGCGCCAGTTCGAATTGCCCCCGAACAACCCAGTGCCCGATTCGGCCGGTTCGTAATCGATCCGATGCTCCACGCCGTCTATGGTGAGTGTGAACGGGTGATCGTGATGGTAGCGCGAGATCGCGCGAATCCCGTACGGCGAGAGGAATTCCTGTTCATCGAGCATCAGGGCGAGCACCCGGCGCAGTCGCTCGGGATTCGCGATAGACAGCAGTCGCCGAGCCTCTCGTCCCGGCGTCCGCATGCAGGCGCAACCGTGGATAAGATCCGGACGATGGTCGATGAACCACTCCAGACGCCGCTTGAAACTGGGCAGCCGGTTCAACAGTTCGGGGTCCAGCGTCTCGACGGCAAACAACGGGATCAGGCCCACCATCGACCGGACCTTCAGGGCTACGTGGCGGTCGTCCGGCAGGTGCAGCACGTCGTAGTAGAAGCCGTCCGCATCGTTCCACATGCCGAGGGTATTCATGGCGTGGGCGATGTAGACGAAGTGCTCTAAAAACTTGCTGGCCACATCCTCATACGTCGGATTGTCGCGCGCGATCTCCAGGGCGATCGCCAGCATGTTCAGCGTGTACATCCCCATCCAACTTGTTCCGTCAGCCTGCTCGATGCGTCCTCCCGTGGGCAGCGGCTGACTGCGGTCAAAGATGCCGATGTTATCCAGCCCCAGGAAGCCGCCCTGGAAGACGTTCAGTCCTTCGGCATCCTTCCGGTTGACCCACCAGGTGAAGTTGAGCAGCAACTTGGAGAAGACCCGCTCAAGGAATGCCGGATCCCCTCTGCCACGGCGCTTCCTTTCGATCTTGTAGACGCGCCAGGCGGCCCAGGCGTGCACGGGAGGGTTCACGTCGCCGAAGGCCCATTCGTAGGCGGGAAGTTGCCCGTTGGGATGCATGTACCACTCGCGCAGCATCAGCACCAGTTGCTCTTTGGCAAAGTCGGAATCGACGAGTGCCAGCGGGAGGCAGTGGAAGGCGAGATCCCAGGCCGCATACCAGGGATATTCCCACTTGTCGGGCATCGAGATGACGTCGGCATTGTAGACGTGGGTCCACTCGTGGTTGCGACCGCGCAGCCGCTCTTGTGGGGGCGGGGGAAAGGCCGGATCGCCCGTGAGCCACTGCGCAACCACGTAGTAGTAAAACTGCTTCGACCACAGGAGCCCGGCGAACGCCTGGCGCATGACGTTTCGAGCGTCCGGCGCGAGATCCTGGGGAATTACCGAGGTGTAGAACTCGTCGGCTTCGCGTTGGCGTTCCGAGAAGATCCGGTCAAAGTCAACCCCGAAGAGATCTCCGCTGGTGGGAGGTATCTCTGTATCCGTAAACCGCAACCGCATCTGTACCGTCTCTCCAGGGCTGAGAATTAACGGATAGTGGGCGGCCACCTTTGTCCCTACCGGCTCAGGATTAACCGCCCCCTTTATACCGTGGACGATATATTCGTTGATGCCATCCTTTACATAGGGTGTGTCGTTGTCGGCCCCGTACAGCCTCCGACTGTTCGTGTTATTTTCGGTGAAGAGGAGTTCCGGTACACCCTCGCAGTGCAGAGATCGAAGACCGTAGTAAGAATGACTCACCTCGATGGCGGCATGACCCTCCCGGTTCTTCGCCCGTCGCAGGCTTGGCCGCAGTTCGTTGTAGCCCCAGGACCAGGTGTTGCGAAACCAGAGCGTCGGCAACAGGTGCAATGAAGCGCGATCTGGCCCGCGGTTGACCACACTGATCCGGATGAGGATGTCCTCTGCATTTGCCTTGGCGTACTCTACAAAGATGTCAAAGTAGCGATCTTCATCGAAGACGCCCGTGTCGAGCAGTTCATACTCCGGGGCGCTTCGCCCGCGCCGACGGTTTTCGTTCACCAGCCGGCCATACGGGAACTCTGCCTGAGGGTACTTGTAGAGATACTTCATATACGAGTGGGTGGGGGTCGAGTCCAGGTAGAAGTAATACTCCTTGACGTCCTCACCGTGATTGCCTTCGTTTCCCGTCACGCCGAAGAGTCGCTCCTTGAGGATCGGATCGCGCCCGTTCCAGAGGGCCAGCGCAAAACAGATGGCCTGGTGACGATCGCAGATACCTCCAAGGCCGTCCTCCCCCCACCGGTAAGCCCTCGATCGGGCATGGTCATGGGGAAAGTAGTCCCAGGCGGTCCCATTGGGACTGTAATCCTCGCGCACCGTCCCCCAGGCACGCTCACTGAGGTAAGGCCCCCAGCGCTTCCAGTGGACCTTGCGTTCGCGCGATTCTTGCAGTCGTTCCTCTTCCCTCGTCATGAATCGTCCTCCTGGTGAGTGACTGCCCCTTCGTCTGCCCGGTTGCTCCGGAAGAAGACTACGCTTCTGCGATCTTGCAGGACACCTTAGCTGTCATGCCGGTTTGACGTCCTCCATCAACGTGAAGAAGCCCTCGGCGAGCGTCGGGTGGATGTAGACAGCCCCTTTCAGTAGGGTGTAGGGCAGGTCCGCAAGCATAAGGGTGCCGATCATTTGAATCAATTCCCCGCCCTCAGTCGCCAGAATGGCCGCGCCCAGGATGCGGTCGGTGGCGGCGTCCACCACGAGCTTCATCAGGCCCGCGGTCTCGTCGCGCTCGATGGCGCGCGCGACCCACGCCATCGGGATCTTCCCGATCTTCAGACTGTGACCTTTCGCTCTCGCCTCCTTCTCGGTCATGCCGACCCGGCCCAGTTGCGGATCGGTAAACACAGAGTAGGGCACGATGCGGTTGTTGATGGTTAGATCCTTGCCCTCCACGAGATTGGCGTACAGGATCTGGTAGTCGTTATAGGAGATGTGCGTGAACGCGGGTCCACCCTTTACGTCACCCAAGGCCCAGATGCCGGGTACACCGGTCTCCAGGCGGCCATTCACCGTGATATAGCCTTTGCCATCGGTGTGCACGCCGGCCTGCTCCAGCCCCAGGTCGTCGGTGTTAGGCCTTCGCCCGGTGGCGACCAAGAGGTGAGAGCCGGACACCGTCTGAGAGCCGCCATCCCCGTCAAGGGTCAGCGCGATCTGGCCGTTCGCATTCCGGATACGGCTTGTGCGCGCGCGAAGCATGAAGGCGATGCCTTCGCCTTCCAGGATCTTCTGCAACTCGGCTGCGACATCCGGATCCTCACGCGTGAGGATCTCATCGCCTCGGTGGACGATCGTCACGCGACTGCCGAACCGGCGAAACATCTGTCCAAGCTCCAGCCCAACGTAGCCGCCGCCGAGGACCAGCAGGTGCTCGGGCAGTTCGCTGAGCTCCATAATGCTGGCGTTGGTCAGGTAGGCGATCTCGTCAAGCCCTTCAATGCGCGGAATCTCGGGGCGAGTGCCCGTGTTGACGAAGATCCGCTCGCTCTCCAGGTCCTCCGCTCCGACCCGGATCCGGTGGGGAGCAACAAAGCGGGCGTGCCCGCGGTAGAGATGCAAGTTCTTGCGACTGTCTACCTTACGCTGCTGGCCGGACCTGAAGCTCTGAACGATCGCGTCCTTGCGGGCGACGATGCGGGGCAGATCGACGCTGACCTCACCCGTCCGAACGCCCCAGCGGGCTGCGTGACGGGCGTAATGGGCCACCTGCGCGGAGGCGACCATGGTCTTTGTCGGTGTACAACCCGTATTGATGCACGTGCCGCCGAGATGGTCCTTTTCGATCAGGGCCACGCGCCAGCCGAGGTCGGCCAGCTTGTGCGAGAGGGGATTGCCGCCCTGACCTGAACCGATGACGATCGCGTCGTATCGCATTCGAGGAGCCTCCTTT
>NSJM01000160.1 GCA_002634395.1 Candidatus Methylomirabilis sp.
GGTTGAATCCCGCGGCTTGCCGCGAGTTCGTCATACCGGCGGACCCCGGATCGGAGTCCGTGGCAGGCGCCACCGCGATAGAGTCTCGCCGTTTGTGGTTTTATGACCTTGCTCCTCCTTTGAAGTAGTTTCATCCTACTCCCTCGCGAGATTGGCGGCCCGCTGCATGTCTTGGATATTTTGCCGGTCAGTAGCAGTGAGTGTGGCCGGCGCGGAGTCAATCACCACTTTCTTGATCGTGCCGGTGAAGCGGTTGGGCGACGCGTAGTCGCCGCTGACGGGCGAGCCTGAGTCTTCGCCGATATCGAAGGTCTCGTCCGCCGAGTACTTCCCCACCCAGATGGTCGCGTCGAGGCGTCCGGCGGCAACCTTCCTGTCGTTGACGAACAGCGACACCGTGCCGCCCTTGCCCAGACCGCCTCCGTCATAGCGGAATTCCATGCGCACCACATTCGGCCCCGGCGCCAGCGGCTCGGCGCTGGTCACCTTCGTGGGAACCGGCGTCATCCGGTATTCGTAGATGGGGCGTCCGTCCTTGACATAAATAGAAAAGCCGCCCACGACTCCCCCGGCGGCCACCAGCACGCCGTCCGCCCCGCCCTTGGGAATGTTCAAGTAGGCGGTGATAGTGTGCGACCGGTTCTGGGTCGGCGCGGCGGAACTGTCCGCGATGCGCGCGCCGGAATAGTAGGTGAAGACGGTTCGGCCCTCGATCACGCTGGGGCGCAGCACAGGATTGAAGCGTTCAGCCAACCGATCGTCCAAGGGAAGCACCTGGTATTTCTCCGCCTCGACCCAGAACGCCTGCTGAAGCTCCTCGAGTTTTCTCGGATGCTTCGCGGCCAGGTCGTCGGATTGGCTGAAGTCGCGCGTGAGGTCGTAAAGCTCCCACTTGTCCTGATCGAAGCTCACGGAGGAGCCGATCCCGGTGACCCAGGGAAGGCGGCCATGCCGCACGGCGGCGAACCAGCCGCCCTTATAGATTCCGCGGTTACCGAGCAACTCGAAGTACTGCACCGTACGCGTGCCTTCGGCGTTCGCCTGGTCGAAACTATACATCATGCTCACGCCCTCGATAGGCTTCTGCTTCACGCCGCCGACTTCGGTTGGTGCCGGAATCTTCGCCGCCTCGAGGATGGTGGGCACGATGTCGATCACATGATGGAACTGGGTACGGATGCCGCGCTGCTTGATGCGATCGGGCCAGGCGATCACCATCGGATTGCGCGTGCCGCCGAAATGCGAGGCGACCTGCTTGCCCCACTGGAAGGGTGTATTCATGGCCCAGGCCCAGCCCACAGGGAAGTGGTTATAAGCCTTCGGCCCGCCGATCTCGTCCAGGTGCTGCAGCACGTAAGCCGGATCCTCAGGGATGCCGCCCAAGGCCGCCAGCTCGTTGAACGCGCCGAAGGGCGTGCCTTCCATGGACGCACCGTTGTCGCCAATGATCCAGAAGATGAGCGTGTTGTTCATTTGGCCGATCTGCTCGATGGCTTCGAAGACGCGGCCCACCTCGTAATCGGTCTGCGCGGTGTACGCCGCGAACGCCTCCATCAGCCGCGCGGCGACCCGCTTTTGGTCGGGCGTCAGCGAATCGTAGGCCGGGATCTCCTTGGGCCGCGGCGTTAGCTTCGTGTCGGACGGGATGACGCCCAGCTTGAGCTGTCGCTGCCAGGTCTCCTCCCGGTATTGGTCCCAGCCCTGGTCGAATTGCCCTTTGAACTTGCTCAGCCACTCTTTGGGCACATGATGCGGGGCATGCGTGGCGCCGGGCGCGTAATAGACGAAGAACGGCCGGTCCGGAGTAACCGACTTCTGCTGGTAGATGTAGTTGATGGTCTCGTCCGCTAGTGAATCGTTGAGCGTGTAACGCCCTTCCCGTCCTTTCGGGATTTCCATCTCCACCCGCTGGTGGTCGCGATAAACGCCCGGCGCCCACTGGTTCGCTTCCCCGCCGATGAAGCCGTAGAAATGATCGAACCCTTGCAGCCCAGGCCAGCGGTCGAATGGTCCCGATACGCTCGTTTCCCAGTCGGGTACGTTGTGGTTCTT
>NSJM01000161.1 GCA_002634395.1 Candidatus Methylomirabilis sp.
CTCGCACCACCTCCAGCGGATAGGTGGCAGCCATCAGGATCTGCGCCAAGAGCGCATCGGGATACAGGGCAATCGGCGCCAGGAGTTGCTCCAACTCTTCCTGTTGGAAGGTCGATGCTGCAGGGGCGTCCGCAGGCGGCGGCGAGGACGGCTGGGGGAGTTGCCCCAGAGCGCAGGACGGCGGCGCCAGCGCCAAGATTAGGATTCCAAGCACTGCGCGTCTGGCGGCGTCTTTCATTGTCATGCTTCGGCCTCGCGCTTTGCGATGTCGGTGAGCCATGGGACGGCTGATCGATCGATGACCTTTCGTTTATTGTAACACCGTTGACGGCACTTCGCTACAGCACTCCTTTCCGAACTGTCAACCTTTTTTGATAGCCCATCCCGGGGGATGGCAGCGCAGCTTGCACTGGCAACCCTCCTAAGTCTCCACTCACTGTTCACTGGAATCGGGCCGCCGCAAGCCATTCCAAGCTCTCTTCCTTGTGCATCCGCTCGTCATGCCCGATTTGACGAAATATGTCCGCCACGCTTTCAAAGGAGGCGTAGTCCTCCTCAAAGAGGCTCTTGAAAGGCTCCGACTCGAACTGAGGGTTTTCTGCTACGAATTCCATATATTCGTGCTCGGCATGGTCCTCAAATTGGGCGTTCACCAGATAACTCCACGACGGCTTGATGACGTAGAGGAGCCAGCAGATCTGGTAGTAGGTGAAGGCGATCACCTGGGGCAGGATGCGATGCAGGAGAACATTTTCCTTGATTCCGCGGGCGTGGGTGAGTTCCTCCAGGATGAGTAAGTGCCACATCTCGTTATCTTGAGCCTCGCGGGCCTCCTTGACCCGGTCGAAAACCCGGCGGGCAAACTCACGATCGGCATACATGTGGGTGATGGCAATGTAAGCGACATTCTCCCAGGACTGATAGGGGACGCGGGCGATGAGTTCCAGGACCTTAAATTTGCTGAACGTCTTTTTGCGACCATACACGAGGTCCATCGTCATGAAGAGGAGGCGGGGCAAGATACTGTACCGCATCCTTGGAGAGCCGAGCGTAACTTGCTGCGCTTGGCGGCGTTGTTCGGCCGTTAATGTCTTCAGTTTCGAACCCATAGCAAGACCTCCGCTGGTATGGGGCAACCTTCGCGGGCCGAAGTAGGATACCCTTAAAATGGTCATGGCCCTGAGGCCACCCATGTATCAAGAAACTCCCCTCAACCCCCCCTTGCCAAAGGGGGGGGTTGAGGGGTTCCAGTCGTGGCTGATTTTCTGAGTAAATCATCTCAAAGGTTTAGCTGTGGCGCAAGAGCCTTCGGATAACTGGTAGGACGCCTATTGTGGGGGAAAGGGTGTGCCGAGTGAACGGCGCAGCGAAGGACGTGTGAACTATGGGAGTATAATCTACGCCTCGCTCGGTGGCGCTGCGGTTCTGTGCAGCCGACCGCCTGCTCCAAGTGCTTGTTCAGCGGTGGACTGCGGAGGACAGCGTAGCAGGAAGCCGTCCGGCGCGATGCGAGTGTTAGGCATCATATGCTTTGGCGACTGCACAGATGCTGGATTTGAACTCCGCAATCCGGTCCGGATGGCGAGACCCTCGCCTTGTTCTTGCTTCCGGCCGAAACATGACATACGAATAGTGGTTGACCTTGATCACCAGTGGGCACTTCAAACCCAAACGTTCCATATGCATTAGGATGTTGTGCGCTTGCCCGCCGAGAGCAACAAAGACTCTGGGGGTTCCATCGTCTATCTGTTGTTGAAGTACAGGCAGCCATCTCTCCGTTTGTTGTTGCCAATATCGGGCGTCGCGTTTTCGCTCATTCCGGGTTGCAACTATTTCAGGTTCCTTAATTGCATTGGTGATATAGCACTTCCACCCTCCATTATGAACCGGTAATTCTTCCAGCATTTCCTACAATACCGGGCATGTGGATTTCGTAAAGCTCCAACGTCTCGACGTAACGAATCGCCTGCGGGAGTTCAACCTTGCTGGCGCGAAGCCCCGTATGCTACGATGACGGTGTGACGATGAAGCATATCATCATCGGGAC
>NSJM01000081.1 GCA_002634395.1 Candidatus Methylomirabilis sp.
TCCATACGCTCGTCCTATCGATACTCCGCCTTGCTCTTTTTCCCGTACCGCTTGCGCAGCTCTCGAGCCACCTCTGACGGTGCAATCCCGTGGTGCCCCAGCAGGACCAACATGTGAAACCAGAGATCGGCGGCTTCGTAGATAATCTCTTCAGAATTCCCGTTCTTGGAGGCCACGACCAACTCGGTCGCCTCTTCGCCCACCTTCTTGAGGATCTGATCCTGGCCTTTGGCGAACAGTCCAGAAACGTACGAGTCTGCCTTTGGGTTGGCCTGTCGGTCATGGATCACCTCAAAGATCTGTTGAAGGATGGCGAGGCTGCCGCCGTAGACCGTCTCCGGATCGAACTCCTGTCGCGTGACCTCCTCTGACGTCTCAGGAGAGGGATGCAGGCGACGAAAGAAACAGGACCGTCGGCCGGTATGGCAGGCCGCCATGACCTGCTCGGCCTTGATGAGCAGGGCATCCTCGTCGCAGTCGTAAGAGATCTCGCGAACGCGCTGGATGTGGCCCGACTCCTCTCCTTTTTGCCAGATACGCTGCCTCGACCGGCTGTAGAAATGCGTAAGGCCCGTCTCTAACGTCAGTTGCAGCGATTCCTTATTCATGTAGGCCAGCATGAGGACCCGGCCGTTCTCGGCGTCCTGTACAATGGCCGGGATCAGCCCTGAGTCGTCGAATCGAAGCTGCGTCGGATCGAATGGTTCCATCGCCTCTTAACCCCGCACCGAGACGCCTCGGCCACGCAGGTACGCCTTCGCATCCTCGATGGAGCATTCGCGGAAGTGGAAGATAGAGGCAGCCAGTGCGGCGTCGGCCCGTCCTTCCGTCAACGCTTCATACAGATGATTCACTGTACCGGCTCCACCCGAGGCGATGACCGGGATCGTCACGGCATCTGCCACTGCGCGCGTGAGAGCCAAATCGTAGCCATCCTTCGTCCCATCTCTATCCATGCTGGTCAGCAGGATCTCCCCGGCCCCAAGCACCTCTCCTTGCTTCGCCCACTCGATCGCATCGCGCCCGATCGGTGTCCGTCCCCCGTGGGTGTACACCTGCCAGCAGAGTTTCGGGTTTCGGGTTTCGGGTTTCGGGTCCTTTGAAAGCTCAACCCCACCTGCAGTTGCCAACTCGGAACTATTACTGACCTGTTTCGCGTCGATGGCAAGCACAATGCACTGACTCCCGAACCGCATGGCGGCCTCAGTAAGCAGCTCCGGACGCTCTATGGCCGCAGTGTTGAGCGAAACCTTGTCGGCGCCCGCGAGAAGCAACGTGCGGATATCCTCCACCGTCCGGACCCCGCCACCAACGGTCAACGGGGTGAAGGCCATATCGGCCGTCCGCCGGACCACGTCAACTAAAATGTCCCGCCGCTCATGCGAGGCGGTAATGTCGAGAAAGACCAGTTCGTCGGCCCCCTGCTGGTCATACAGGGCCGCGACCTCGGCCGGATCACCCGCGTCCCGAAGGTCCACAAACCGCGTCCCTTTGACGACGCGTCCGTCTTTGACATCCAGACACGGAATAATTCGTTTGGCCAGCATAGTTCTATCTCGCAGCCGCAGCAATTGCGTCCTTCAGTGAGAATCTGCCCTCATAGAGAGCCTTTCCGACCAGGGCGCCGACGATGCACGTCGGTTCCAGCTTGGCGAGCCGTCTGAGGTCGTCAAGTGTTGCGACCCCACCGGACGCGATGATCGGGTGGCGGGCGGCCTGAGCCATTCGGCGCAAGGCGTCCACGTTCGGTCCCGTAAGCATCCCGTCCCGCTCGATGTCGGTGTAGATAATCGCCGCCAGCGGCAGGTCGGCTGCTCGTATCGCCAAGTCGGAGGCGAGAAGGTCAGTATCCGCCGCCCAACCCCGTACCGCAACCTTACCGTTTTTGGCATCGATTCCAAGGACGATGCGACCGGGATAACGACCGGCAGCCTCCCTCAGGAATCCCTCATCCTCGATTGCCGCCGTCCCAAGAATCGCCCGCTCGATACCGGAGGTGAACGCCTGCTCCAAAGCGGCCACACTTCGCAGCCCGCCGCCAAGCTGGACAGGGATCTTGATCGACTGAGCCACTTGGGCGACAACTGAAAGCTGCTGCGGCGTTCCGGAAAAGGCGCCGTCAAGATCGACCAGATGCAGGATCGAAGCCCCCTCATCCTCCCACCTTCTGGCCATAGCGATCGGATCGGTGGAATAGGCGGTTTGACGCAGGGGATCGCCCTGCGACAACCGAACGACGTGGCCCCCTTTCAGGTCAATCGCGGGAATAACCAGCATCTACGTGAGGGAGGCGAAGTTTTTCAACAGTTGCAGACCTAACGCTTGACTCTTCTCTGGGTGAAACTGGCAGGCAAAGAGGTTGTCGCGCCATAATACAGAGGTGAATCGAAGACCGTACTCGGTCGTAGCAGCAATCACGCTTTCATCCTCCGGTTGCACATAGTAGGAGTGGACAAAGTAGAAGAATGCCCCATCGGGAATTCCCTTGAAGATTGGAGCCTGCCGTTCGATCCTTATCCGGTTCCACCCCATATGGGGAATCTTGAGCCTGGACCTGGCGCTGCACCCATTCCCGGAGAGCGCAACATCGGTAAAGCGGACCACCCGGCCCTTGATGATATTGAGTCCCGTGTGATGCCCGAACTCCTCGCTCTCGCTGAACAGGAAGTGCAGTCCCAGGCAGATACCCAGGACCGGCTTACCCTCCTCAATCGCCCGAAGTAGCGGCTCTATAAAGCCGCCATCCCGAAGCTTACTGATCCCATCGGCAAACGCACCCACCCCAGGGAGGACAATACCGGACGCGTCCCGGAGCGCGCGCGGGTCTTCGACGACTTTCGCATCAGCCTCAACGCGCTCAAACCCCTTCTGGACGCTTCGGAGGTTTGCGATACCGGAATCGATGATGGCAATCATAGTGATCCCGTTCACAGTTCAACGTTCCAGGTTCAAGGTTCTACACGCGGAGCCTGGAACTGTTTATAAGCTCCCTTTGGTCGAAGGGACATCGGCAATCCGTGGATCTATCGCCGTCGCCTGGTCCAGGCTCCTGGCCAATGCCTTAAAGATCGCTTCAACACAGTGGTGCGAATTCTCGCCGTACAGGATTCCAACATGGAGGTTCACCTTCATGTGTATGGCAAGGGCGCGCATGAACTCCTTCACGAGGGTGACATCGAAACTTCCGACCCGGCCCTTCAGTTGTGGCGCCTCATAGACCAGATAGGGGCGACCACTGATGTCGAGCACCACGCGGGCCAGCGCCTCGTCCAGCGGGATAAGCACTGAGGCAAATCGCCGGATGCCCCGCTTGTCCCCCAGGGCCTGGGCGAACGCTTCGCCGAGCGCGATCCCGACATCCTCCACGGTATGGTGCAAATCGACCTGGAGGTCGCCTCGCGCCTCAATGCTGAGATCAAAGAGTCCGTGCGTCGCCAGTTGGGCCAGCATGTGATCGAGGAAGGGGATTTGGGTCTGAATCGTATGTCGGCCCACCCCGTCCAGGTTGAGCTCCACCGCTACATCGGTCTCTGAGGTCTTCCTACTCACCCTAGCCGTCCGACCCATTACCCGACCTCCATCTCTTGCGTTCCTCTTTGCACCCCGCGCCTCAAGAACAGGGCATAGGGTTCAGGGTAAGGCGCACAACTCTTTCTAACTCCTGCATCCTCGACTCTCAATCCTGTCTCAGCGCCGTCGTCAATGCCTCCACAAACCGATCATTCTCTGCTTTCGTCCCCACAGTGACTCGCAGGCAGTTGTGCAGACCTGGCACTGACCCCAAATTCCGCACGAGAACGCCCTGCTGAAGCAGCGTGTCGAATACCACATTTCCAGGAGATGTCGTCCGGAAAAGAACAAAATTAGCCGCTGACGGGAAAGCCTCGACACCTGGCAGCGCGACCAGGTGGTGCATCACTTGCGCGCGCTCCCGCACCACCTCACGAACGTTGGTATCGATCCACTCTTGGTGATTGAGCAACACGGCGGCGGCTGCCTGCGAGAAGGCGTTGAGGTTAAACGGGAGACGGACCTTTTCCAGCTCCGCTGCCAATGTAGGATGAGCTACAAGATATCCGATTCGTAGACCGGCCAGACCGATCTTGGAAAGGGAGCGGAGGATCACCAGCCGTTCCTGTTCGACCAGGTGCGGCAGCATGGTCTGCCCGGCGTACGACCCATAGGCTTCGTCCACCACAACCAATCCGGGAGCGACGGCCAAGATCTTGAAGATCTCCGCCTCAGAGAAGACGCCGCCGGTTGGGTTGTTTGGTGTCGCCAGAAAGATGACCTTGGGGCGTAATCGCTCGATGGTCTCGATCAGTCTGGGCAGATCAGGCTCAAAGCGAGCACCGAAAGGCACCCCCTCAAAGCGCAGTCCCTGAACCCTCGCGATCAGCTCATACATCGAAAAGGTCGGAATCGGAGCGAGAACGGTGGTCCCAGGTTCTGAAGTCGCCAGCAATAACAGTTGGATCAGTTCATCAGATCCATTGCCCAGGACAAGCGCTTCCGGCACCACCTGGAGTTGTGCGGCCAGGATCGATCGGACCCGATCCTCGTGAGGATCCGGGTAGCGGTGGACGTCCACCCGATCCAACGCGAGGCGGAGCTCCAGGCGCAGATCCTCTGGAAGAGGGAATGGGCTCTCGTTGGCATCGAGCTTAATAAGATCGGGTCGCGATTCTTCGGCCCGATACGCTTTCAGGCTCAGGATTTCTGGTCTCACCAGATCAAGAAGACATGGCCTCTTCATACGTGCCTCCTGATCGAGGCTGCCCTTGCGTGGGCCTCAAGCCCCTCCAGGCGGGCCAGCTCAACCAATGTCGGTTCCAGCGCCTCCAGCTTCTGCCGGCTGAAGGCGATCAGCGAGCTCTGATGTTGGAAGTCGGCCACGGAGAGGGGCGAGGCGAAGCGCGCCGTCCCTCCTGTCGGCAGGACATGATTCGGTCCAGCCAGATAATCGCCCACTACCTCCGGGTTTGCGTCCCCCATGAAGATGGCGCCCGCATGCCTGATCCTGGGCAATAGTCCCCAGGGATCCTCCACCAGTAATTCCAGGTGTTCCGGCGCAACCTCGTTAGAGAGGGTGGCGGCCTCGTCCAGCCCTTTCACGACAACCGCCACAGCGAACCGTTCGAGGGAGGCCTCGGCAATCTGCCGCCTGGGTAACAGCGCCACCTGACGTTTCACCTCGTCCACCACCTCTTCGGCAAGTTGCTG
This sequence comes from Candidatus Methylomirabilis sp., assembly GCA_002634395.1. Lineage (GTDB taxonomy): Bacteria > Methylomirabilota > Methylomirabilia > Methylomirabilales > Methylomirabilaceae > Methylomirabilis > Methylomirabilis tolerans. The sequence goes on from NSJM01000081.1 coordinate 5,224, forward strand.
AGAAGGTGTAAGCAACATGGCGCTGGAGAGCGGATCATGCTCAGCCTGGGAAAGAAGGTCGGCGGCAACCCACGCGGCCCTGGCCTCCTCATCGGCGATGATCAACAACTCCGTCGGGCCGGCAATCATATCGATCCCTACTTGCCCGAAGACCAGACGCTTGGCTGTCGCAACATAGACGTTCCCAGGGCCGACGATCTTATCCACCTTCGGGATCGATGCGGTCCCATAGGCCATAGCCGCCACTGCCTGAGCGCCGCCCACCTTATAGATTGCATGCACCCCGCACAGATTAGCGGCGACCAGGACGGCTGAGGCCACCTGACCATCCCGATGCGGCGGCGTACACATCACGATATCCTGCACGCCGGCAATCACAGCCGGGATCGCGTTCATAAGCACCGTAGACGGGTAGGCTGCTGTCCCTCCAGGGGCATAGATCCCCACCCGCTCGAGCGGACGCGCAAGCATCCCGACGATCGCTCCGTCTTCCTCCGAAAACCAGGAGGGGCGAAGCTGCCGCAGGTGAAACGCCCTGATCCGCGACGCCGCTGCCTTGAGGGCTTCCAGGGATGCGGGCGCCAGGGACGCGTATGCTTCTTCGATCTCCTTCGGCCTTACCCGAACTGAGGTAGCGTCAAGGCGGATACCATCAAACCGTTCCGTCTGCTCAAAGAGGGCGACATCACCGTCTGTCCGTATCCCCTCAAGAATGGCGCGAACAGTTTGCTCGACCTCGGCAGGGATAGTGCCCTGTCGGGATCTGAGTTGCGAGAAGAACAGCGTACATTCTTGCGATCCGGCATGAAGCACCCTCATGTACGCACCCCTGCCGCATGCGCCTCGACCTGCTTTCGTATCTGCTCGATCAGGACCTGGACTCTGCGGTACTTTGTCTTGAGACTCGCGCGATTGACAATGAGCCGCGCCGTAGCCTTGGCGATCTCCTCAACCTCCACCAGCCCGTTCTCCTTCAAGGTCCGGCCGGTCTCCACGAGGTCAACGATCCGCTCGGCCAGCCCTACAAGGGGTGCCAATTCAAGGGAACCGGTCAGTTTGATGATCTCCGCCTGGATCCCTTTACGACTGAAGTATGCTTCTGCAAGGTTTGGATACTTCGTAGCCACCCTCAGGTACGACCAGGAATGGGGGTCATCCTGCTTATGGAGTGCAGCCGGCTCGGCTACGACAAGCCGGCAGGCGCCGAACCCGAGGTCCAGCGGCTCATAGACATCCCGGCGCTGCTCGAGAAGCTGGTCCTTCCCCGCGATACCCATGTCGGCGGCCCCGTGCTCCACATAGGTCGGGATGTCTGCCGGTCGGAGTATGAGGAATCGGAGTTCCCGGTCGCGATCCTCGCCGATCAAGCGGCGCGAATCAAACAGGCTCCTCACACAAGAGATGCCGATCCCTTCAAACAGTTCCATGGCATGGGTCAATAACCGACCCTTCGGCAACGCAATGGCGATTATGTCGTTGTTTGTGGGTTCCATTATTCTGTGACTCGTTCAATGTTGGCGCCAAGGCCGAGGAGCTTCTGCTCAATCGATTCGTATCCCCGATCCAGATGGTAGACACGCGAGACGGTCGTGATCCCCTGGGCGGCCAGTCCCGCCAGAACCAGCGATGCGCTCGCCCGCAGGTCGGTGGCCATCACCGGCGCACCCGACAGCATTGGAACCCCCTGGACGAACGCGGTAGTACCGATCACCTTAATATCCGCACCCATCCTCAACAGCTCATTCACGTGCATAAATCGGTTCTCAAAGACCGTCTCAGTGATAACGCTGCTTCCCTGGGCAATGGCCATAAGGGCCATGAACTGCGCTTGCATATCGGTGGCAAATCCGGGGTAGGGGTGGGTCCTGATATTGATCCCTTGCACTCGCCCATCTCCACAGACTCGAATACTCCAGTCCGTCTCCTCCACGATTACGCCTGTCTCCTGCAATTTCTCCGTAATCGCCTCCAGGTGGCACGGCACGCAGCGATTGATGGTCACATCGCCACCGGTGATCGCAGCCACAACCATGAAGGTCCCCGTCTCAACCCGGTCCGGGATCACCTCGTGCTCTGCCCCGTGTAGATGGTCAACACCTTCGATGCTGATCGTCGGAGTCCCAACGCCCTCGATTCTCGCTCCCATGCGAATCAGCAGGGCGGCCAGGTCAGCAACCTCAGGCTCGCACGCGGCATTTTCCAATACGGTGACCCCATCCGCCAGGGTAGCGGCCATCATCAGATTCTCAGTGCCGGTGACGGTCTGGCCATCAAACGTAATCCTGGCACCCCTTAAACGTGGTGCCTTCGCCTCTACGTATCCGGCATCCAGGCTGACCGTTGCGCCCATCTTCTCAAGAGCCGCGAGATGCAGATTGATCGGTCTCGTCCCGATCGCGCACCCTCCAGGCAAAGAGACCCGTGCCCGCCCGAAGCGGGCCAGCAGCGGGCCAAGCACCAGCACCGATGCCCGCATCGTCTTGACCAGTTGGTAGGGCGCCTCAAACCGACTGATGCGATCAGCACGAAGGAATAACGTCTCTCGGTCACGTCTTTCGACACTCACACCTAAATGGCTGAGCAGGCCGATGGTCGTCTTTACATCGCCTAGTTGTGGAACGCGATGAAGCTGAATCGACTCCCCTGTCAGCAAAGAGGCTACCATCTCTGGTAGGGCTGCGTTCTTGGCGCCTGCCGCCTCCACCTCTCCTCTGAGGGGTATCCCGCCCCTGATGATCAGCCTATCCATGCGCCCTCTCCCGCCCTGTGGTGAGCCTAGTCGAACTACGCGGCGCACAGATGACTCGGTCATGACCGGCTACGTCCTGCCTGACCTCCGCTGGTCCGAAGCCTTCTGTCTTCCGAACCAGTTCCATCACGGCCGGCGCCTGACCGTCGCCGACCTCGAGGGCCAGCCAGCCGCCTTCTCGAAGATACGCGGGAGCCCCCTCGATGATTCGTCGGTAATAGTGCAGGCCATCGGGGCCACCATCGATGGCTGCGAGAGGTTCGTAGGTCGCGATCTCCGGGGACAGGGCGCCACACGCTCCAGACGGGATGTATGGAGGATTTGACACGATCAGGTCACATCCTCCCCCAGCATCAATTGTCCGAATCGGCTCAAGTAGGTCACCCTGTACGCAGTGAATCTTGCTCGTCAGTCTCAGCGCCTCAATGTTCCGCTTGGCAGTCCGGCAGGCTCCCGGCGAACGATCGATGGCGTAGATGAGCGCATGGGGCACCTCGACCGCCAGCGCCAGAGCAATCGCGCCACTGCCGGTACCAAGGTCCACAATAGTAAGTACAGGGTGCAGGGTGGAGGATGGAGGGTGTCCACCCGCCGAACTTTGAACCTTGAACTTTGAACCTTGAACTTTGAACCTTGAACTGATTTTATCTAAGACCGCCTCGACAAGCGTTTCGGTGTCCGGCCTCGGGATCAGGACGTCTGAGCTCACCACAAGGGGCAGAGACCAAAACTCTTTCACTCCAAGGATATAGGCAAGTGGCTCTCTGGCAAGGCGTCGGGATAGCATCGACTCCAGGATGCGAGATCTGTCCGAAGGAATCGACTGTTCCGGATCCAGGATAAACCGCCACCGTGGAATACCTGACGCAGCCTCCATAAGGCACGCCGCATCGAGCATCGCACTTTCCACGCCGTTATCCGCCAATCGCTCTACTGTACGGCGATACGTGTAGTCGGCCTTCGCCGAGTCGGAAGGCGCAGTGACAACTGCGTAACCCATCCTCACACCAAGGCCTTCAATCGCTCGGCCTGATCGCTGGCCGCGAGTGCGCCGATCAGTTCGGCCAACTCCCCCTCCAAGATCCGCGGAAGGCTGTGGAGCGTGAGCCCAATTCGGTGGTCAGTAACCCGGCCCTGGGAAAAATTGTAGGTGCGTATCCGTTCACTCCGGTCTCCTGTTCCTACCTGCTGACGGCGCGCCTGTGAAATTTCTGCCGCCTGCTGCGCCGTGGCGGCCTCAAGCAAGCGAGCCCGCAACACCTTCATCGCCTTGGCTCGATTCTTATGCTGAGACTTCTCATCCTGACAGGAGACCACCATCCCGGTCGGCAAATGAGTCATTCGTACGGCCGAATCAGTAGTGTTTACGGACTGCCCTCCAGGACCTGTTGAGCGAAACACATCAATTCGAAGATCCTTTGGGTCAATCTGTATCTCCACATCCTCCGCCTCAGGGAGAACCGCAACGGTAACGGTCGAGGTGTGAATTCGACCACTTGACTCAGTGACAGGGACCCGTTGTACCCGGTGGACTCCGCTCTCAAATTTCAGACGGCTGTACGCCCCGCGCCCCTCGATGTTCAGGATCGCTTCCTTCACCCCGCCGACCCCCGTCTGATTTAAAGAAAGCATCTCTACCTTCCAGCCTTGTAGCTCGGCGTATCGGCTGTACATCCTGACCAATTCCGCACCGAACAGCGCGGCCTCGTCGCCACCCGCCCCGGCCCGGACCTCCAGAATGATATTTTTCTCATCGGCCGGGTCACGCGGAAGCAACAGAAGCGTGATCTCCTCTTCAAGCTTTTCCCGCTTGATTGCTAATTCCTCAAGCTCCGCCTCCGCCAGTTCGCGTACGTCGTCCTCGGCCCCATCGTGCAGGAGCGCCTTTGTCTCCTCCACGCCGCGCAGGAGCTTACGGTACCGTTGGTATACCTCCACCACCGGTTCCAGTTCCGCATACACTTTGGCCAGCCGCTGGAAGCGGGTCTGATCACTAATAACAGCCGGATCACTCATCTGCAGCAGGACTTCAGTAGATCGCTGCTCGATGGCATTCAGGCGTTCAAGCAACTGCAGCATCGACGTCACCCTTTAAACGAACGGTCTCCCGATTAGGGGGCTACCACTTCCTCTGGTGCTGTTGTAGGAAGCTCCACCGGGGCAGTCTCTTTGGCTGATTCGGCCGCCTTCGGCTTCTTGGAATACTTCCTTCGGAACCGATCGACTCGCCCTTCGGTGTCGATTAGCTTCTGACGTCCGGTAAAGAGCGGGTGGCACTTGGAGCAGATCTCTACCCGGAGAGCGGACACGGTAGATCGAGTGTGGATCACCTCGCCACACGCGCACGTAATCGTTGTCAGTTGATAGTCAGGGTGAATGCCCGGCTTCATAATTGTCCCTCCTTGAAAACAGCTAATTTTTCAGTAAGTTAAATACGCTTCATTATACGTCTAAACACTAAGCGCTCTCAACATGAAATACGTGTTCAGCTTTCAGTCGTCAGCAACCAGCAAAAGCAGAGAGCTGATAGCTCGTTACTGATGGCTAAAGGCTGAACCTTAGCAAAAAATACAGCCCGTCGGAGGACGGGCTGTTGGGTAGCATCGATTTCAGGAAAATCACCTACGAATTCATTGCCCGCATAAAATCCTCGTTCGATTTGGCTTGCTTCAACTTCTCAAGAAGCAGTTCCATCGCCTCCACCACGCCCATAGTCTGGAGGACCTTGCGGAGAATCCACATCCGGTTAAGCTCCTCCTGGGTGAGCAGGAGTTCCTCTTTCCGCGTGCCTGACCTGAAGATATCGATGGCCGGAAAGACCCGCTTATCTACCAACCGTCGATCGAGGACAAGTTCGCAGTTGCCGGTCCCTTTGAACTCCTCGAAGATGACGTCGTCCATCCGGCTGCCGGTGTCGATAAGGGCCGTAGCTATAATCGTCAGGCTGCCGCCCTCTTCGATATTCCGCGCCGCCCCGAAGAACCGTTTAGGACGCTGCAACGCGTTGCTGTCCACGCCGCCGGAGAGCACCTTGCCGCTCGGCGGGACGATGGTATTGTAAGCCCTTCCCAATCGAGTGATAGAGTCCAGCAAAATCACCACATCCCGCTTGTGCTCCACCAACCGCTTGGCCTTCTCGATCACCATCTCGGCTACCTGGACGTGACGCGTAGCCGGCTCATCGAAGGTCGAACTGACCACCTCTGCCTTCACAGAGCGCTGGAAGTCCGTCACCTCCTCCGGCCTCTCATCAATCAGGAGAACGATCAGGATCACCTCAGGGTGGTTCTTGGTGATGCTGTTGGCAATCTTTTGCAGGAGAATGGTCTTACCCGTTCTCGGCGGGGCAACGATCAGTCCACGCTGCCCCTTACCGATTGGCGTGAGAAGGTCCATCACCCGCATGTTCAGCTCATCCTGCGTGGTTTCCAGCCGGATTCGCTGGTTCGGAAAGAGAGGGGTCAGGTTATCAAAGAGGATCTTGTCCTTGATCAGCTCCGGGTTTTCGAAGTTTACCGCCTCGACCTTCAGGAGGGCGAAGTAGCGCTCTCCTTCCTTGGGGGGTCTCACCTGTCCCGAAACGGTGTCACCGGTCCTCAGGTCAAAGCGCCGAATCTGCGACGGCGAGACATAAATGTCGTCGGGCCCAGGCAGGTAATTGTAGTCCGGCGCTCGAAGGAAGCCGAACCCATCGGGCAGAACCTCAAGTACGCCCTCCGCGAAGATCAGCCCGCTCTTCTCGGTTTGCGCCTCAAGGATCTTAAAGATGAGCTCTTGCTTGCGGAGGCCACTGGCACCCACCACGTTCAGGGTCCTGGCAATGGAGCTCAGCTCAGAGATCGTCTTCTCTTTCAATTCTACGATGTTCATCGAGCCACCCCTGGGAAGCGCCGCCGCAATCTCCTTCACCTCTGACACACTGGACCGTCTGGTCGATTCAGACACTGATAAGGCCATCTACGCGAACTCCTCTTCCTTAAGTAAGACTGTTGACGATGAATCTACTTCGCGACCTTAACCCGGTACTCGCCTCTCCCTGTGACCAGCCTACAGTACGATGTATATAAACATGTGAAGCGGTCACCAGGAATAAGGCCCCTGCCGAACATATGGGACACAACGGTCTAAATCGGAAAGCAAGATGAGTTGGATCTTGGGCAGCGTCGGTCTGCCTTGCCCTCAGTTATCGCGTTTCAGGGCCGACCGACAAACGACACTCTGGAGAAGTCATACCCTCAGCGAGATTTACGACTTAAATCTAGTGGAGCCGATACCCTTTGTCAAGCCTTTTTTCGAAGCCT